>JAHELT010000001.1 GCA_024644045.1 Chromatiales bacterium | reverse complement strand
GTACTTAAGGCGTCGCTCACCGTGCCCGTGCTCGCGCACCGATGCGCCCTTGGCGCAGTGCGAGCCCATGTTGAACGGCGAGGCGAAATCCGGTTCCTGCCCGGTCCACACCCCGTTCTGGACTTCGGCGATCACGCCGCAGCCGACCGAGCAGTGGGTGCAGACGCTGCGCTTCAACTCGGTCTTCACGCCGGCCTTGGGCATGGTGCTCGCGGCCTGGGCCTTTTTCATCATGCTCGGGGCCACCAGCGTCGCCGCGGCCGCGCCGGCCGCTGCGAGGCCGGAGCCCTTGATGAACGTACGGCGATTGACCGCATGACCCAGCGCCTGGCCGGGTTGCCGCGTCGGCGCCGCTACGCTGCAGCTGGTACGTTTCTTGATCAGCTTCATGGTGTTTCTCCCGTGTGCCTAGAAGCGTGCTTTCGCGTAGTACTCGCGCACGTGCGCGGTCTCCCGATAGCCCTGCGACTTCGCTTTCGCCTCGCCTGGCTGCGCTTCGGGCTGCACGGTGGCCTGAGCCCCGCCGGCCACACCGGCCAGTACTGCACCGCCCCCGGTCACAACCACTCCCTTGAGGAACTGTCTGCGGCCGCGGCGTAAGGATTTACTGCTCATCTGTGGGTTCTCCTCACTTAACGTTTTCAGCAGGCTGTGGAAAACGTCATGCATTACGTTTTCGACAGTCTGCCGGGTTGCACCTGCACCAGGCGATGCTCGCCTCATGCGTAGTGTTCATGTGCCGCCACCCCCGACGCCTCACGCGGGCATCGCCAGGTACTGCGACTCGAAATCCATCAATTCCCTGCCCAGACGCGCGACGGCTTTGTAGAAGGTGGCCGTCTCGGCGTTCTCCAGGTCTTCGAAGAACAGCCGCATCCACGGCTGCAGGTGATTGCGGTAAAACGCCTGCTGGCGTGCAAACTCGATCTCGTCGCCGTGGCCGATGATAATGGCCATGGTCTCGCACAGCGCGGCGGCGTGGTCTTCGGGTTCCTTGACGTCGTCCTGACGCGCAATCCCGAACTCCGCAAGGTCCTGGCGCAGGTAGGTCAGCGGCTTGTCCATCAGAAACCCGGTCATGTACCACGAACCGAACGGCACCAGCTCGCCGCGGCCGATGCCGATGAACAGCGCGTGGTACTCGTCGTCGAGCGCCCCGACAGTCGAGCTGGCTGCCGCCAGCTTGAGCATGTGCCAGGCGCCTGCGAGGCCATTGCCGTCCGGTTGTGCTTCGATCTGTGCAAGCCGTGCAAGGACGTCCTCATCCGGTGGTGCCGCCAGCAAGCGAGCCAGCAGCCCGTACACGTTGGCGCGCAGTTGTTCTTCCGACGCCGCTTTCATGACGTCTGCCGTGGCGCTGCGTGTACCTGTTCTGACCCTGGAAGGGGCAATTGTCGTGCCACGGATTTTATGAAGTTCCCGAGTAATAGGGGCAATTTGCCAGTCTCCGAAACGAATCAACCAAGCTTTTATTGTGTTGCTGCGTCAAAATGACGCATCTCGATCGTTCACTTGCGTCAATTAGACCCGAATTGTTCAACGGGGATCAGACCGGGCCGGAGGCCGCCGTGGACCCTAGTGCCTGTCGGTTTCACTCAATCCGCCCTCCCGCCGGAACATGTCCTTGACGCGGCACTCGTCGCACAATTTTAATCGCCGCACGGCGGCTTCGTCACCGAACATCCAGTGGTCCTTGAGCTTGTGCTGCATGGTTTCGATGATTTTCCGGGTGGCAAACGGTTTTCCGCAGTCCAGGCAGTGAAAGGGTTGCTCTTCGTGCAGCGTTCGCGGCGCGCGCCGCGCCTGGGCGTCGAGCAGCAAACGAGGCGCGACGCTGATGACCTGCTCCGGGCAGGTCGTCACGCACAGCCCGCATTGCACGCACTGCGCCTCGATGAAGCGCAGCATCGGGCTGTCGCTCCCACCCTGCAGGGCGTTGGCCGGGCAGGCGGAGGCGCACGCCAGGCACAGGGTGCAACCCTCGGTCGCCACGCTGACGTCGCCGAACGGCGCTCCGGCCGGCAGCGCAATGCTGTCCGTGGCGGGCGTTGCCACGCGCATGAGTCGCTCGAGCGCCGTGAACACCGTGTTGCGCTTCTCGTCGAAGGTCTCGAAAGGCGAGCGGCAGAGGGTTTCGCGCCGCTCCGAGAACGCCTGCTCGAGCGCGGCGGCGCTGTCTGCCAGCGACAGTGTGACGCGCTGCACGTCCAGCGCCAGTCCTTCCAGGATCGCCTGGCAGTAGCTCAGCTGGCGCTGCATTTCGCCGGTCACGCTGGGTGCCGTCCCCGGGGCTGCGAGCAGGGTGACGTCGGCCGCGCCGAACGCCAGGCCTGCCAGCCAGCAGTCCATGCCGACCGAGCCGATTTCCTCCACAGCCACCGCGAGCACGTGCTCCGGCAGTTCACCCGCCGCTGCCTCGAGCAGCCCCGCGCCGTGCTCGCGGTCGTAAAACAGCAGGCTGGGATGGCTGCCGCCCGCGTCGAAGTAGGCGTTCAGCATCGCGCGCACGTAGCCGAGCGTCTCGCTGGCCCTCGGGTAGGCATAGGTTATCGCGCCGCTCGGGCAGGCGGTGGCACAGCTGCCGCCGCCCTGGCACAGATAGGGGTCGACCTCGATGCGCTCCCCGGCCGAGGCGATGGCCTGCGTCGGGCAGGCGTCGATGCACCGGCGGCAGGCGTACTTTCCGTTGCGCCCGTGCGCACAGATGTTGGGGTCGTAAGCGAAGTACTTGGGCTTCTCGAACTCCCCGAGCAGCTGCTGCAGCTCGTCCAGCGCCTCGTCGAGACGATGCGCATCGCCGCGCGGCGCGTAGTAACCAGCCGGGAGGACATCTTGTCGTAAGTGCGGTGCTCTTTGCAGGTCCAGAACGAGATCGAACGTTTGCTGCTCAGTGCCACGCAGGAGCGGTGCCGGATTGAGCGGCCCGTCGGGACCCTCGACGGTTACGACGAAAGCGCCCAGATGGCCGCTGATGCCGTGCACGTTGCCCTCCAGCGAACGCTCTGGCTTCGGGACGTCTGCAGAAGCGTACGCGGGCGGGATCAACACGTAGGCGGTGATCTCGTCGCTCAACGAGCGGCGCAGCGCCTCGGCCTGCGTCGGATTGCCGATTATCAGCAGGTGGCCCGACGAGCGAAACTCGATCAGGCTGGTGGCGGCGACCGGACTGCCGGCCGACAGCAACGCCCTGCTGCGCGCCCGTCCGTCTTCGCCGCTCGCCGGCCACGCCCGCGCGTCAAGCGTCACGGTGAGGGGCTTCCGGGTGCGTGGGCTCTAACGGGTCCTCGGGCTCGCGCTGCGCGTCCTGCGCCTCGGCATCGCTGTCTTCGGCGCCGGTATCCGCGGTTTGGGCGGGCTCGCCTGCGTCGGTCTCCGTCGCCTCGCTTTCCGCGCGCTGCTGCTCGAGTGCCTTGCGTTCGCGCTCGGCCGCTTCGCGCTCCAGGCGGTGGCGCATGTCCGCCGTTACGGTATCGCCGAGCGGTTCGAAGGACGTGTAGTCATCGTCATAGTCGTCCAGTCCGTCGCGCAGATTGTAGACAGGCAGCGCGAACACTTTTTTCAGGGCCAGTTCTCGCAGCTTGTCAGAGACGCCGGGCGAGAAAAATCCGCCCACGTCACTGTCTTCGCTGAGGCTGTCGATGCTCGGCATGTCCGCGTCGGTCAGCGGCGCGGGGCGCTGCTCCGCCGGAACACCGGCAGGCGGATCGACGGCGACGGCGGGCGGCTGCAGGTCCTCGCGCGCGCGCAGCTTGCGGCGCGACCAGCGCTGCAGAAAATCTTCCCCGCTGCGCTGCTCAGTGTCCGCGGACCGGTCGCTGTGCTCTGGGTCTTTGCGCGTCATGTTCCTCCTCACCCCATTCGGCCCGCTTACGCTTCTTGCGCGTCTCGGGCTTGTAGTGTTGTTCAACGAACGCCGTCAGCCACTCCAGAAGGCTCTGCGGCATGCCGATCGACAATACCGTGTCATCGGTTTCCAGGTGCGCGGCCGCCTCGTCGTGATTCAGGGTCACCCGGGCCGGGGCCAGGCGCGGACCATCGTCCTCGTCATGGTCGACTTCGCGGCATACCACGAAAACCGAGGGCAGGTTGCCGCTCAGGTTGTACCAGTATCCTTCGATCGCATCCTTGTGCAGCGTGATCGGCAGTTTCGGCCAGGTGGTCCGCAACGGCGCTGCGCCCGGGTCGCTGGACGCCGCGTCCGCGCCGCCGGCGCCCAGATCCCGCACCTGCACGATGTGCCAGCTCGGGTACTCCCAGCGGCCCATGCGCCGGTCGGTACGCTCCAGCGTCACCGAGACCAGCCGCTCGGTAGTAGGCTTGTCGCCAGCGCCTGTCGGCATGCCGCCTCCGGTGAAACCGCGATCAAACCGGTACCATACATTTTTACTTTGCGCGTTGCACGAAGAGCGCCCGATCGGTGCAGGTTTTGACTGCTGAATCATAGCTTTACGCATGAACCAGCGGCGCTCGGGAATGGTACACTCGGGCAGTCACGAAGCGCGGGCAGTGCGTCGGCTGCGTCGGGCAGCGGCGCCCGGTACGCCGGCGCGCAGGGCGGATCCGGGGCTCACCCCGGCAGGTTGCTGAAGAAGTACTTCCGTGTACCTTTTCAGTGCGCTCCGTTCGAAATGCGTTTTCCGACTCGCGCCATATTCAACAACTTACGGTTGTCGAATCATGGCGGCACATCCATGTACCGCCTGGTCGCGTGCGTTTTTCAGCACGCTGCCAGACCGGTATTTCTGCCGGGAAGCGGACCCCTGGCGCTCGCCGCCTTTGCATGAGGAGCACATGGCCGACACACCGGATACCCCGCCGCGATACATGACGGTGCGCCAGCTCGCGCAGTATCTGCAAATCAACGAGAAGAAGGTCTATGCACTGGCCGCCGACGGCATGCTGCCCGGCACCAAGGCCGCCGGAAAATGGCTGTTTCCGCGTGAGCTGGTCGACCGCTGGCTGCTCGAGACCAGCCACAGCGGTGCGTTGACCGACCGGCTGATCCTGTCCGGCGGCGAAGATCTGCTGTTGCAGCGCGTAGTGCTGGACTGCACGAGCACGCTCGGCGCGCACGCGCTGATCTGTTATTCGCCGACCGATACGCGTCTGGGACTCGCGTTACTCGATCGCGGGCGGGTCGATGCGGCAGTGGTTCACTGGGGCCCTGCCGATGAAAGCGGAAAACGGCATCCGGCGTTGCTGCGGCACTACGCCCACGCCCGCAACTGGGTGCTCGTTCACCTGTTCCGGCGCACCCACGGGCTGCTGCTGAATCCGGCGCTGCCGGCGAAACAATCGGCCGAGCAGGTATTGGCCGGCAACTACCGCTGGGTAATGCGGGGCGAGGGCAGCGGCACGCAGCGTTTTCTCCTCGAGACCGCGGCACACAGCCGAGCCGATCTGGCTCGCCTGCAATGCGTGGCTACGGTGGCCAGCGAACGCGAGGCGGCAATGCTGCTTCGCGCCGGCAATGCGGACGTGGCACCGGGCAGTTGCGCAGTGGCCGGCGAGTTCGGCCTGGCTTTCCTGCCCAGCGGCTGGGAAGACGTCGATCTGGCGGTGAGTCGCGCCAACTATTTTCGTGAACTCCTGCAGCGCCTGCTGCAGGTACTCAAAGACGACCGGAGCGCCGAGCGGGCACGGGTCCTCGGCGGCTACGACCTGAGCCGCAGCGGTGAGCTGCTGTGGCGGCACACATGACACGACACCGAGGCCGGCCGTGCCTCGATCACGACACCGAAACCCGATCGTATTTCGTGCGCTGTTCCACAACTCCGGTGCAGAGAAAATCGCCCTTCGCCCTGTCAAGTAATTAGATCACCGTGCCTTTTTTTGGCCGTTGCCTTACACGCGCCACAGCGTTCACTAAGCTGCGTTCACTCGTACTGCAACGGATACATGAATCATGTGGCATCTGACAGGTAAGCTTCTTCTTGCGTTCATCGTGCTGGCGCTGGCTGCGTGCACCCCGGGCGGAGGCGGCGGGAGCGGCGGCGGCAATGGGCAGCAGGCGCTGATTGCGGAGATCGATCGGCTGTTCCCGTACTCGCAAAGCAATCCCATCGACGTGCTCTACCGCTGCGGGCGCTTCAATTCGGTGCTGATCTACTATTTCCATCTCCAGCCCGGCGGCACGTTCGATGTGTACTCGACCACCGACACCGGTCAGGATTTCACGTTCAGCGGCACTTACACGATGCAAAACGGCCAACTGCGTCTGCGCTCGGCGAGCAACATTCTGCCGTTGGACGAAACCAGCACCACTGTGGTCACGGCGCTGGGCCTGTTGTACGGATTCGAAACGCCGGGGATGATCTGCGGGGCGTACGGTCACCGCTACAACACGGTCAACGACTATGGTCACTACCGCTGCCCGGATATCAATCAAGGGCCGGCGAGCAGCGAATCGAACGCGGTGGAAATCAATCACTTCTCGATGCCGTTCAATCTCCAGGTCGTGGGCTCGATGTTCCGGCAGCGCGACACCTACGTGAACGGCATGCTGAACCCTGTCGTGCGGCGCGGCGACGGGGTCTACCGGCGCGACGGCGACAGCTGGTATGCCTACTTTTACACGCAGTTCGATGACTTCGAGTACTTGTCTGGCACTTTTGCCGACGCCGGTCAGAGCGTCGCGGTGCAGGAACTCGGCACTGCCTGCGACCTGTGATCTAAATCCGTAGAAAACGATCGGTTGAACGATAGACTTACCTCCGCCACGCAAGCAGCGATTCCGGGGTGCCGTTGAGATTAGGAACTGCCCGGCTCAACCGAGCTTGATGGTATCGTCGATGGTGACTGAGACGTCGACGCCCGATACCTGCAGCGTGACGGTGGCGTTCAGCGTCTCGCTGCCGTCCAGTGTCCCCTTGTCGAGCGCGGCGCGTACCGCCTTTTCGATCTCGCGCTGCGATGTGATACCCACCTTCTTCAGAAACTTGCGAATCTGCTGATTGAAAACCTCTTCATCCATCGGTGACTCCAGATTATTGTGAGCTAGGTGTTTGCTGCGTAGTTGTCCGCGGCAGCTAAATCGTTCTCGTAAACGGGCCGGTAGCGCAAATGCACGTCGAAACGGGTCCATTGCCCGGGTGCGGAGGCAGCCGTGATGTGCCCGCCATAGTGGCGCACGATGCTGTAACTCACGGACAGGCCAAGCCCGGTGCCGCTCCCCTTGGAGGTGTAGAAGGGATCGAACACCCGGGGCAGCTCGTCGGCGGCGATGCCCTTGCCGAAGTCGAGCACGCTCAGGGTCACGCCGATATCCCGCCATGGCTGCACGCTGATCTCGATCCGGCCGCCGTTTTCGACGGCGTGCGCGGCGTTCAGCAACAGGTTCACCAGCACCTGCTGCAGTTCCTGGCGGTTGATGTGCACGGTCGCTTCACCCAGATGCTTTTCGACCCGCGCCTGTTTACGCACCAGCTCGTGCTTTACCAGCAACAGCGTGTCGTCCACCAGCGGCTCGATGTCAACCGGTTCGACCTCACCGGCGTTGTGTCCCGGACGTGAGTACTGCAACAGCTTGTCCACGATCGCGCGAACCCGGTAGATCTGTTCAACGATCAGATCGATCTCGGTCTGTACCGGTGCCGCCTGCGCGCCGAGCTCCTTTACCAGCACCTCGAGGTTGCCCAGCATGACCGCGATAGGATTGTTGATTTCATGCGCCACACCGGCGGTCAGTTCTCCCAGCGCCGCCAGTTTTTCCGCCAGCGCCAGCTGCTGGCGCGTCTCGTGCAGCAGGTCGATCGTGCGCTGCAGTTCCTGATTCTTGCGGCTCAGCTCGCGGGTGCGGTGAGCGACCTTGTCCTCCAGCTGATCGGTAAACGCCAGGATCTGGCGGTTCTTCTGGGCCAGCGATTCGAGCATGCTGTCGAACTCGCGCGCCAGCTCGCCGATCTCGTCCTGCGAGGCAAGCGGTCCTATGCGCTGATTGTCGCCCGCGCGGGTGGCGCGTACCACCTGGGTGATGGTTTCGATGGGCCGAAAGATCCCGCGTGCACCGCGTACCAGGATCGCACCGAGCGCAAGCATCGCCAGCAGTGCAACCGATCCCAGCACGGTGATGGCACGGTAGTAGGCGCTGCGATACGGCCGTTCCAGCAGGCTCGTGTGCAGCATGCCGACGCGCTCGCCATGCACGTCGACAATCGGTGTGTAGGCGGAGATGTACCAGTCGTTGACCACGAAGGTGCGGGCAACCCAGTCGGAGCCGCCTTCCAGAACGGCCGCCCGTACGCTCGCCGATTCACGTGTGCCCAGCGCGCGTTCCCCCGCCGCGTACGGGACGTTGGTGCTGATGCGTACGTCGTCGAGGGTGACGGTGACCGTACCTCGGCCGCCGGCGGCAACGGTGCGCGGGCTGTAAACGAGGTTTCTTATGCGGTCGACGAACTCGAAGTTCCGGTTCACCAGTACCCCGGCATCCAGCATCGCGACGATCACGCCGGCGCGGTTTTTCAACGGGTAGACCGCACGCAGCACCAACGCGCGGTCTTCAGTATCACGCGTGCTGGGCTGCGCGTGAAGTGTGTCAACCAGCGGCATTCTGGCGCGTTGCGCAAGGGCTTCGTCCAGCCTGACCAGCTCCTCGTTCGTGTACACCTCGACGCCGTAAGCGCCGATGCCGAGGCGCCGCACCTGCTCCATGAGCCGTGACTCCTTGCCCTTGACGTTGCCCTCGCGGCGGTGAAACCGCGGTTGCCCGCCGGCATCGGTCAAACGCACGAAATCGAAACCGGCGGTGAGCGCCAGCAACTCGATGATGTCGCGCAGCTGTTCGTCGTCGTCCTCGCTCAGGCTTGAACGGAACGCAAAGGATTCGGCGGTGCTGGCCAGTGCCTGCAGGTCGTCGCGCTGAATGCTCTCGAAGGCATCGCCGGCCACCGCCAGGTCGGTGGTGACGCGTTGATACAGCTGGTCATAGCTGAAGCTGCGCGACCAGAGGATCGTGCCGCCCAGGATCGCGGGCACGATGACCACGAAGGGCAGCGCGACCAGCAGCAGCAGCTTGTAGCGCAGATTGGAACGGATCGTATGGCTGAACGACGGCATCTCGGTCAGGCTGTTTCCCAGCGCCGCAGTTTCCGCTCCAGGGTCTTGCGCGCTATGCCGAGCCGGCGCGCGGTCGCGGACTTGTTGCCGCCCAGCTCGTCGAGGACGCTCAGCACGTGCTGCTTCTCCACCTGCGCCAGGCTCCAGTCGCCGGGGTAGCCGACCGCGGCGGGGGCCGCGCCCTGCGCCGACTCGAGTTGGCAGCAGTCGCCCGGCAACTTACCGAGCAGCAGCGAGCGCTCCATCACGTTACGCAGCTCGCGCACGTTTCCGGGCCACGGGTAATCCTGCAGCTTGGCAATGTCCGAATGCTGCAGCGCCACCGGTTGCGCACCCAGCTCCGCAGCGAGCCGCTCGTTGAAGTGCCCGGCAAGCAGGGCGATATCGTCACGCCGTTCGCGCAGCGCCGGCACGCGCACCGTCACGACGTTGAGGCGGTAGAACAGGTCTTTGCGGAATCCCGCTTCCACCACCGCGTCCTGCAGATGCCGGTTGGTGGCGGCGATCACGCGAACGTCTACCGGCACCTCGCGGTCCGAGCCGACCGGGCGTACGCTCTTCTCCTCCAGCGCGCGCAGCAGTTTCGATTGCAGCGCCAGCGGCATCTCGGCGATCTCATCCAGGAACAGCGTGCCGCGATGAGCATAAACGAACAATCCCTCGCGGGCCGACTGTGCGCCGGTGAACGCCCCCTTGGTGTGGCCGAACAACTCGCTTTCCAGCAGATCGGGCGCGATGGATCCGCAATTTACGGCAACAAAGGCGCCATCGCGTGTGCTCTGCTCGTGAATGGCGCGCGCGATGAGTTCCTTGCCGCTGCCCGTCTCGCCTTCGATCAGGATGGTTGCCGCGGTCGGCGCCACGCGCTCCACGATCTGGTACAGCTCGCGGATGCTGCTGCTCTCGCCGACAATGCGTGAAACCGCCGGCTGCTCGTCCACCCGGCGTTTGAGCAGGGTGTTCTCGCGCAGCACCGCGCGGCGCTCGAGGCAACGTTGAATCGCGGCCAGGATCTGCTCCAGGCGGAACGGCTTCAGCACCATATCGGCGCCGCCGGCGCGCAGCGCGGCCACTGCCATGTCCAGATCTGCAAACGCACTGATGAAGATCACGTCCGTGCGCACGCCCTCGGCACGCAGCTGCTCGAGCCATTCGATGCCGGATCGCCCAGGCAGACGGATGTCGACGATCAGCAGGTCGAAGTGAAAGCGCCGGCGCAGCGCTTCGCCGGTGTCGACGCTGTCGGCCACTTCCAGCAACGCGCACTCCGGTTGCAGCGCCCGCTGCAGGAAGTTCCGCATGCCGGGCTCATCGTCCACCACCAGGATTGCGGTCTTGCGCAGCGCCGGCGACGTGACGCCTTCGGTGTCCGCGGATGTGGCCGGCGAAGTTTGCATCACTCGACGTCTGAATGGCGCGAGCTCGCTGCTCACACCGTTACTCTAGACGATTTCGCCGGTACGCAGTAGTAAGCCCCCACCCGGGTTAGAATAGCCCGCTCGGTTTGCGAGGTGACGACGCGCGGATGGACGAGGCATTCTGGCAGGAGCGCTGGGCGCAGGGGCAGCTCGGGTTTCATCTCGAGCGCGTGAACCCCCGACTGCAGAAACACTGGCCGGGGCTCGCGCGGGCCTCCGGGGAGCCGGTGTTCGTGCCCTTGTGCGGCAAGAGTCTGGACATGGGCTGGCTGGCTCAACGCGGCCATCCGGTGACCGGCGTCGAGCTGAGCGGCATCGCCGTGAAGGCGTTCTTCGAGGCGTACGGCCACCCGCCCGTGGTAACGGACGCCGGCGCGTTCCGGGAGTACCGGGCAGCGGGCGTGCGTCTGCTGCAGGGCGACTTTTTCGACCTGCATGCGGCCGATCTTCCGGGCGTCGCGTCCGTGTATGACCGTGCGTCGCTGATCGCATTGCCGCCGGCCATGCGCCCCGGGTATGCGCGCCACCTCGCGTCGCTGCTGGCGACGGGCACCCGTATGTTGCTGGTCACGCTGGAGTACGATCAGCGCGAAATGCAGGGACCGCCGTTCGCGGTGCACCGCGACGAGGTCGAGCTGCTGTTCAGCGAAAGTTTCGTTCTCGATCCGCTCGAGCTGACACCGGAGCTGGAGCTGCCGCCGCGTTTTCGCGAACGCGGCCTGCAACGGATGCGCGAGCGTATCTACCGCCTGACCCGCCGGTGAGGCGCGGCCGCCGGTCGCTACGCGGCTCTTGACAGGCGTTCCGCCACTTCGCGAATCAGCCGCGGTCCGCGGTAAACGAGGCCGCTGTACAGCTGAACCAGGTCGGCGCCCAATGCCATGCGGCGAGCGGCGTCCTCCGCGCTCAGGATCCCGCCCGCGGCGATGATCGGCAGCCGGCCGCGAAGCGCCGCGTGCAGACCCTGCAGCACGTGCTCGGCAAGCGGGGCGAGCGGCGCGCCGCTCAGGCCGCCGCTTTGTCCCGCCAGCGGGTGGTCCGCGACGCCGGCGCGCCCTGCCGTCGTGTTGGTGGCGACGACGCCGTCGATGCCGCGCGACAGCACCACCTCGACCAGCTCTGGAATGTCGTCGTCGTTGAGGTCGGGTGAGAGCTTGACCAGCAGCGGGCGCCGCTCTTCGCCGGCAGCGTGCAGCTCATCGCGCACCTGCTGCAGTTTCGCGAGCAGCGCGTCCAGCGCCTGGGTCTGCTGCAGGTCGCGCAGTCCCGGGGTGTTCGGGGAGGAGACGTTGACCACCACGTAGCTGGCCAGCCGGTGCACGCGGCGCAGGCAGTGCGCGTAGTCCCGGTCGGCCTGCGCCAGCGGCGTATCGCGGTTTTTACCGATGTTGATGCCGATCACCGCATCCGGAACCGCCTGTCTGAAGTGCTGCACGCGTGCCGCGAGGTGCGCAACCCCGAGATTGTTGAAGCCCATGCGATTGATCAGCGCCTGGTGTTGCGGCAGGCGGAACAGGCGCGGCGGGCGGTTGCCCTTCTGTGCATGCGGCGTCACCGTCCCCAGCTCGAGAAATCCGAACCCGAGCGCGTACAGTGCGGCAATGTAATCGCCGTTCTTGTCGAGACCGGCCGCGAGGCCGACGCGGTTGCCGAACGCGAGCCCCAGCAGGTTCACCGGCGCGTGCGCCGCGCGCCGATGGAGCTGCCTCGCCAGCGCCACGGGCATGGCATAACGCAGTGCCGCCAGGGCGAGATCGTGCGCGCGCTCCGGCTCCAGGCGGAACAGCAGGTTGCGGACTAAGGTATAAAAGCCCCCGGGATCCGATGCGGCGCTCACAGGCCCTCGGAACTCCCGCTGCCGGCCTGAGCCGCTTTCTGCAGGCGGTAGCTCAACTGCACGTACGCCTGGGTTTCCCAGATCACGGCCACCCGCCAGCCGGGCAGCAGCCAGAACGTCTCCGCACGGCCTTCGCCGCGTATCACCGCGTTGAGGCGTGAGCTGCGCGAGGTGGCGGAGGGCGGAAAGTTATTTTCCTCGGTGCCGCGTCCGTAGATACGTATCAGCTTGTTGCGCCAGTCCATGTAGCTGATCCACGAGCCGGGGGGCTCCTCGCGCCACACGTGCACGATACGGCCCAGCTCCAGGTCGACGTGAACCGTCTTGTCACCGTCGGTGAACTGCAACGCACCGGTCCCGGTCGCCGGAACGGCCGCCCCGCGCGGCAGGGTGCCGGTTCCGCCGCCCAGGCACCAGGTGTTGAAAACGAGTTTCACACAGTCTTCGCTGGCGCGGGTCGGCTGCGCCGGGATCAGGCAGACGATCAGGCATAAGAGCACAGCGCTCGCCGCGCGTACCTGCGCGGTGCCCCGCATTGAACGTCTCCGGTGGCGCAAAGTTAACGGTTACCTGTCAAAGGGAATGCCGGATTGTCGGCGACCTGCACGGGCTGCCGCAACCCGCCCACGTACGCCGCCGTAACCCACGCGGCGTGCACAAGGGGAGCACGCGTATAATCGCCGCATGCAGATACCGTTGGAAAAGCTCGCGCAGCACCTCGCGGCTCCGCTCGCGCCGGTCTACATGATAAGCGGCGACGAGCCGCTGCAGCGCCAGGAGGCGGGCGACCGCGTGCGCGCAGCCTGCCGCTCTGCAGGCTACGAGGAACGCAGCGTGCTGATTGCGGACGGCGCGTTCGAGTGGCGGCGATTACTCGATTTCGGCAACAACCTGTCGTTGTTCGCCACACAACGGCTGCTGGAGCTGCGACTCTCGGGCGGTCCCGGGCAGGCGGGCAGCAAGACGCTGCAGGCGTATGCCGCGGCACCCCCCGAGGATACAGTGCTGCTGATTCTAGGCCCGCGCATCGAACGCAAGGCGCAGGACAGTGCCTGGCATCGCGCACTGGACGACTGCGGCGTGCTGGTCCAGGTATGGCCGCTCGAGAAACGGCGGCTTGCGCACTGGCTGGTGCAGCGTGCCGCAACGCTGGATATGCAGTTGAGCGAGGCCGCGGCCGCGCTGCTCGCCGAGCGGGTCGAAAACAACATGCTGGCCGCAGCGCAGGAGCTGGAGAAGCTTCGCCTGTTGAGCGGCGCGGTGGCCCTGGATGAGGAGGCCGTGTTGCGCGCCGTGGCCGACAGCGCGCGCTTCGACGTGTTCGATCTCGCCGATGCCGTGCTCGGCGGCGACCGGTTGCGGGTGCTGCGTGTACTGCGTGGCTTGCGCGAGGAAGGTGTGGACGGCGTGCTGGTGCTGTGGTGCATTGCGCGTGAGCTGCGCACCCTTGCCGCGGTGGCGGCGGGGTTCGCCCGCGGAGCTCCGCACGACCGTGTGCTGCGCGAGGCGGGCGTCTGGCAGCGGCGCAAGCCGCTCGTTACGCGGGCGCTGGAGCGACGCAGCGACTGGCAGGACCTGCTGCTGGAAGCGGCGGCTGCGGACCGGGCGATCAAAGGCGCTGCCCCCGATCCCTGGGCGGCGCTGGAGGCGCTGGCATTACGCGCCGCCGGCAGCCGGCTGGCGCTGTAGCGCTGATCGCTGCGTCGAGAACTTGCCGGCAAACTGTTAAGCTGATCGCAGATCGAACGGGACCGGGATGAACGCAAACGCCGAAACAGTGGCCTTCGACGCCGATACCTACATGGCCGGGCTCGGTGTCGCCGCGCGTGCCGCCGCCGCGGCGCTCGTGCGCGCCGAAACGGCGCAGAAGAACCGCGCCCTTCTGGGCATCGCCGAGGCGTTGTCCGCCGCCGCGCCCGAGCTGCTGGCGGCCAACGAAAAGGATCTGGCGGCGGGGCGAGAGAACCAGCTGGCGCCGGCGCTGCTCGATCGGCTTGAGTTGACGCCGGCGCGCATCGAAGCGATGGCTCAGGGGCTGCGTGACATCGCGGCGCTGCCGGATCCGATCGGCGCCATCAGCGACCTTGCGTATCGGCCTTCGGGCATCCAGGTCGGCAGGATGCGCGTGCCGCTCGGCGTAATCGGCATCATCTACGAGTCGCGGCCGAACGTGACTGCGGATGCTGCAGGCCTGTGTCTGAAGGCAGGCAACGCTACCATTCTGCGCGGCGGCTCGGAGGCTTTCACATCGAACTGCGCGATCGGCCGCTGTATCACGCGGGGACTTACCGAGGCCGGCCTGCCGGCCAGCGCAGTGCAGCTGATCGCCAGCACCGACCGCGCCGCGGTGGGCGCCCTGCTGCGCATGCGTGAGTACGTGGACGTGATCGTGCCGCGCGGTGGGCGCGGCCTGATCGAGCGGGTCGCGGAGGAATCCCGGGTGCCGGTGATCAAGCACTTCGACGGCAACTGCCATGTCTACATCGACGCTCGCGCCGATCGCCGCAAGGCCGTCGAGATCGCGGTCAATGCCAAGACGCGCCGCTACGGCGTGTGCAATGCGATGGAAACGCTGCTGATCGCCGAATCCGTCGCCGCGGCGCTGCTACCCGAGATCGCGTCCAGGCTGTTCGAACATGGCGTGGAGCTGCGCGGCTGCGAGCGCACCCGCGAGCTGGTTCCGCAGGCGCTCGCCGCCGACGAGCAGGACTGGTACACGGAGTACCTGGCGCCCGTGCTGGCGGTGCGGGTGGTCGAAGGTCTGGATACCGCCATTGCGCACGTGGAGAAGTACGGCTCGCACCACACCGACGCCATCGTCACCGAGGATATCGATCGCGCGCAGCGTTTCCTGCGCGAGGTGGATTCCAGCTCGGTCATGGTCAACGCCTCGACCGCGTTCGCCGACGGCTACGAGTACGGCCTGGGTGCGGAGATCGGGATCAGCACCGACAAGCTGCACGCCCGCGGGCCGGTGGGCGTGATTGGACTGACCACCGAGAAATACGTGGTGTTCGGCGCCGGGCACGTGCGTTCGTGATCGTTCCCTCTGACGTCGCCCCTGCATGCAGTTGATCGGATTGCTGGGCGGTACCTTCGACCCTGTTCACTTCGGACACCTGCGTCCGGCACTGGAGGTCGCGGAATGCCTGGAGCTGAGCGAGCTGCGCCTGGTCCCCTGCCATGTGTCCCCGCACCGCGCCCAGCCGCTGGCTACACCGCAGCAGCGGCTGCAGATGCTGACCCTGGCTACTGCCGGTCAGCCCGTCCTGCGCGTGGATCCGCGTGAGCTCAACCGTCCGCCGCCGTCCTACACGGTCGATACGCTCGAATCCCTCAAAGCGGAGCAGCCCGAAGCCAACCTCGCGTTCGTCATGGGAGACGACGCTTTCGCGGCCTTCAAGCGCTGGCACCGCTGGGAACGCATCCTGGAGCTCGCGCACCTGGTGGTCACCTCGCGCCCCGGGTTCCGGCTGCAGGCCGGGGAGTTTTCGCTGGCCGGGGACCGCGCCGAACTGCGGGGTGCGGGTGCCGGTAAGATCCTGCACTGCGAAGTGACGGCGCTGGATATCTGCGCCAGCGACATTCGCCGACGCCTGAGCGAGCGGCGCGATATCGCGTATCTCGTTCCGCACAGCGTGCGCGACTACATTACCGAACAACGCATTTACCCGTCGGACTGATGTGCCATGCATGACAACCCCATTTTGAGTATCGCCACCGAGGCCCTGGAGGAGATAAAGGCGCTGAATCTGGTGCAGCTGGACGTCGCCGACCGCACCTCGGTGACCGACTACATGCTGATCGCCAGCGGCAACTCGGAACGGCACGTGCGCTCGCTGGCCGGCAACGTTGTGCAGCAGGCGAAACGTGCCGGAGTGACACCCCTGGGGGTGGAGGGCGAACGCGGCGGCGAGTGGGTGCTGGTCGACCTCGGCGATGTGATCGTGCACGTGATGCTGCCTGCCGTGCGCGAGTTCTATCAGCTCGAGAAGCTGTGGTCGGTGGAACACGAGGGCGCTGAGCCGGCGCCACCGCTGAACGGCCTGCCGCGCCGCGGACAGCTGGGATAGCGCCGGTGTTGCGCCTCGTGCGGCTCGCGCCGCGGCGTTCGGCCTGCGATGCGGCCCGGGCATGCGCCTGCATGTGATCGCGGTTGGCAAACGACTGCCGCCCTGGGCCGAGCAGGCGTGCACCGAGTATGCCCGGCGGATCCGCGGCGATTGCTCGCTGCAGATCCGTCCGGTTGCCGCCTCGCGCCGGTCAGCCAGGGACACCGCGGGGCGCGTTCGCGAGGAGGGGCAAGCGTTGTTGAGTGCAGTGCCCGGCGCCGCGCTGGTCGTGGCGCTGGACGTCAGCGGCGAGGGCTGGAGCACCGAAGGTCTGGCGCGCCGGTTCGACCAGTGGCGCGGGAGCCGGCGCGACGTCGCGTTTTTGATCGGCGGTGCCGACGGGCTTGCGCAGCAATGCCGCGATGCGGCGTGCCACTGCTGGTCGCTGTCCGCGTTGACGCTGCCGCACGCGCTGGCCCGCGTGGTTGCGGTCGAGCAGCTGTACCGTGCATGGAGTCTGGTGCACGGCCACCCCTATCATCACTGACTGCCGGTGAGCACGAAAATCTACCTCGCCTCCCGGTCGCTGCGCCGGCGCGCGCTGCTGGACCAGGTCGGACTGGGTCACGAGGTCATCGAGATCGACGTCGACGAGTCGGCGCACGGTGAGCTGGCGCCACCGGCCCGGGCCGAGCAGCTGGCCGTGGACAAGGCGCAGGCGGGGTGGCGCGCCGCCGCGCGCACGCGCGAGCTGCCGGTGCTGGCTGCGGATACGCTGATCGAGTTCGAGGACGAGGTGTTCGGCAAGCCGCGGGACCGCGAGGCCGCCCTCGAGATGCTCGCCCGCCTCGCCGGGCACTCCCACTGGGTCCACACCGGTGTCGCGGTGTGTGCCGGACGGCGCTGCGAATCGACGGTCAACCGCACGCGTGTCACTATGCGCAGCAGCAGCGCCGCCGAACGCCTTGCTTACTGGAACACCGGCGAACCCCGCGGCAAGGCGGGTGGGTACGCGGTGCAGGGGCTCGGGGCGGTGTTTGTGGAAACCATCCACGGCAGTTACTCGGGGGTGGTGGGATTGCCGCTGTGCGACGCAGTACAGCTGCTCGGGCGCTTTGGTATAGAGCTGTTGCATGAGTGAAGAACTGCTGATCAACGTAACGCCGCAGGAGACCCGCGTGGCGCTGGTCGAGAACGGGGTGTTGCAGGAGATAAGCATCGAGCGCAGCCGAAATCTCGGCATCGTGGGTAACGTGTACAAGGGACGTGTGGTGCGTGTGTTGCCCGGCATGGAGGCCGCTTTCGTCGACATCGGACTGGAGCGAGCGGCGTTTCTGCACGTTTCCGATATCGCCGTCGCGCCGCCGCGCGAAAACGGCAAGAACCCGAATCACACGCTGGCGGACAACCGGCCGGCCGGCAACGACGCAGGCGAAGAGCGGTCGGCGCCGGCTGTGCAGGACCTGCTGCGCGAGGGCCAGGAGCTTCTGGTCCAGGTCATCAAGGATCCGCTCGGCAGCAAGGGCGCGCGGCTGACCACGCACCTGACCACGGCCTCGCGCTACCTCGTGGTGATGCCGAACGACGTCAATCTGGGGGTGTCCAGCAAGATCGACAACGAGGAGGAACGCAACCGCCTGCGCGGCGTGCTCGAATCGCAGCTGCAGGAGGCCGACAGCTGGGGCTACATCGTTCGTACCGCCGCCGAACGCGTCGACGAGTCGGCGCTGCTCAGCGACATGGCCTTTCTCACCAAGCTCTGGCACGCGGTACAGACCAGGGCACGCGGTGCCCAGGCCGGGGACCTGATCCACGAAGACCTGCCACTGGTGCTGCGCACGCTGCGTGACCTGGTTGGCGGCGGCGTGGAAAAGATTCGCGTCGATTCGCGCACGACCTATCAGCGCATGTGCGAGTTCGCGCGCGAGTTCACTCCGGAGATTCTGGCGCGTATCGAGCACTATCCCGGCGAGCGGCCGATTTTCGATATCTACGGCGTCGAGGACGAGATTCTCAAGGCGCTGCAGCGCAAGGTGCAGCTCAAATCCGGCGGTTACCTGATTATCGACCAGACGGAGGCGATGACCACCATAGATGTGAACACCGGGGCCTTCGTCGGGCACCGCACGCTCGAGGAAACCATTTTCAAGACCAACCTCGAGGCCGCTCAGGCGATTGCCAGACAGCTGCGGCTGCGCAACCTGGGCGGCATCATCATCATCGACTTCATCGATATGCTGCAGGACGAGCACAAGCGCCAGGTGCTGCGTGCGCTGGAGAAGGCACTCGACCGCGATCACGCAAAGTCTCAGGTCTGCGACGTGTCGTCCCTGGGCCTGGTGGAAATGACCCGCAAGCGCACGCGCGAAAGCCTCGAGCATACACTGTGCGAGAGCTGCCCGGTCTGCGACGGGCGCGGCTCGGTGAAAACGCCGGAGACCGTTTGCTACGAGATATTCCGCGAAATCCTCCGCGAAGCGCGCCAGTTCGACGCCCGCGAGCTGCGCGTTTTCGCTGCGCAGGCGGTGGTGGACATCCTGATCGACGAGGAATCGACCAGCCTGGCGGAGCTCGAGGAGTTCATCGGTATCCCGATCCGCCTGCAGTTGGAATCCATGTATGGCCAGGAACAGTATGACGTCGTGATCGTGTGATCGTCATGTATGTACGGCCTGTCACGTTTTCTGTCTCGCACTAGTGTGTAAGCTTGTACCTCGGACGCCTTGGAGGAGGTTGTTCCCGATCGGTAAATCACGCTACGGGGTCAGGGTGCGGCGATCGCTGCTCGATCGCGCCGCGCCGCCCGGTCGGGGCATGCACACTGGCACGTGGGCGTAATGAACCGGTTCCTCAAACACCTGGCCGTGTCGTTGTGGTGGCTGATCGCCGTGTGTGTGATCAGCGTGGCGCTGCTGCTCGGCGTGGCGCGTCTGATCCTGCCGAGCGTTGCCGACTACCGCAGCAATGTCGAGGGCTGGCTCAGCGACTACCTTGAGCAGCGCGTCGAGGTCGAAAGTCTGGATCTGCGCTGGCGGGGCTTCGGCCCGCAACTGACCCTGCGCGGGCTGCAGGTCGCCGATGCGGCCAGCGGCTCCGTCATGTTCGGTGTTAACCAGGCCTATGTCGACACTGACCTGTGGAACCTGCTGCTCGGGCGTCAGGGCGTGGTACGCGACATAGAGCTGGCCGGTTTTGCGCTGCAGCTCGACGTTCGCCGCGACGGCAGCATCGCTTTACAGGACACCGAGCTCTGGCGCCCCGGGCAACCCGGGGCCGGGGAAATACCCGGGGACGTGATGGCGGTGTTCGCCGTGCCGCGGCGCATCTCGCTGTCCGACGTTTCGATACGTGTGTTTGACGAGCGGCGCAGAATCACGCACCGCCTGGACAACATCAGCGTGCAGCTGGAGAACATCGATTCGCGCCACCGACTGCACCTGGACGTGCCGCTGCCGATTGCGCTCGGCGAGCGCGTGACGGCGAACCTGGACGTGGTGGGTGAGCCCGGTGCTCCGCAGTCGTGGGCGGTAAGACTCTACGCCATGCTGCAGGGTGTGCAGCTGCACAACTGGACGGCACTGTGGCATGACACGCCGCTGCAGCTGGCGGCCGGGACGGTTGACGGCGAGCTGTGGATGGAGTGGACCGGATCTTCCCTGCGCGGCGCCCACGCGCGCACTGCCGTGCGCAATCTAACGCTGCAGGCGCGGAGCGCCGAAGGCAGCTTGCAGCGCTGGCGCGCTGTCGAGCTCAGCGGCGACTGGCGCTACCGGCGTGACACCGACGGCTGGGTGGCCGACGTCGAGGGGCTCAGGCTGCGCGAGGAGAACGGCCGGTTGTGGCCGGCCACCCGCGGACACGTCGAGTTCCGGGCCGGCGCCGCGCAGACCAGCCTGCAGGGCGAATGGAGCTATCTCAAGCTCGACGATGTCGCCGGCTGGTTGCCGCTGGCACAGGCTGCCGGCCTCGACGAGGCCGGCGTGCAGCGAGCTGCCGCGCTGCGGCCGCGGGGTGAGGTGCATGACGTACGTTTCCTGCTGCCCCTGACCGGCGGCGGCTCGCCGGCACTGCGCGCCCGTCTGGAGCGCCTGCAGGTCGCCGCGAACGGCGAATTCCCCGGCGTCGCCGGGCTCAGCGGAAACCTGCAATTCGCCGCCGGCACCGGACGGCTGGAACTGCGCAGCGACGCCTTTTCGCTCGACTATCCCCGGGTGTTCCGCTACCCGCTCGAGTTGCAGCGGCTGGTCGGGGACATCGGATTCAACGTCGTCGACGGTGTGGAGTTCTGGTCGCCGCACATCGAGGTCGTCAACCAGGACCTCGCCTCAGTGACCCGCATGCACGTGCAGTGGCGCGAGGAGCAGCCGTTGTTCCTGGATTTGCAGGCGGATTTCCACGACGGCAACGGCAGCGCCGCTGCGCGCTATCTGCCGGTCGGCATCATGCCGCAGGCGTTGACCGACTGGCTGAGCGCAAGCATCGTCGACGGGCGGGTTACCCGCGGCAGCGCGCTCGTGTACGGCCCGGCCATGCGCTTCCCGTTTCGCGCCGGGGACGGGGTGTTCCAGGTCGATTTCGGGGTTCGCGACGGGGTGCTTCAGTACCAGCCGGACTGGCCCGCGCTGGAAGGCCTGACCGGAAACGTGCGTTTCGCGCAGGCGGGCCTGGAAGTCAACGCGAGCGCCGGGTCGATCCATGGCGCAGCGCTGCAGCAGGGTTGGGGGCGCTTCGTCGATCTGGAGACCGGGGTGCTGGAAGTGCGCGGCCGGGCGGCCGGCGACATGGCGCGCAGCCTCAGCTTCATCCGTGCGAGCCCTCTGCAGGAACGGCTCGGCCCGTTTTTCGAAGGGGCCACGGGCACAGGCCAGAACGCGGTTTCAGTCGAGCTGAACCTGCCGATCCTCGATCTGCCGGCGTTCCAGGTGGCTGGCACCGTGGCCCTGCAGGATGCCGGTTTGCGGATCGATGCGTGGCAGGTCGATCTGGAGGGCCTGAAAGGCGTGGTGGCGTTCACCGGGGAGAGCCTCACCATCGACGACCTCAATGGGCGGCTGCGTGGGCGACCGGTCCAGATACGCGCCCGCCCGCGCAACGACGGCACCCGGTTCGTCGTGGACGGCGAGTTCTCCGCGACCGAGCTGCTCGGCGACCAGCTGCCGCAGCTGACGACGATGCTGGACGGGCGCACCGGGTGGCGTCTGCAGGTCGACCTGCCGGCCGCGGTGGGCGGCGACGTTACGTTGAACGCGAAATCGTCGCTGCGCGGTGTGGCCGTCAATCTGCCTGCGCCGTTGCTGAAGCCCGTGGGGCGCGCCGCCTCCTTCGAGACCCGGGTGACGTTTCTGCGCGGCGGCGAGGCGTTGCGGGTGGCTTTCCGTTACGCGCGGTTGCTGACTGCC
Organism: Chromatiales bacterium; assembly: GCA_024644045.1. Taxonomy (GTDB): domain Bacteria; phylum Pseudomonadota; class Gammaproteobacteria; order JAHELT01; family JAHELT01; genus JAHELT01. The sequence goes on along the minus strand of JAHELT010000001.1, from coordinate 104,408 downwards.
GATCTCGCGCTCGAGCGCAACCGTCAAGGCGATTTCGTGCTCGAGCGGGGGGTGGCGAAATCCGGCGAGCAGCCGGCGCGGCTGGAGGAGCAGCAGCAGGGATTGCGGGTCAGCATCGAGGCCACGGCCGTGGATCTGGACGGCTGGCTGGCATTCGCGCAGGCGCTTCCCGGCGAGGGCGATGCGCTGGAGGTGCTGCAGAACTTCGAGCTGCGCGCGCAGCAGGTCCTGTTCAACCGGCGTCCTGCCGGACCGTTGACGGCGACGGTCTACCGCAGGCCGGGGAGCTGGGTGGTAGGGCTGCGGAATCCTTCGCTCAGCGGGTCGCTGGACTGGCCGCTGAATGCGCGGTCGCGGCGCCCGCTGCAAATCACCCTGCAGAAGCTCGATCTGGGGTTGTTTCGCAGCGCCGATGGCGCGGCGGTCGAGACGCCGCCGGTTCGCCTGCGCCCGACCAGGCTTCCGCCGCTGCGCATCGCGATCAATGCGCTGCATTGGCAGGATATGCGCATCGATGACGTGCGTGTGTCCACGACGCCGCACGCCAGTTACCTGTCCATCGACGAGCTGAGCTTCGACAACGGAGCGCTCCAGCTCACCGGCAAGGGAGACTGGCGCGAAGCCGATGACGGCGCGCAATACAGCCGCGTCGAGTTCCGGATCGAGAGCAACGACTGGGGCGAGGGGCTGACCCGTCTCGGTTACGCGCAGACCCTGCGTCAAGGCGAAGGCCACCTCTCCGGCGAGCTGAGCTGGCGGGGCCCGGTGTACGGGCCGGCGCTGGACAGCCTGCGCGGCACCGTCCGGGTCCACATCAACAAGGGCACCTTGATCGGCGCCGACCCCGGCCTTGGCCGCATCGTCGGACTGTTCAGCCTGCAGGCGCTGCCGCGGCGTCTGGCGCTTGATTTCAAGGACTTCCTCGCCGACGGCTTCGATTTCGATCGTATTCGCGGCACGGTGGAGCTGGCCGACGGTTTGGCCTACACGCGTGAGATGCAGATGCGCGGCACGGTAGGCAAGGTGCAGATCACGGGGCGCAGCAATCTGCTCGAGCAGACGTACGCGCAGGAGGTGCTGGTGATCCCGAACCTGTCGGCGAGCCTGCCGCTGGCAGGCGAGATCGTGGTGCCGGGCAGCGGCGTCACGGTACTGCTGCTCGGTGCGTTGCTCAAAGGTATCGGCTTCGACGTCGAAAGGCTGGGGCAGTTGAAATACACTCTGACCGGCCCGTGGAGCGACCCGGTGTTCGAAAAAGTCGTCGCACAGGTCCAGGAAAGCGAATCCTCCGAAGAGATAGACAGACGATGAAGTGTGGTGTGCGATTGGCGATGTTGGTCGCGAGCGTGTTCGCCACGGGGGTGCACGCGGCCGAGTACCGTATTCACGCCGAAGTCTGGGCGCGCCCGCGCAGCGGCGAGACGTTGCTGGCGCTACCGGGGTTGCGCGACCTGTTGCATGAGTTCGACGAGCACCAGGATGCAACGATCGAGATCCGCTACCCCGGGGGTGAAGAAGGCGTGCTGTGGGCGCAGGAGCTGCAGGACTGGCTGGTTGCGCTCGGCGTACCCGCGGCGCGCATAGAGACCGTGGTCGGCAGCGGCGTCCAGGACAGTATCCGCTTGCTGCTGGACAAGCGCGGCGGGCAGCCATGAGCCGCGTGGCCGCAGTGCAGATGGCCTCAGGCCCGAACGTGCAGGCCAACCTGCTGGAAGCCGATCGGCTGATTGCGCGTGCGGTCGGGCAGGGCGCTGAGCTGGTCGTGCTGCCCGAGAACTTTGCGCTGATGGGCATGCGCGACCGGGACCAGCTGCACGCCCGGGAAGCCCCGGGCGACGGCCCGATTCAGACGTTTCTCTCCAGCGCGGCAGCGCGGCGCGACGTGTGGCTGGTTGGCGGTACGCTGCCACTGGAGGCGGAGGCACCGGAGCGCGTCCGCGAAACCTGCCTGGTGTACGATTCCAGCGGCACGTGCGTCGGCAGCTACGCCAAGATTCACCTGTTCGACGTGTACATCGAGGATGCCGGCGAGAGTTACAACGAATCAGCAATCATCGAAGCGGGCGCCACGCCGCTGATTCTGGATACGCCGCTCGGCCGGGTCGGGGTGGCGGTGGGTTACGATCTGCGCTTTCCCGAGCTGTTTCGTCACATGGTGTCCGAGGGCATGGAAATCGCGGTGGTGCCGAGCACCTTCACGCGCATCACCGGGCAGGCGCACTGGGAGCCGCTGGTGCGCGCGCGCGCCATCGAGAACCTGTGCTTCATCGTGGCCGCCGCCCAGGGTGGTTACCACATCAACGGCCGCGAGACCTGGGGGCACAGCATGATAGTGGATCCGTGGGGGGTGCAGATCGGCAGCGTGCCGAGCGGCATCGGCGTTACCGTAGCGGAGCTTGACCGGGACCGGCTGCGTCGCACGCGTCAGAACTTCCCCGTGATCGGTCACCGCCGGTTCGTCTGCGCGCTGGCAAACAAGCGCTGAGGGCGAGCACCAGCCACACCGAGAGCGCGGACGATCCGCCCGCCGGTGCGCTGGTGCCGGCGCGAGCTTCTTTTTCGTACTCCAGCGAGGCGCTCCATACGCCGTCGCCGCCGGCGGCGAGTATATACTCGTCGCTGAAGTACAGGGCGTGGATCGGCCGGTCGCCGGGCTGCTGCAGCGCGATCCAGGTACGGCCATTGTCAGACGACTCGTAGACCCCGCCGTCGGCCGCCGCGAAAACGTCGTTGGCGCGGGTGGCCACGCCGTGCACGAACCCCGCGTCGCTGATCGCCGCCGCAATCCAGGTGCCGAGGTCGTTGTCGCCCACATACAGCGCGCCATCCAGCAACACGAAGGTGTGGCTGTCGTTACGCGCAATGCCGTGCGCAACGCCGGCGAGCGTCTGCGGCGCGACCTGCGTCCAGCGGCGGCCGCCGTCATTGCTCTGAAACAACCCCTGCACGGTCCCGGCCAGCATCGGACTGCCTGATTGCAGGGCCAGCAGGCTGGCTTGCTCCAGTCCCTCGGCGGTTATCCAGCCGGTCGGTTGAGCGCCGCTGCTGCGCCGCGCACCACGCTGCTCTGCGACGATGATGTCGCTGCCGGCCAGCGCCAGGGTATGCACGGCCTGGTCCACCTCGGGATGCCGCGACCACTGCGTGCCGCCATCGACGCTGGCGAACAGGCCCGAAGCCGTGGCCGCGTACAGGCGTTCGCCGGCCTGCAGCAGCCTGTTGGTCTCGGCCGGCTCGCTGAATCCGTTGTTCACCGGCGCCCAGTTCTCACCGCCGTCGATACTTTTGTAGATGCCCGCGCTGGTCGCCAGGTACTGCTCGTCTCCGCTGACCAGAACGTCGTTGACCGCCAGCGGCGGTGAATGCCGGTGCCAGTTGAGGCCGCCGTCCTGGGCCATCAGCACGCCACCGCCGCGGGTGCCGGCGATCAGGTGCGGGTGATTGAACGCAAGGCTGCGGACTTCGCTGTTCGCGGGCGCACCGGTAAGGGTCTCCCAGACCTCGCCGTTGTCGATGCTGCGTACCAGACCTGCGGCGGTCACTGCGTACATACGTTTGCCGTCGCCGGTGAACGACAGCGGCGGAACGCGCTCATCCCAGGGTATGCGCTGCCAGCTGCCGCCCCGATCGCCGCTGATGAACAGCGCCCTGTCCGCGTCCGCCGCGATCAGCACATTGCCGTGCACGGCCAGCTGGCGGCTGCGCTTGGGCGAGTCCGGACGCAGTTCCCAGTCGTCGCCGCCGTCGTCGCTGACGAAAACGCCGCGTTCGGTCGCCGCGTAGACCGAGCGGTCGAGCACCACCAGTGCACGCACCGTCACCTGATCAGGCAGCGGCGCCAGCGCCACCCAGCGTTCGCCGCCGTCGACGCTCTTGAACAGCCCGCCGCCGCTGGTCGCCGAATACAGGTCCAGGCCGGAAACAGCAACCGCCGTCAAGCTGGCGTCGGTCAGGCCCTTGTTGTGCGCGATCCAACTCGCGCCCAGGTCGGGGCTCTTGAACATGCCCGCATCGGTCGCGGCGTAGATGAACTGTGCATCGGTGGCGACAGCCCGCACGTCGGTGCCGGTCAGGCCGCGGTTGTCGACTCGCCAGCCTTCGCTTGTGAGGGCGACGATGCCGTTGCCGAAGGTTCCCGCGAGCAGCGTTTCCTGCTGCTGAGCCAACGCCGTGACCGAGGCTTCGACGAGCCCGGGAACCTCCCGCCAGACCTCGTTCTGATCGTCGTAGCGCAGCACGCCGCCGCCTATCGTGCCGGCGAAAATGTCCTTGCCGCTCACCAGCAGGCTGACCACGGCGAGACGCCGCGGAAACCGGCCGATCTGCTGCCAGCTGTCGCCCGAGAAGCGGTACACGCCGGCGCGCGTCCCCACGATCATAGCTTCGCCCAGTTCGGCCAGGCTCAGGGCATTGCGGTTGCGCAAGCCCGCGAGACGCGGCTGGAAGCTCAGGGCGCGGTCGTGGCTGACGAACACGCCGCCGCCGTTGGTGGCTACCCAGACGGTATCGCCGATGATGCGGATCGCGCTGATCGCGGTGCGCGTTTGACGGATGCGCACGCGCTGCCAGCTGATACCGCCATCGTAGCTGCGCAGCAGCACACCGCGCCGGGCGCCGACCAGGATGAAGTCGCCTTCGCTCGCGACCGCCGCGAGCTCGGTTTCGTAGCGGCGGGTATTCAGTGGTGTCCAGCTGGCGCCCGCGTCCCTCGAGACGGCGATACCGCCGCCGTTGGAGACCGCGTACAGCGCCTCTTCATACCGCGCGAAGCCACGCACGTCGGCCACGGCCAGCGGCCAGTCGGCGTGCCGCCAGGTTCCGTCCAGGGAGCGGCGGTAGAACACACCTGCATTCAGCGTGCCCGCGATCACGCTGCCGTCCGGCAAGGTGTGCAGCGCCTGAACGGTTCCGCCGTAAGGACCGTCGGTCGCTGCCCAGCGTGGCGCGCTGGCGGCGTCGGTCAGCGCCGGCGCGATCAGCAGCATGCCGGAAAAGACCAGCCTGGCGAGGCGTGCATTCATGGGGTGCGAGGATACATCGTTGCGGGCCGCTCGGGGGTGCCGGTTCTGTGAACTGGCCTGGGATTTTGCCGACTGCCCGGCGATCCCGCGTGTGCCTGCCGCTGCCCGGCGGGTCGCCGGTGCAGCCGCGAAGCGTTTTCCGGGTCCGCGGAATTCAAAGGGGTGCGCATGGTGGCCGTTAACAACCGTGTCAGCAACGAGGGGCTTCAATGTCAGCATATCGGTGGTTGGCGGCGCTGGGTTTAGTTTTTTCCCCGTGCGCGGCGGCACTGCCGCTGTCCGCGGCGGCGCTCCAGCCCGGCGGCGACTGGCTGGCCGCGTCGATGGCGCTGGAAACCGCCGATTCGCAGCGCGCCTTTCCGGGCGTCGGCCTGCAGGCCGACGTGAGCGACGCCTGGCGGGCCGGGATTCGCGTGCCGCTGGAGGGCAGCGCACAGGAGACCCGCTGGAGCGAAGCGCGCCGCCACGGTGAGCTGCTGGCGCTGCGCTACTTCGACATTGCGCCGCGGCTGCGCGGCACGGCGGCGGCCGGCGCGTGGATCAACAGCGGTGACCTCGAGCGCAATGCACACTTCTTCACCGGATCGGTGCTGTCACTGCATACGCGCTACGCGGCAACGCCGTGGCAGGGCACGCTGGGCATCGCGCTGCAGCAGTTCGAGCCGCATCGCGACGGCACCTGGCCCGGTGACATCTGGAGCCTGCGCCTGGCGGCCGGGCGCTACCTGCCGTCGCACAACGGCTACTGGTTCGCCGGCGGATCGCTGGAGGCCGAGTACTACCGGCCGAACCAGGATGCCGGCGGCCTCGAGACGGACGACGGACACCTGCGCTTGCTGGGCGCGGACCTGGAGGTCAGGCACCTGCGCTGGCGTTTTGCAGCCGCTCTCCAGGTAGCGGTGGACGATTCTCTGCCGCCCGGACAGCCGGGTGCGGAGCACCGGCTGCAGCTGCAGGTAGGCTACGGGTTCGGCGCGCCGCGCTGACCCCCGGGAGGGCGCACCGGCACGATGCGGTGGATCAATTCTGCGGAGCGGGCAGCCACTCCACGGCAAGCAGCTCCATGCCGCCCTCCCGCTCGCCGTTGCGGTACCGGTCGATACGCACGGGCAGGTAGTGTTGCCCGGGTGCAAACCAGCTGATCGTGCGCTTGCGCTCGCCGCGGAACTCCTGCACACGCAGCGCCTTGAAGCTGCCCGCCTCGACCTCGACCGTCTCCTCATCTTCTTGCACGAACCGGCTCGCGCGGATCTCGCCCTTGGCCGCGATCGGTATCTCGACATCCACTGGTCCACTGCGCAGCTTCGCCGCTACCTCGAGAATCACCGACAGGTTGTCGAACGTGCCGTTGTGCAATTCGACCGTCAGCGTGTCGCCACCACGCGTGCTCTTGAGCTCGCCGTCGTTCCAGTCGAAGTAGCTGGACACGTCGCGCTTGCTGGGTTTCTTGCCGCCGGTGTACCGGTAGGCGATCGGCCGCAGGCCCTCGGCGCGCTCTTCGAGCACGCTGGACTCGGTGATGTAGGCGCGGTCGAACATGCTGAGGATGCCGCTTGGCTCGCTCCGCGACTCCAGCCGCCACAGTCTCCCGTCGCGGCGCAGCGTCATGATCATGCGTCCGCCCAGCGAGCCTTTCTCGATCCGGTAGGTGGCGGTGAACTCCGGCGGCGGTGCGGCATCGGCCGGGACGCCGGCGAGTCCAAGGCACGCACACAGCGCGACGGCGGCAGTCAGTGGCAGCTTGTTCATAGTATTTTCGGCTCCTCGAGCGGCGATCCGTCAAACCAGGCGCGGCCGTCGCGGCAGACAAGCCGCTGCTGCGCGTACCAGGCGACGGCCGCCGGGTAAATGCGGTGCTCGACGCCGTGCACGCGTTCGGCGAGCGTCTCGGCCGTGTCGCCATCGCTTACCGTCACCTTGCCCTGGACGATCACCGGACCGGCGTCGAGCGCCTCGGTCACGAAATGGATACTGGCACCATGCTCTTCGACACGCGCGTGCAGCGCGCGTTCATGCGTGTCCAGGCCGGGGAACGCCGGCAGCAGCGAGGGATGCACGTTCAGGATGCGCCCGGCGTAGCGCGCGACGAACTCACTGCCCAGCACGCGCATGAACCCTGCCAGCGCGACCAGCTCGGGCGCATAGCCCTGGAGCAGGTCGAGCAGCGCACGGTCGAACGCGACGCGGTCGGCAAACGCACGGTGCTCGATGACATGCGCCGGAATACCGGCCTGGCGCGCGCGCTCGAGACCGAACGCCTCTGCGCGGTTGCTCACCACCACGCAGATATCGCCGCCCAGGGTACCGTCGGCGGCGGCGTCGATGAGCGCCTGCAGATTGCTGCCGTTGCCGGATATCAGCACCGCAACGCGGAGCGGTGTCATGGCAGAAGCGTGACGGCGGGCGCGCCCGGCTGCGCAGCGACTGTCCCGATCTCCCAGGCTGGCTGCTGCTGCTCGCGCAGCACCTCCAGGGCGGTGTCCAGATCCTGCGTCCCGACCGCGATGATCATGCCCACGCCGCAGTTGAACGTGCGCCACATCTCTTCGTCCGTGATCGCGCCGTGGGTCTGCAGCCAGTCGAACAGGGCGGGTCGCTGCCAGCTGCCCGTCTCGATGCGCGCGGCACAACCCTCGGGCAGCACGCGAGGCAGGTTCTCCACGATACCGCCGCCGGTGATATGCGCAACCGCGTGCACGTCGACCTGCTCGAACAGCGCCAGCATCGGACGCACGTAGATGCACGTCGGCATCATCAACGCGTCGGCCAGCGTCGTATCGCCGAGCGGCGTTTCAGGTGCCTGGGAAGCCTGCTCCAGCACCGCACGGGCCAGCGAGTAGCCGTTGGCGTGCGCGCCGCTGGAGGCGAGGCCGATGAGGCGGTCGCCTGGCACCACGCGCGCGCCGGTGATCAGCCTGTCCTGTTCCACCACGCCTACACAGAATCCTGCCAGATCGTAGTCATCGGCAGCATAGAGTCCGGGCATCTCGGCGGTTTCCCCACCAATCAGGGCCGCGCCGGCCTCGCGACAGCCTTGCGCAATGCCCTCGACGACTTCCGCGGCGACGGCCGCGTTCAGTCGGCTGGTGGCGTAATAGTCGAGAAACAGCAACGGTGCGGCGCCCTGGACGACCACGTCGTTAACGCACATCGCCACCAGATCGATGCCGATGCCGGTGTGGCGCTGAAAACGCTGAGCGAGCATCAACTTGGTGCCTACGCCGTCGGTGCCGGCCACCAACACGGGCGCATGCAGCCCTTCGGGCAGCCTGCACAGGCCGCCGAATCCCCCGAGCTCGCCGAGCACATGGGGCGTGAGCGTGCTGCGCACGGCCGGTTTGATCCGCTCGACGAAAGCGTTGCCAGCATCGATGTCGACACCGGCGTCGCGATAGGTGAGCGGGCGGCGGGGCGGATTCTGGGAATCCATACGGCGATGTCACTTCAGGCGCGGTGGTAAAGTTGGTATTTTACACGCATCATGCGCTTCCACTTCGCCGCCTGTACTGCACCCGCTCGAATGGCCGTGCTCGCCGTTTGTGCCGTGCTGCTCACTTTGCTCGCCCCGCCGGTGCACGCCTACACGGTGCAGCGGCTGTTCGAGGCCGAGGTCGAGGTAGCCGGGCAGAGCGACGATGAGCGCCGCAAAGCCTTTGCCACCGCGTTATGGGACGTGCTGGTCAAGGTCACCGGCGACCGCACCGTGCCCGCCCGCCCGGAGGTACAGGGCCTGTTCCGTAAGGCCGGCAAGCTCGTGCAGCAGTACCGGTACCAGGCGATCGAGACCCGGCCTGCGGGCGAGGCAGCGCCGGGCGCAGGGCAGGTCGATACCTTCGACCTAGACGGCGCCGACGGGCTGAACGTGGACACGGGCACCGACCCCGGCGCGCCTACCCACCTGCTGTGGATCCAATTTGCGCCGGAAACGCTGAAGAAGCAGTTGAGCCGCCTCGGCATCGCACTGTGGAGCAAGGAGCGCCCGGAGACGCTGGTCTGGCTCGCGGTCGAGGATGGCAGGCAGCGCTACCTGCTGGCTGCCAACAGCAACACTGAAGCGCGTGCTGTGCTGATGACGGCGGCGGTGCAGCGCGGCGTCCCCCTGATCCTGCCGGTAATGGATGTAGCCGACCGCCGGAACGTGCGGTTCGCCGACCTGCGCGGGAACTTCGTGCAACCGGTGTGGAGCGCCTCGCGCCGCTACGGCGTCGACTCCATACTCGCCGGCAACCTGACGCGCACCGTCAACGGGAACTGGCAGGCGCAGTGGACCCTGCACCGGCGGGGCAGAACCTCGAGCTGGCGCGTACAGAACGGGGAAATGACGCCGGTTCTGCTGTCCGGCGTCGAGGGGGTGGGCAGTGTGCTGTCCCGGGAGCTGGCGGTTGCCTACTTCAGCCGCGATGCCGGCAGTACCCGGCTGACGATTCACGACGTAGACGGCGTCGCCGACTACACGCAGGTGGTCCGTTACCTGCGCGGCCTGTCGCTGGTCGAGGAGGTAATGGTGGAACGCGTTAACGACGGCCGCCTGACGGTAGCCGTGCAGCTGCGCGGCGATCCCGAGGATCTGCGGCGCAGCATCGCGCTGGGCAATACGCTGGTTGCGCTGCGCGAAACGGTCGACGGCGAGAACCCGCACCGGGTGTTGCAGTACGCCTACCTGCGTTGAGCCGCATGTTGCAGCAAGGTCCGGGACCGGCTGGAGCAGGGCAGTGCCGGTGCCCGGCGCGGCGTGCCTGCGGCGGCCGGCGGCCGGCGGGTTAGTCGTGTCCCCGGGTATCGCCGAAAGCGGCCAGCTGCACCTGGCGCTCACGCTCGACCGGGGGGCCACGTTCGCGAGTTTCTACGCCGAAGGCAACGAGCTGGCGCCGCGCCTGCTGCAGGCGATGGCGGCGGCCCAGGGCGAACAGCAGGTTCTGCTGCACGGCGCTGGCGGCAGCGGCAAGACGCATCTGATGCACGCTTACTGCCAGGCGCAGGCAGAGACGGGAGGTCGCGTTGCTTACCTGTGCTTGAGCGAACTGCGCGCCCTCGACCCCGAGCGGGTGCTGTCCGGTCTCGAAGCCCTGTCCGGCGTGTGCATTGACGCGCTCGACGCCGTGCTGGGACAGGCACGCTGGGAGCAGGAACTGTTCGCCATGATCAACCGTCTGCGCGAGCAGCACACACGGCTGGTTCTTGCGGCGCGCTGCAACCCTGTGTACGAGCGTACTGCTTTACCGGACCTGGCTTCGCGCTTTGGCTGGGGGCCGGTGCTGCAGCTGCAGCTGCTTCGCGACGCGCGGCTGGAACGCGCGCTGCGCCACCGCGCGGCGGCGCTGGGCCTGACGCTGAGCGATGCCGGTGTGGCCTACATCGGCACCCGCGGCCCGCGGCTTGCCGGCGAGCTGTTCCGGTTTCTGGGGGAACTCGACGCGGCGTCGCTGGCCGAGCAGCGTGCGTTGACGGTACCGTTCATTCGCAAGCTGCTCGCGCGCGGCAGTCAGTCGCGCGTGCGCCGGACATAGAACACACCGCCGGAGAACCACAGCAGACTCGCCAGCACTTCGAGCGTACCCAGGATCTGCGACCAGCCCTGGATGAAGAGGCTGTCCACGCCGTAGGCGAAGTAGATCAGCGCGATGAACCCGGCCCACTTGTACGTGTAGCGATGCCCGGCAAGCAGGCCACGTAGCGGCAGCAGCAGCGGCACGAGGGTGAGCGCAAACGGCAGCCATGGCGACATCTGCGGTGGCGGTGCCAGCCAGCAGTAGCGCAGGGTCAGGAGTGGGAAAAGGCTGAGGTAACCGAGCAGCGTCAGGCGTCGCAGCAGCGCCGCCGCCGGGCGCGGGGCGTGCCCGGCGAGCGCGGCGAGCCGTTCTTCAGCCATCCAGGCGGGCCGCGATAGCGGCAATCCGCTCGCCCAGTGCCGCGCAAAGCCGGCATTCGTGCTCGCTCAGCGGGCGCGTACCGCGCGCGCTCGACTGGTGGCTGGGCCCGTAAGGCGTTCCGCCGCCGTCGGTCTCCATCAGCCCGGTCTCGGTATACGGCAGGCCGACGATCAGCATGCCGTGGTGCAGCAGCGGGATCATCATGCTGAGCAGTGTCGCTTCCTGGCCGCCGTGCGGGCTCGCCGCCGAGGTAAACACGCCGGCCGGTTTCCCCGCCAGCTGGCCGCCGAACCACACGCTGCTCGAGCGATCCCAGAAATGCTTCAGCGCGGCGGCCATGTTGCCGAAGTGCGTGGGGCTGCCGAGCGCCAGCCCGCTGCACGCATGCAGATCCGCTTCGCCGGCATAGGGCGGGCCCTCGGCGGGGATCGGAGGCTCCGAGGCCTCGGTGCTTGTCGACACCGCCGGAACCGTGCGCAGACGTGCCTGCATGCCCGGAACGCGTTCCACGCCGCGTGCCACGTGACGCGCCATCTCCGCGAGCGCACCCGTCTCGGAATAGTAGAGGACCAGTATCTCGCTCACGCCGGCGGGGGCAGGATCGGGAGCACGTTCTCAGGCGGCCTGCCGATGGCCGCAGCGGCCCCGACCACCACGATGGGTCGCTCGATCAGGATCGGGTGCCGGCGCATCGCCTCGATGAGCTGCGCCTCGTCCAGCGCCTCCGCATCCAGGCCGTGCTCCGCGTAGGCGGCTTCCTTGCGGCGTATGAACTCGCGTGCGCTCAGCCCGAGCAGCTTCAGCAGCCTGGCGATTTCCTGCGTTTCCGGCGGGTTCTTCAGGTAATCGACGATCTCGGGTTCGATGCCGCGCTCGTGCAGAAGCGCCAGCGTCCGACGCGATTTGGAACACCGCGGATTGTGAAAAATTGTGACGTTTTTACGCATCAGGAAACCTCTTCCGACGGGTCCGAAGGGCCTCGGCGCGGGGCTTGCCGGGGCGCCTTGACGCTTCCGTCTGCTCGGTGTTAGCGTGCGGCGGCCAAAGAAGCGGGCGTGAGCATACTGTAAGCTATGTCCATGCGGAAGTCCGTCGTATACCTCCTCGGGGCCGGATTGCTCTGGGGCTGCGCCTCGGCGCCCATTCAGGAAATGAGCGATGCCCGCCAGGCCCTGCAGGCCGCGCGGCAGGTGGTCGATGCGAGCGCGCCCGACGCCTCGCAGCACGGGGTCACCCGCGCCAGCGCGCTGCTCGAAGCGGCCGAATCCGATCTGCGCCGCGGCGACTACAGCAAGGCGCGCGAGCACGCACGCGAAGCAAAAATGCTCGCGATCGAAGCCCGCGAGCGCGCTGCCGGCGACGTTGCCAACTGAGCCGGCGGGGTTAGTGTGAACTCCGTCTCAGTAGCGCTTGAGCGCGCGGTGAGATAAAGTTTGCGGCTTGACCCCCAACGGGTGCGGATGGTAATTTCCGGCCCGGTTGCAAAACTACAACACGAAAAACAATAACTTCTCGGAATTCCTAAATAAATTGTTGCGCCTGGAGGCCACACGATGAATATCCGTGCGTATTGCAGACAGTTTGGTGTAGCAGCGCTGGTGCTGGGATTGGGAGCAGGCTGTGCCCAACAGCAAACGACGATGACCGAGGCGCCGCCGCCGTGCGAGATGAGTGCCGCGGCGCGGAATGCCATCGATGCCGCTAAAGCGGCGGCCCAGGAAGCCCAGGCGGTCGCCTACGCGTGGCGGGATACCGAAAAGCTGATCAAGCAGGCCGAAGCCGCTGCCCGGGACCCCGAGTGCGACAACGACAAGGCGATCAAGCTTGCCAACCAGGCCAAGCGCCAGGCGGAGAATGCGTTGCGCCAGTACCAGGCGGAGAACGCCAAGTTCGAACCGTCCACGCCGACCATGACGACCTCCACCATGGAGCCGCCCCCCGCCAACACCATGGGTCGCTACGAGGTCGAGACGGGCGATTCGCTCTGGGCCATCTCCGGGCTGAACTTCGTCTACGGCGATCCCTACCAGTGGCCGCTGATCTATCGCAACAACACCGGGATCATCGAGGACGCTGACCTGATCTACCCGGGCCAGTGGCTGGAGTTCCGCCAGCAGCCGTATCAGACGGAAGTCGAGGCGGCCGTCAGGCATGCACGCAATCGCGGTGCCTGGGCGCTCGGCGCGGTTGAGGCCAGCGACCTGGAGTACCTCAGCAACAACTGATGGTTGCTGCGCGCCCCGGCGCGCAGTTCCCCCGAAGAGGCCCCACGAGGGCCTCTTCGCATTTCTCAGGAGCGCGTTGCGCCTTCCGGTTGTCGCAAATCAATGCCGGCAGGGCGCGTGCGGGATAAAATGTTGCATTTCTCGTATGCTTTACGGCCAATAGTAACCAGGTCAAGGAGCGCGAGGTGCGCAGCTGCCTGAAGTGCCTTCCCCTAGTGCTGATACTGGCGACCTTCGCGGCGCGCGCGGGCGCCCCGCGCGATCCGTATCAGTTTTTCTTCGAAACCGGCTTCGGCGATTTCGCCGAGGAGCTGCAGCGGGCCAGCGCGGAGAACAAGAAAGGCGTGCTGCTGTTCTTCGAAATGGATGACTGCCCGTTCTGTCACCGCATGAAGTCCACGGTGCTGAACCAACCCCGCGTACAGGATTTCTACCGCGAGCATTTCCTGTGCTTCACAGTGGATATCGAGGGGCAGGTCGAGGTCGTCGACTTTCAGGGCCGCACCCTGCTCGAGCACGAGTTCGCCACGGTGCAGAATCGCGTGCGGGCCACGCCGGTGTTTGCTTTTTACGATCTGCAGGGCCAGCTGGTGCAGCGCTACACCGGGGCCGCATCGGGCATCGACGAGTTCATGTGGCTGGGCGAATTCGTTGCCCAGGGCTTGTACGCAGAAACCAACTTCACGCGTTACAAACGTGCGCGCAAGCGTTCCGCCGGGCAATGATCGCCGGGCCGATCGGCCGCGTAAGCGGACACGCGCGGGTTTGCGCACACGCGCGACGCGCCTCCAGGGCCTGAGTCGTGACGCGCGCGTTCGTGCTTTCGCTGCTGGCGTTGTTCCTGAGCGCGGGGCTCCGCGCCTCTCCCCAGTCGCTGCCCGATCCGCTGACGCTGGACTATGCGCTGGAACAGGTCGGCACCGGGCACCCTGAGGTCGAGCGCGCCCAGGCGGCGGTCGAGCGTGCCAACGCGGTGCGGCGTGCCGGTACGGCTGCCGATGACTGGACCGTGTCACTGAACACGCGCGCACGCTGGATCGGCCCCAGCGAGCGGGCCTTTGACCGGGACCATGACGATCACAAGGTCAGTCTCAACGCCGATACGCTGCTGTATGACTTCGGGCGAAGCAGTGCACGCGACGCTGCCGCGAGCGCCGAGGTGCAGCAGTTCCAATGGGAGCTCGTCGACCGGGTCAGCGAGCAGCGTCTGCGGGTAATGCAGAGCTTTTTCGATGCACTGATTGCGGACCTGGAATTCATTGCGCGCAACGAGGCGATGACCATGACGTTTCTGCGTTTTGATCGGTTGCGCGAGCGCAGCGCGTTCGGCCAGGTCTCGGACATCGAGCTGCTGGAGGCCGAAGCGGAGTATGAGCGGTTTCTGGCCAAGCGCACGGCGGCGGAGCAGCGCCAGCGCCTGGCGCGTGAAGCGCTGGCGCAGACCATGAACCGACCGGGTGAGCTGTCGGCCAATCTCGCCGAACCCGAACTGGTCGACTGGGACAGGGACCTCCCGGCCTACGAGCAGCTGCTGGAGACCGCCACTGCCAGTAACCCGCGGCTGCTGTCATTGCGCGAGCGGTTGAGCGCCAGCGCGCAGGCGCTGTCGTCGGCGCGCGCCAGCGTGCGACCCACCCTGCATGCCGGCGCCGAGGTTGCCGCCTACTCGCGCGACGAGTCCGGCAACGACGAATGGCGCCTGGGCGTGAACCTCAATGTGCCGCTGTATACCGGTGAGCGCGGCGAGGCGAGCATCGCCGAGGCGCTCGCCGGGCGCCGCCTGGCGCGTGCCGAGCTGCACCGCTTCGAAGCCCAGCTGCGCCATGCGCTGCTGGGTGTCTGGCAGCGGATAACGTTGCTGCGTGTGCGCCGGCGCGAGACCCTGGTGAACGAGGACTACCGCGATCTGTACCTGGATCGCAGCCGGGCGCTGTACGAGCGTTCCGTGCGTTCGGACCTGGGCGATGCGATGGCCGAGTTCTCCGCGGCGCACGTCGAGACCGCGCGCGTCGCCTACTCGCATACGCTGGCCTGGGAGCGGTTGCATGCCCTCCTGGGTACGCACAACGAAGTCATCCGGCAGGTCGTGTCACGCGACCCCGATGGAGACGACTAGTGTCCTGTACCATGAGTAACGTGATCCGTGCCGCACTGGCGACGCTGCTGGTGAGCGCCCCGGTGCAGGCTGCCGAATCGCTCAGCGGCGAGCTGCGCTGGGCGGGTCAGACGCGCCTCAGCTTCCCCGTCTCGGGCGTGGTCAGCGAAGTGCCGGCGAAGCCGGGCATGCAGGTTGCGGCCGGCGAGGTCCTGGCACGCCTGGACGCGCGGACGTTCGAGACGCGCCGCCAGCGCGCGCAGGCCCTGCTGGACATAGGTGCGCCGGTCCTGGCCGAGGCCCGGCGTGAGCTGGAAACGGCCGCCGACCTGCATGCGAGGACGGTGATTTCCGACTACGAGCTGCGCGATGCGGAGCTGGCCTTCGAGGCGGCCGATGCCACCCACCGCCGCAACCTTGCGGAGTTGGAGCTGGCCGCGCTGGCGCTCGCGCAGAGCGAGCTGCGGGCGCCGCGGCCTGCGATCGTGCTGACCGTCAGCGTGCAGCCGGGAGAGCTGGTGGTGAGCCGTTTTCGCGCGCAGCCGCACGTCACCATCGCAATGGCTGGGCAGATGGAGGTGTACGTCCCCGTGTCGGTGACCACGTTTCTCGCCGTGCGCCTGGGCGATCCGGCCAGGGTATCGATCGACAAGCAGGAGTACGCTGCCGAGGTAGTGGCACTGACGTTGCCGAGCGCAGAGCAGCCCGGCGCGGCGTTCGTGCTGCGCTTTGTGCATCCCCCGCAAGAACGTTTCTTCCCGGGCACCGCCGTGGGTGTTGAGCTACCGTGATGTCGATCCCAGCATTGTCGGCACCGAGCGGTGACAATCCACCGGCTTGCACGGCACCTGGAGCTGATCGGTGAGCCAACCCTAGTGCGGTGCGTGCGCTGTATCGTGCGGGGGCGGGTGCAGGGCGTGGCTTTTCGCGCGGCGGCGCTCGCGATGGCACAGGGGTTGCACGTAACCGGCTGGGTCAGAAACCGCCGGGACGGTGCGGTAGAGGCCCTGGCCTGCGGCGAGGAATCGGCGCTGCGGACGTTTCGGGCGTGGTTGCATAAGGGCCCAGCGTACGCCATCGTGAGCGACGTGAGCTGCGCGCCGCAGCCGTGGGAAGACTTCTCGGAGTTCCGGATCAGACGATGAATCAGGTTCTGGCAGACACCAAGTTCGAGGGCCGCTTGCCGATCGATCAGATCGTCGACGACCTCGTTCAGGAAGGTCTCGCGCTGCCGGACGAAGCGCGTCTGGCGAAAGCCGTTGCGAAAGGCGGTGAACACCGCGCCAAACACGCGCTGATCTTCATCGCGGAACGCAATATCGCCGCGGAGTCCGGGCAGAAGCTGACGGTCGATTTTCTCACCCAGTGGCTGGCCGACCGCGTCGATTTACCGTACCACCGTATCGATCCCCTGAAGGTCGACGTGCCGTCGGTGACCAGCGTGGTGTCTTACGCCTACGCCGCCCGCTTCTGCATCCTGCCGATCAAGGTCACCGAGACGAGCGTCACGTTCGCGGTCGCCGAACCCTTCGTGCGAGAGTGGGAACAGGAGCTCGAGAATATCCTGCGCAAGCAGATCGTCCGGGTCTTCTCCAGCCCCGATCAGATTCAGCGCTATCTCACGGAGTTCTATTCGCTGTCGCGCTCGGTGCGCAGCGCATCGGAAGACGGTGCCCATGCCGTCCCGTCGGGGGTCCAGAATCTAGAGCAGCTGGTGGAGCTGGGCCGTGCCGGCGGTCTGGACGCCAACGACCAGCACGTGGTGAACATCGTCGACTGGCTGCTGCAGTACGCGTTCGATCAGCGCGCCAGTGACATCCACCTCGAGCCCAGGCGCGAGCACGGCTCGGTGCGGTTCCGCATCGATGGCGTGCTGCACAACGTTTATGAGATCCCGGCGGCGGTAATGGCTGCGGTGACCAGCCGCATCAAGATCGTCGGGCGTATGGACGTTGCCGAAAAACGCCGGCCCCAGGACGGGCGACTGAAAACGCGCGATCAGAACGGGCGCGAGGTCGAGCTGCGCCTGTCCACCATGCCGACCGCGTTCGGCGAAAAGCTGGTGATGCGCATTTTCAATCCCGATGTGCTGGTCAAGACGGCGACCCAGCTCGGTTTCAGCCGCGCCGAGAACGACGTCTGGCAGGAACTGGTCGACCATCCTCACGGCATCGTCCTGGTGACCGGCCCGACGGGATCGGGCAAGACCACCACGCTCTACTCGACGTTGAAACAGGTGGCGGTCCCGGAGGTCAACGTTTCCACGATCGAGGACCCGATCGAGCTGGTGATGAACGAGTTCAACCAGATGCAGGTGCAGCCCAACATCGGTCTGGACTTCGCCTCCGGCATTCGCACGCTGCTGCGTCAGGATCCGGACATCATCATGGTCGGCGAGATCCGCGATATAGAGACCGCGGAGATGGCGACGCAGGCAGCGCTGACGGGGCACTTGGTGCTGTCGACCCTGCACACCAACGATGCGCCCTCGGCGATCACCCGCCTGCTGGAGCTGGGGGTCCCTTCTTATCTGATCAATGCCACGCTGCTCGGGGTGGTCGCGCAGCGGCTCGCCCGTACGCTGTGCCCGCACTGCCGCGCACCTACCGCGCTGGAGCCGGGGATGTGGCGGGATCTGGTGCGTCCCTGGTCTTCCAAGGCGCCGTCGCAGGCGAACGTCCCGGTGGGCTGTCTGGAGTGCCGCAACACCGGGTACATGGGCCGCACCGGCATCTACGAGATTTTCAAGTTCTCGCCGCTGATTCGCAGCCTGGTCAAGGACCAGTCCGACATCGCCGATATCCGGCGCGCCGCGGTCCAGGAGGGGATGAAACCGCTGCGCCTGAGCGGTGCGCAGAAAGTGGCTGCCGGTGTGACCAGCGTCGATGAAGTGCTGCGCGTGACGCCGCCGCCCACCGGCGCCTGACGTGGCGACGGGCTAGCGAGTCGGATACGCGCGGGACTCGGCCACTTCGGTCTGTTTGCGCCGGCGCTCCGCCTGCACCTCAGCAAGCGGTCGCCAGCGGTAGCGGGTGTCGTCGCCGACCTTCGACCAGAACAGCCGGCCCGAGTCGCGCCACGGGTCCAGCACGACGCCGGATTCCATCGGTTCGCCACGGATGCCGATGATCGCGGTGCTGTGTTCTATACGAAACACGGCCTCGGCGTTGGCCACACCCCAATGCGTGGTGAGCGTGCTCAAGCGCAGCTCTCTCAGCCGGATCAGCATATCGCGCGTCCAGTGCACGCACAGACCGCGCGGTTTGACACCGAGGTTGACCAGCGTGTTGTGCCACAGGGGTGGCGTGGTGAGCTGGTACTGTGCGGCCAGCTGCAACGGGTAGCGCACGGCGACCTCAGCGGCACGCCGTGCCTCATCGGCATCCACTTCGGTGCCGAGCGCGACGATTACGGCGCTCAGCTGCGCTATCCTCTGCGCCTCACCGGCGGCCTGCCCGGCAGCGGGCGCGGTGCCGGCGCCGCGTAATCCGGCACACCCGGCGAGTACTGCCAGTGACAGTACCAGCGGCAACGCTCGCAGTGTCACGATTGTACGCGCTCGGCGAGAAACGTCTCCAGCGCCGCCAGATCGACGTGCTCGGTGCCGGCCGCGCGACGCGCCTTGTACTCGATGGTGCCCGCATCGAGCCCTTTCTCGCCGAGCACCAGGCGATGGGGAATCCCGATCAGGTCGATGTCGGCGAACATCACGCCGGGACGCAGTCCCCGGTCGTCGAGCAACACTTCGTATCCGTCGGCCAGCAGCTTTTCATAAAGCTCGTCGGCGGCCGCGCGGACGCGCTCCGATTTCGCTGCATTGATGGGCAGCAGGGCTATCTGAAACGGCGCGATCGGATCGGGCCACATGACGCCGTGCTCATCGTGATTCTGTTCGATCGCCGCGGCCACCACCCGGGTGACGCCGATACCGTAACAGCCCATCTGCATCATCACCGGTTTACCCTCCTCATCGAGCACACTGGCCTGCATGCTCTGGCTGTACTTGTCGCCGAGCTGAAATATGTGTCCCACTTCGATGCCGCGGGCGATACGCAGCGCGCCGCGCCCGTCCGGACTCGGGTCGCCGCCGACCACGTTACGCAGATCGGCAACCTGCGGCTCCTCCAGGTCGCGCCCCCAGTTGACGCCCGTGTAGTGGTAGCCGTCCCGGTTGGCGCCGCAAACGGCATCCGCCACTGCGGCTGCGGCGTGGTCGGCGATCAGCGGAACCGACAGCCCCACGGGGCCCACGGAGCCGGCACCGGCGCCCGTGGCCTCCCGGATCGCCGCCTCGTCCGCCATGCGCAGCGGATTGGCGACGCCCTCCTGCCGGGACGCCTTGATCGCATTCAGCTCATGGTCGCCACGCAGCACGAGCGCCACCACCGGTGCCTCGCTGCCCGCGACGAGCAGCGTCTTCAGGCAGCGTTCGGCGTCAACGTCGAGGAACTCAGTCAGCGCTTTGATCGTGTGCGTTTCGGGGGTGGCGACTTCGCGAAGCTGTTCGCGGGCTGCCGGTCGTTTGCCTGCGGGCATGCCGGGGGCGCGCTCGACGTTGGCCGCGTAGTCGCTTTCGTCGGAGAAGGCGATTGCGTCCTCGCCGCTGTCCGCCAGCACGTGAAACTCGTGCGAGGTCTTGCCGCCGATTGCGCCGGAGTCCGCTTCCACCGCGCGGTAGTGCAACCCGAGGCGTGTGAATATCCGCCGGTAGGCGGTGTACATTACATCGTAGGTCCGCTGCAGCGAGGCTGGGCTTGCATGAAACGAGTAAGCGTCTTTCATGATGAATTCGCGCGCCCGCATCACGCCGAAACGCGGACGGATCTCGTCGCGGAACTTCGTCTGGATCTGGTAGTAGTTGACCGGCAGCTGGCGGTAGCTTTTCAAGTCCCGCCGCGCGATGTCGGTAATCACTTCCTCGTGCGTGGGGCCGAAGCAGAAGTCGCGCTCGTGCCGGTCCCGGAAGCGCAGCAGTTCCGGCCCGAAGTCGTTCCAGCGCCCCGACTCCTGCCACAGCTCTGCGGGCTGTACCGCGGGCATGCTCATCTCGAGTGCGCCGGCGCGGTCCATTTCCTCGCGTACCACCTGTTCCACCTTGCGCAGCACGCGCTGGCCGAGCGGCAGCCACGTGTACAGACCGGACGCGAGACGGTGGATCATGCCGGCGCGAATCATCAGCTGATGACTGACGATCTCAGCGTCGGCCGGTGTTTCCTTGAGAGTGATCAGATGGAAGGCTTGAGCACGCATGCCATTTCATTATCAGCGAAGCTGGGGTGCGATGGTACACCAGGTTGGAGGTGATGGCGCCGCGCGAACCGCACGGTCGAGTGCCTACCCGTCCGAGCAATAGTCGCGTATCTGCTGCTTGTAAGTTGCGATGCGTTCCTGCCGACGTTCTTCGGTCATGCGCACGCGCGTGCCGTCCTGGCCTTCCTCCAGCAACCGCGGGTTGTTGCTGATCACCTCCAGCTCGCTACGGATGCGTTTGCAGTCCGCGACCAGCCTCTCGCGGTCGGCGCGTTGCTCCGCGGTCTCCTCGTCGGCGAGGGCGCGCTCCTTGCGCTGCTTGTCAAGGGCTTCCACACGCTGCTGCAGATCTTTGAGCTGGGTGGCCGGATCCGCGCTCGGCGCCGAAGGTACGGTGATTTCCCTGGCGCTGCCCTTGGGCGGCGGATACTGGGTGTACTGGGTAACCCCGTTCTCGTCCACCCATTTGTAGACTTTCGCCTGGGCCACGCCGGTACCGAGCACCAGAAGCGCGGCGGTAACGACCGCCGTAGTCACGTGAGTACGCATAATACCGCCGATGTTAGGCTACACGCTGGCTCGCAATCGCGAACCGTATAGCAAAAACGACAGATATGAAAGAGGCGCCCTGCGCAACGGGCGGCGCTGCAGGGCGGTCGTGCTCGCTATCAGCACCGGCATTGTGGGCCGCAATCGAGGTAGGGCTTTGCGCCTAGTGTATGGTGTCGGTGGTCAGGTCGGCCCACTGCAGCGCTTCCAGGTAGAGCTCCGCGAGGCGCTCGGAGGACACGTCGGCGTACCGCGCGCCGGCGGGCGCGCCAATTTCCAGCGCTTTGGAGCACTCCAGTGCCGCACCGCGTTGACCGGCTTGTTCCAGCAGAGCCGCCTGCACCTCCTCCGAAAACGGCAGCGACTCGAGCAGCGACTCGAGCGACACGCCTATGATGGCATCGACCAGCGAGAACATGCCGACGGTGAAGTACGAGTCCGCGCTTTCCAGCGCGCATTCCCGCGCCAGACTCTCGCACAGTCTGGCGCGCACCATTGCCGTGGTGACCAGCTCCGGAACCACGTCGTCGAGGTTGGCGATGGCCAGCAGCATGACCCAGTTACGGATGATGTTGCGCCCGAGGTAGACAACCGCCTGGTGGATCGAGTCGACCGTTCTGACCAGACCGCTGAGCGGCGAGTTGACGAAACGCAGCACCCGCAAGCTGAGCGAGGGATCCAGGCTGATCAGACGCTCCAGTTCCTCGATGCCGGTGTCCTTGTCGTTGAGCCTGGCCAGCAGCTCCAGCACGGCCAGCTTGTTGGCCGGCAGACGTTTCGTGCTCACCACGTCGGCGCGCCGGAGGCAGTGACCCTGGAAGTAGTCGCAACCCAGCCCGGCCAGGCGTTCACGCTCCCGCTGCGTCTCGACGCGCTTGGCCATGATCATCACGTCCTGGCCGGCCAGCTTGCGCAGCTCCGTGTCGCGGGCGTGCTCATCCAGGGCCCGGGCATCCAGCTTGACGATGTCGCTGAACGGGAACAGCGGCGCGTGTGCCGCGTCGCTGCGGTAACCGTCCAGCGCGATCGTGTAACCCTGCACCTTGAGCCGGTTGACGGCGCTGCGAATCTCGTCGTCAACGCCAACGTCATCGCGGATCTCCAGCACCACCTGTTCAGGGGGAAAGCACATGAGCTCCGGCGTGAGCAGGAACTGACGCGTCATGTTGATGAACGCCAGGCGGTGCCCGACCACGTTGTCCAGCCCGATCTCCACGAACGCGTTCATTATCACCCGCGAGGTCGCCGCGTCGAGATCCACGTCGCCGGCGCGGTCGTCCAGGCTGCCGCGGTACAGCAGCTCGTAGGCATACACCTTGTCGCGGCGATCAAAGATGGGCTGTCGTCCGATAAAACAATCAACCACCACGAGCCTCCAGCAGTCGCCACGGGTTGTCGGTTCAATCGGCCCGCGGACGCACATCTTTAACCGGTCGCCGGCTGCGGCGGGCTATAAGGTTTGTTTATGTGATACCGGCGACCTGCTACTATCTCCACTCGTTTGCCGGTAAACCTATGTCCGATCGACGCATTCAGGTATTTCACGCGGTAGCGCGGCTGCTCAGCTTCACCAAGGCGGCGGAGGCCCTGAATATGACGCAGCCGGCCGTGACCTTCCAGATCAGGCAGCTGGAGGAAGACTTCAATACGCGCCTGTTCGATCGCGGGCACAACAAGATCAGCCTGACCGAGGCCGGTGCACGCGTCTTCGAGTACTCCGACCGGATAATTGCGCTTTATGAGGAAATGGAGGCGTCGGTTCGTCAGTTGACGGGTGAGGTGAGCGGTGCACTGACGGTCGGCGCCAGCACCACGATTGCCGAGTACCTGCTGCCGAGCCTGCTCGGCCGCTTCAAGGAACGCTATCCGGAGATGAGCATCAGCCTCACCGTGGCGAATACCGAAAGCGTCGTGCATCTGGTGGAGGAGAACGAGATCGACCTCGGTGTAGTCGAGGGTGGCGTCAGCAACAAGCTGCTGCTGGTGGAGACCTGCCTGATGGACGAGCTGGTGGTGATCGCGCATCCGGCACAGGAGCTGGCCGCCGGCAACTCGGTTGCCGTTCAGCAGCTGGTCGGCGTGCCGTTCGTGTTCCGCGAGGCCGGCTCGGGAACCCGTGAGGTGATCTCGAACTTTCTAATCACGCATGGGCTCGGCGAACGCGATCTCAACAAGTCACTCGAGCTGGGCAGTCCGGAAGCCATCAAAGGAGCGGTGGAAGCCGGCCTCGGCGTGTCCATCGTCTCGCGCGCCATCATCGGCAAGGAGCTGAAGCTCGGCACCCTGATTGCGCGCAGCCTTGATCCGCCGCTGACCCGGCCGTTCTCGTTCGTGCGCCAGCGCCAGAAGTTCCGCCACGGCGTGATGGAGGAGCTGCTCGAGTTTGCCCGCGACTACTGCCGGGCGCGCGAGCGCGTCGGTTCTTGAGCGCTGGAGTCAGGGCGTGATCGAGTTCATCAAATCCTGGTATCGCCGCAACTTCTCCGATCCGCAGGCGGTGATCCTGGTGATCTTTTTGGTCAGCGCGCTGGCGATCGTGCTGTTGCTCGGGGACATACTCGCCCCGGTACTCATCGCCGTGTTGTTTGCTTATCTGCTCGACGGCGTGGTGACGGTGCTCGAGAAATGGCGTATCCCGCGCACGCTGGCGACCAGCGTGGTGGTGCTGCTGTTTGTTTTGCTGTGCCTGTTTCTGTTTCTGGGTCTGGTGCCGATCCTCTCGCGCCAGGTAACACAGTTGTTTTTCGAGATTCCGACGATGGCCGCGCGGTTTCAGGAAATGCTGCTGAAGCTGCCCGAGCTGTATCCGGCGATGATCACCGAGCCGCAGATCCAGGAGATATTCGCGCAGATACGCATACGCATTACATCCATGGGGCAGGCGATCGTATCGTTCTCGCTGACCCACGCGGTGAACATCTTCACTATCGCCATCTATGTGATCCTGATTCCGATCCTGGTGTTCTTCTCGCTCAAGGACAAGAAGCGTATCGTCGAGTGGACAACGCAGTTCCTGCCGCACGAGAGTGAGCGCGAGCTGTCGTTTCAGGTGTGGGTCGAGGTAGATCAGAAGATCGCCAACTACATCCGCGGCAAGTTCATCGAGATCGCGATCGTGTGGGCCGTGACCTACGTGACCTTCGCCTTGATGGGGCTGAATTTTTCGTTGCTGCTCGGGTTTCTGGTTGGCATCTCGGTGATCATTCCGTTCGTGGGGGCGATTGCGGTGACCATTCCGGTCGCGCTGATCGCGTATTTTCAGTGGGGGCTGGCCGCGCAGTTCTGGTACCTGCTGCTGGCTTATCAGATCATCCAGCTTCTGGACGGCAACGTGCTGGTGCCGGTGCTGTTCTCCGAGGTAGTCAACCTGCATCCGGTGGCGATCATCGTTGCGGTGCTGTTTTTCGGCGGCCTGTGGGGCGTGTGGGGAGTGTTTTTCGCGATACCGCTGGCCACGCTGGTGCAGGCCGTGATCAACGCGTGGCCGAGCGCTGGGCCGGGCGAGGAGTTGCCCGGGGCGTCGACGTAGTGCGCTGTCCCGTAAATAACGTGTACAGCACAGTAGTGCCCGGCTTACCCGGCTACCAGGTGAACTCCAGCGCCTCGGCAGCCTGCGTGCGTCCTACCGGCTTTCCGGTAACGTTGAAGACCGGCGGGCAGGCGAGCGCCTGCAGTTGCCGCCACTCGCCATCGTCCAGGGCATTTATCCGGCGCAGCACCGTGGCGATGGCGCACTCGGCGGCGCGCGTATGCCCGTCATCGATCTTCAGGGCGATACCGATGCCGGCCGCAGGCACCGCCCCGGTGTACACCCCTTCCGCGCCCGTCTTGATCAATGCGCGTCCCTGCGTCAGGCGAATGGTCTCGGTGCACAGTCGCCCGGTGCCCGCCATCATCAGGGGCTGGGTGGTTAGAGCCTGTTGAATGCGCGCGATCGCAGTGCGACGCACTTTCCCCAGCTGGCGTGGATCAGCAAAGCGCGCCATGGCCAAAGCGACGTTGCGCAACGGTAACCCGACTACCGGTATTCCGCAGCCGTCTATACCGTGCGGGCGCACGCTCAGGTCGTCGTCGCTGAGTTCGCAAAGTACGTCGCGCCATGCAACCTGCGTGGGGTGATCTCGCGTGGTGTAGCTACGCGTGTCAGCATCCCAATGGCGGGCTAGCGTAAGAAACCCCGCGTGTTTTCCGGAACAGTTGTTATGTGCCGCCGACGGCGATTGTCCCTGCGCGATCAGCGTCGCTGCGGCCGGGGCATGCAACGGGGCATGTACACCGCACGCCAAATCACGGTTATCCAGGGACAGGGTGTGTAACCATTGTTCGACACCCTGAACGTGTACCGGTTCGCCGCCGTGCGAGGCGCAGGCGAGTGAAATCTCCGCATCGCTCAGCCCGAAATGCTTGGCGGCGCCGCTTTCCAGTAAAGAGATAGTCTGCAGCGGTTTGATCGCCGAACGCGGGTAGATCGCCTCGTCGATATCGCCCAGTGCAAGCAAGGTTTCACCGGCGTTGTTTACCAACGCCACGGCGCCGCGATGGCGGCTTTCGACCATTTCGCCGCGCATTATGTCGACCAGTACTGGGTTCGCGGACATAGGTGTCAGGCTGCTATGCAGAGCGCTTGAGAGGTCCGCCCCGCAGCGATCGCGCAGGCGCGCGCGATCACTGCGATCAGTGCTGCAGAATCTGACTCAAGAACAGTTTCGTGCGGTCATTCTGCGGGTTGTTGAAGAACTCTTGTGGTTCATTTTCTTCGATGATCTCGCCGTCATCCATGAAGATGACCCGGTTGGCGACCGTTTTCGCGAATCCCATTTCGTGCGTGACGCACAGCATGGTCATGCCTTCTTCAGCCAGTTCGACCATCACGTCCAGCACTTCTTTGATCATTTCCGGATCCAGCGCCGAGGTCGGTTCGTCGAACAACATGACCTTGGGGCTCATGCACAGCGAGCGTGCGATCGCCACGCGCTGTTGCTGGCCGCCCGATAGCTGGCCGGGGTACTTATGTGCCTGCTCCGGGATGCGCACGCGCTCGAGGTATTTCATGCCGATCTTTTCGGCCTCGCCACGCGGCATTTTACGCACCCAGATCGGTGCCAGCGCGCAATTCTCCAGCACGGTCAAGTGCGGAAACAGATTGAAGTGTTGGAACAGCATACCAACGTCGCGGCGTATGATTTCGATATGTTTGAGATCGCCGGTCAGCTCGGTCCCTTCGACGATTATCTGTCCCTGTTGATGTTCCTCCAGGCGATTGATGCACCGGATCAGCGTCGACTTACCTGAACCGGACGGGCCGCAGATAACGATGCGCTCGCCTTTGTGAACGGTCAGGTCGATGTTCTTGAGAACGTGAAACTCGCCATACCATTTGTGCATGGCTTTCAATTCGATCATCACGTCTTCGGAGACGACCATCTCCTTATCGCTGTGTCGGGAAACTTCAACTTCCTCCACGGTACTCACCTCCGTTAAAACGCTACCGACTCAATGCCCCGTATGGAGCTCTTTCTCGAGGTGCATGCTGTAGCGCGACATGCCGAAGCAGAAGCACCAGAATACAAACGCGCAGAACGCATAACCTTCCACCGAAAATCCCAGCCAGTTCGGATTCGTAGAAGCAAGCTGTGACATGCCTAGAAAGTCAAACAGGCCGATGATCAACACCAGTGTGGTGTCTTTGAACAGACCGATGAACGTATTCACGATGCCGGGTATGACCAGCTTCAGGGCCTGCGGCAGAATTATCAGGCCCATCATTTTCCAGAAACTCAAGCCCAGCGCCTCGGCTGCCTCGTATTGCCCCTTGGGAATCGCCTGCAGGCCGCCGCGGATGACCTCCGCCATATAGGCAGCGGAGAACAGCATCACGCCGATCAGGGCGCGCAGCAGCTTGTCGAAAGTCATGCCTTCCGGCATGAACAACGGGAACATCACCGAGGCCATGAACAGCACCGTTATCAACGGCACGCCGCGCCAGAGTTCGATGAACGCGATGCACAAGGCTTTCACAACCGGCATTTGCGAGCGGCGGCCAAGCGCCAGAACTATGCCTATCGGCAGCGATGCCACAATGCCGGTTATGGCGATTACCAAGGTCAGGAACAACCCGCCCCACAGCGGCGTTTCCACCCACATCAGGCCGAATGAATCGCCGACAAACAGGAAGTAGGCAACGATTGGAAAGATGAACAGCATGAACGCGCCGATGTAGCTTTTGTAGGGCACGCTGGGAATCAGCAAGGCGGCGATACCCGCCACCCCGATGATGTACGCCAGGTTGATGCGCCACAATTCCTCGACCGGATAGCGCCCGTACATCAGCTGTTTAAACCAGACTTTGATGAACACCCAGCAGGCGCCCTCGCGGCTGCACGCTTCGCGTGTGTCGCCGATCCAGTCGGCATCCAGGATGGCCCAATTGATCACCGGCGGTACCAGCAGGTAAACAATATACAGCGACGCCAGCGTGAGCACCGTATTCAACGGCGTGGAAAACAGGTTCTTGTACAACCAGCCGATCACGCCAACTTCTGAGCGGGGCGGCGGCAGGTCCGGGTGTGCCCCGGGTGCGTAATTTTGCGTTTGTTCTGCCATGACTATCGCTCCACCAGAGCCATTTTCTTGTTGTACCAGTTCATGAACGCCGAAATGAGCAGACTCAGCAGCAGGTAGATCGCCATCGTCATCGACAGGATCTCAACCGCCTGTCCCGTCTGCATGAGCGCGGTGCCGGCAAACACCAGCACCAGATCCGGATAAGCGATGGCTGCGGCCAGCGATGAGTTCTTGGTCAGGTTCAGATACTGGCTGGTGAGCGGCGGAATGATCACGCGCAGGGCCTGCGGGATAATGACCAAACGCAAGGTCGGCCCGCGCTGCAATCCCAGCGAAAACGCCGCCTCGGTTTGCCCGTGGCTCACCGCCATGATACCGGCGCGTACGATCTCGGCAATGAACGAGGCCGTATAGGTGGACAGTGCTAGCACCAGCGATACGAATTCCGGCGACATCACCTTGCCGCCCTGGAAGTTGAAGCCTTTGAGCACCGGGTATTCCCAGCTCAACGGAAAGCCGGTCACGATGGCTGCCAGTAACGGCAGACCGATGATGAGACCGAGGCCGACATAAAACGTATGGAACTGCTGGCCGGTCGCGTCCTGGCGCTTTCTCGCCCAGCGCGCAATGATAACGATCGCCGCGATAGCGGCGATGAACGCCCACACAACGAGACTGAATCCGTCCTCGTAAAGCGGCCGCGGATAGGACAGGCCGCGGTTGTTCAGAAAAAAAGACTCACCGAAGGTAGCACTCTCGCGGGGTGACGGCAGCGCGCGCAGTACGGCGAAATACCAGAAAAAGATCTGCAGCAGGAGCGGGATGTTGCGCAGAGTCTCGATGTACACGGTGGCGATCCTGGACACCATCCAGTTCCTAGAGAGCCGTGCGATACCAACGATAAAGCCGAGAATTGTTGCCAGGATGCAGCCGATGAATGCCACCAGCATGGTGTTCAGCAGGCCGACCATAAAAGTCCGCCCGTAAGTATCTTCCTCGCTGTACTCGATCAGGCTTTCGCCTATGCTGAAACCAGCGGTCTTGTCGAGAAAGCTGAATCCCGAAGCGATGCCTTGCCTCTCGAGGTTACTGATCGTGTTGTTGACGAGGAAGACGCCGGCGAGGATTACCGCGCCCAGGACTAGGATCTGAAAGAACAGTGCACGGTAGTGCGGGTCGTTCCACACCGGCGGCCGGGCCGGCGGTGCGGCGGTGACGTGTGAGCTAGGTCCAGCAGCCACGATTAATCCCCCCCCAGTCTCATCGGGCTTGCGGTCGAACAAAGGGCGCGCCCGCTGTGCCAGCGGGCGCGCCTACGCTGGATTCAGATCAGCGTACTGGCATTGCGTATTGAATGCCGCCGTTCTTCCACAGTTCGTTGACACCGCGCGGCAGGCCGACTGGCGTGTTCGGACCCACATGGCGGTCGTACACTTCGGCGTAGTTTCCGACCTGGCGGATGATGTTGTACGCCCAATCGCTGGACAGTCCGAGGTTGCTGCCCAGATCGCCTTCGGCGCCGAGCAGGCGACGTATGACGGGATCTTTGGAGTCTTTCAGCTTCTTCGCGTTGCCGGAGTTCACGCCGTACTCTTCGGCTTCCAGTTGCGCGTACAGGGACCACTTGACGATATCCAGCCACTGATCATCGCCGTGGCGAACCACCGGACCGAGCGGCTCTTTGGAGATAACATTCGGCAGCACCATGTGCGCATCCGGATTTTTCAGCTTGACGCGTTGCGCGGCCAGCGCTGACTGGTCAGTCGTGTACACGTCGCAGCGGCCGCTGTCATAGGCGGCGACCACTTCGTCCGCTTTTTCGAACACCACCGGCTTGTAGTCCATGCCGTTGGTGCGGAAAAAGTCCGCCATGTTCAGCTCGGTCGTGGTGCCGATGTTCACGCATACTGACGCGCCGGCGAGTTCCTTGGCATCTTTGATGCCGAGGTCTTTGCGCACCATAAATCCCTGACCATCGTAGTAGTTGACGCCGGCAAAGTTCAGGCCCAATGCCGTGTCGCGGACCAGCGTCCACGTGGTGTTGCGCGACAGAATGTCGATCTCGCCGGACTGCAACGCAGTGAAGCGTTCCTTGGCGGACAGCGGGCTGAATTTGACTTTGTTGGCGTCGCCGAACACGGCCGCGGCAACGGCCCGGCACACGTCGACGTCGATTCCCGACCAGTTGCCGGATTCGTCAGGGTTCGAAAAACCGGGTACGCCCTGACTGACGCCGCACTGGACGAATCCTTTGGCTTTGACATCTTGCAACGTGGCAGCCAGGGTTCCGCCGCTCAGCGACAAGAGGGCGAACGCCGCCGATATCGCGACTGTGAATTTGAGCTTCATCAGGCTCCTCCTTACCAATTTCTGTTGATATTCTGCAGGCACTTCGTGCTCTTCTTGGGAGAGTTTCTACCGCGTCTGGCAACCCCTCCCCACAAGTGCCGAGACCCTAACACACTGTATTGTAAAGGCTCAAGCCAATTGTCGTTTTGAGCGCATAGCAGCGCGGTTTGCCGGTATTTTGCGCACACCGACCCGGGGCCCGTCACGGGGCCACGCCATGCTGTGCAGCAGAAGGCGAGGACAGCGCTTTCGGGCGCAGCGCCTGCGGCGCGCCTCGCGCACGCTCGCAGGCAGGGTGTTGCCTACTTGCGGCTGCCGAGCACCCCGGCAAGGCGATTGCGCCACTCGCGGATCGCATGCTCGGTGGTCGGCCAGTCGATGCAGGCATCCGTCACCGACACGCCGTAGCGAAGCTCGGCGAGATCGGCGGGGATGGGTTGGTTGCCCGCCTGCAGGTTGCTTTCCAGCATCAGGCCCACGATCGAGCCGTTGCCCTCCAGCACCTGGCCCACGCAGTCATCGCCGACCAGCGGTTGCAGCGCGTACTCCTTGTTCGAGTTGCCGTGGCTGCAGTCGACGACGATGTTCCGCGCCAGCCCGGCTTTCTCCAACGCCTGCTCGCACAGCGCGATGTTCACCGAGTCGTAGTTGGGGCGCCCGCCGCCGCCACGCAGGATCACGTGCCCGTAGGCGTTGCCGCGCGTGCGCACGACGCTGATCTTGCCCTGCTGGTCGATGCCCAGAAAATGATGCGGCTGCGCGACCGACTGCAGTGCGTTGATCGCCACCGCGAGCGAGCCGTCAGTGCCGTTCTTGAAGCCGGCCGGCATGGACAGCCCACTGGCCATCTCGCGGTGCGTCTGCGACTCGGTCGTGCGCGCGCCGATCGCCGTCCAGCTGATCAGATCGGAAATGTACTGTGGCGAGATCGGGTCGAGCGCCTCGGTGGCCGTGGGCAGGCCCTGCTCGGCGAACTCCAGCAGCAACTCGCGCGCGACGTACAGGCCTTTCTCGATATGAAAGGAGTCGTCCATGAACGGGTCGTTGATCAGGCCTTTCCAGCCGACCGTGGTGCGCGGCTTTTCGAAGTACACGCGCATGATCAGCAGCAGCGTATCGCTGACCTCGTCTGCCAGCGCTTTCAGCCGGCCCGCGTACTCGCGTGCCGCCTGCGGGTCGTGGATCGAGCAGGGTCCGACCACGATGAACAGCCGGTGATCGCGGCGCTCGAGAATGTTCTGCACTGCGGTGCGCCCGGCGCTGACGGTTTCGGCCGCCGCCGCCGACACCGGCAGGTCCTGCTTCACGTTGTGCGGCGTCGGCAGCAGCTCCTGCGCGACGACATTGACGTTTTCCAATTGCACAGCGATGGGTTGGACCTCCTGTGAGTCACCGGGCTCAGCGGCCCGGGACGCGTGCCCGGTTGACGAGCACCACGCCCGTCAGGATACAGCCGAGTGCCAGCCATGCCTGCCAGGTCGGCTGCTCGGCGAGCAGTGCCCAGCCCCAGCCCACGCCGAGCACCGGGATCAAATAGTTTACCTGGGAAAAATACGTGGCGCCGACCTGCCTGATCAGATGGAAGAACAGCAGCGCCGCGAGGCCGGTGGAGAAAATGCCGAGCGCCAGCATCGCCGCGAGCGAGGCAGCGCTTGGCTGCAGCAGCCAGGGCTGCTCCAGCCACAGCGCGAACGGCACCAGACACAGTGCGCCCACGCTCAGCGATCCCGCGGCCATCAGCGTGCCCGAGGGCGGCGCAGTCCGCCTGACATACACCGCGGTGAGCGCGTAGCAGAGCGCGCCGCACAGGATGGCGGCCTCCGCGGACAGGTGTGCACCGAGACCGGCCACCGCGTCCCTGCCGAGCAGCACCAGCAGCCCGACCAGCCCCATCACCACCCCGGCGAAGCGCAGCCGGTTCAACGGCTCGTCGCGGGTAAAAAAATGCGCCAGCACGGCAGTGGCGATCGGCATTACGCCCATGAGTATGGCGGTCAGGCCGCTCTCAACGGTCAGCTCGCCCCGGTGGATCAGCGTGAAGGGCAGGGCGTTGCCGACCACGCCGATCACCAGGAAGCCGCGCCACACGGCCAGCTCGCGCGGCCAGGCGAATCCCTGCCTGAACGCGAAGGCCAGCAGCAGCAGCGCCGCCAGCAGCATGCGCCCGCTTGCCAGGGTGAGCGGCGGGAGCGTCTGCACACCGACCTTGATCAACACGAACGATGAGCTCCAGATGCACGCCAGCAACAGCAGCAATGAAAGGTCTTTGAGGTGCACCCCGTTCATCCCGCGCTCAACCCTTGGTCTGCCGAGGCAACGGGGAACAACGAAAGCGCCTTGCACGCACCGCGGTACATACAGGCTGTTTCAAGGCTCGTTCCAAAGCCATCGCACGCTGCTCCCGACGCCGCAAACGGCGCATGTTACTGCATGCCGCCGGCGTTTGACTGCGTGTGCACCCGCCCCACCGCGGGCGCTTGGCAAGCCGCAGCCGAGCGGCCATACTCGAGCTATGCGCGCTGTCGTGATTGTTGTCGTCCTGCTGTGCGGTTGGGTGGGCGCCCCGAGTGCCGACCAGACCGACGAGCGCCTGGACGGTCTGTTTGCCCGGCTGCACGCCACCCTCGACGAGCAGGAAGCCGAAGCCATCACCCAGCAGATCTGGGAGATCTGGTACCAGACTGACGACGTCAAGGCGCGCGAGCTGTTTCTGCGCGGCGTGCGCCACATGCAGGCTGCGCGATTCGACCAGGCCCTGGCCGTGTTCGACGAGGTGGTGAGTCTCTCACCCGATTTCGCCGAGGCGTGGAACCGCCGCGCCACCGTGCTCTACCTGATGGGCGAGCATGCCGCATCGATCGACGACATCAAGCACACGCTGGTGCTGGAGCCGCGCCATTTCGGCGCGCTGTCCGGCCTCGGGCTCATCTATCTCCACAGCGAACAATGGGACGACGCGATAAATGCCTTCCGCAAGGCGCTGGAGGTCAATCCGCACCTGCCCGGTCCGAAGCGCAACATAGAGCTGATCGAGCGCCACACCCGCGGCAGCACCATCTGACATGGCCACACCCCTCACCCAGGTCGTCGACATCGATCCCACGCTGACACAGCTGCGTGAGCTGCTGGGCGAGCGGTTGACCACGTCGAAAGCGATCTGCGAGCGCCACGGCCGGGACGAGTCTTACCACCCGGGCGCGCCGCCGCAGGCGGTGGTGTACCCGCGCAGCACCGAGGAAGTGTCGACCATCGCGAGTATCTGCGCCGCGGCGCGGGTGCCAATGATTGCGTACGGCACGGGCACATCGCTCGAGGGGCACGTCGCGGCGCTGGCGGGCGGTGTATGCGTCGACATGATGCAGATGAACGAGATCGTCAAAGTCAACGCGGAGGATCTGGACGTGGTCGTGCAGCCGGGGGTGACGCGCAAGCAGCTGAATACGCACCTGCGCGACACCGGCCTGTTCTTCCCGATCGATCCCGGCGCCGACGCCTCGTTGGGCGGGATGACGGCCACGCGCGCCTCCGGTACCAACGCGGTGCGCTACGGGACGATGCGCGAAGCGGTGCTGGCGCTGACCGTGGTGCTTGCCGACGGGCGTGTCATCAGGACCGGCCGGCGCGCGCGCAAGTCCGCGGCCGGCTACGACCTTACGCGGCTGTTCGTGGGTTCCGAAGGGACGCTCGGTATCATCACCGAGATCACGCTGCGGGTGCACGGCATCCCGGAAGCGATATCGTCGGCCGTGTGCGCGTTCGACACCCTGGAGGGTGCCGTCAACACCGTGATCATGACCATACAATCGGGCGTGCCCGTGGCCCGCATCGAGCTGCTCGACGAGGTACAGATAGATGCCGTCAACCACTACTCGGGGTTGTCGCTGACCGTTGCCCCGACGCTGTTCCTCGAGTTCCACGGCAGCGAGGCGTCGGTGGCGGAGCAGGCGCAAACGGTGGGTGCGCTCGCCGCCGACGAGGGCGGTCGGGAATTTGCCTGGACCAGCAACGTGGAAGAGCGCACCACGCTCTGGCAGGCGCGCCACGACGCGGCCTACGCCGCTAAAGCGGCGCGGCCCGGCGGGCAGCTGTGGGCCACCGACGTGTGCGTGCCGATCTCGCGGCTCGCGGAGTGCATCCTCGAGACACGCCGCGACGTGGACGAGAGCAGGCTGTTCGCGCCGATCGTGGGCCACGTCGGCGACGGGAATTTCCACCTGGCCCTGGTCGTCGATCCCGACGATGCGGAGGAAGTGGCACGCACCAAGGCACTGAACGAGCGGCTGATAATGCGCGCGCTGGCGATGGAGGGCACCTGCACCGGGGAGCACGGCATCGGCTACGGCAAGCTGGAGTTCCTGCACGCGGAGCACGGCGAGGCCGTGGCCGTGATGCGCACCGTCAAGCAGGCCCTGGACCCCCACAATCTCATGAATCCCGGGAAGGTCGTCAACGTCTGAGCGCCGCACCCGCCCGGCCGGGGGCGGCGTGGAGGTGGCGACCTCCTTGCTCGAACCGGGCTGGCACCCAATATGTATGACCCATTGACGAGGGTAGCGCCGCGCGCCGCTTGCGCCGCGCCGGCGCCAGCGGCTGGAACAATTGACCGCTTGCCCGGGTCGAACTAGAGTAGCGCCGCGCCAGCCTCAAAAGGGCGACAGCGCGTGCTCAGACGACCCCGTGCAGCGATCCTGTGATGGAGGAACCGATGACCGATTGGCCCTACACCCGGCCGGCGATATGTTGCGCCGGCTCCCGGCGGCAGTCCTGCACCTCATCCACGCTCTGCTGAGCAGCGTGCCGGCGGCCACCTCCAGGCCGTCACCGCGTCTGTTCCGGGAGACCGCATGGCTGCTCTCGCCGAAGTAACGCTTGACGACAAGTACACACGCGCCCGCGGACGCGTGTTTCTGAACGGTATCCAGGCGCTGGTGCGTCTGCCGATGCTGCAGCGCCAGCGCGATCTGGCCGCCGGCCTGAACACGGCGGGGTTCGTCTCCGGCTACCGCGGCTCGCCGCTGGGCGGACTGGACCTGGCCCTGTGGCGCGCCCAGCGGTACCTCGACGAGCATCACGTGCGTTTCCAGCCGGCGATCAACGAGGACCTGGGCGCGACCGCAGTGTGGGGCAGCCAGCAGGTCAACCTGTTCGCCGGCGCCCGCTACGACGGCGTGTTCGCCATGTGGTACGGCAAGGGGCCGGGCGTGGACCGCAGCGGCGACGTGCTCAAGCACGGGAACGCCGCGGGCAGTTCGAAGCACGGCGGGGTGCTGGTCATTGCCGGCGACGACCATGCGTGCAAATCCTCGACTCTTCCACACCAGAGCGAATACGCTTTCATGGCCGCCGAGATCCCGGTGCTGAACCCGGCGGGTGTGCGCGAAATTCTGCCCATGGGTCTGCTCGGGTTCGCGCTGTCGCGCTACAGCGGCTGCTGGGTGGGGTTCAAGACGATCGCCGAGACCGTCGACTCCTCGGCGACCATCGAGATCGACGTCGAGCAGCCGCGCATCGTGCTGCCCGAGGATTTCGACTACCCGCAGGAGGGGCTGCACATCCGCTGGCCCGATCCGCCGCTGCAGCAGGAGATGCGGCTGCAGCGCCAGAAGCTGTACGCGGCGCTGGCGTTCGCGCGGGCCAACAATCTGAACCAGGTGGTGGTCGACAGCCCGCATCCGCGCCTCGGGATCGTCACCACGGGCAAGTCCTACCTCGACGTGTGCCAGGCGCTCGAGGACCTGGGTATCGACCTGGAGATGGCCGCGGACATCGGTCTGCGGGTGCTGAAAGTCGGTATGAGCTGGCCGCTCGAGCGCGAAACGGTACGCGACTTCGCGCGCGGCCTCGACGAAGTGCTGGTGGTTGAGGAGAAGCGCGCGGTCATCGAGAATCAGCTC
Source organism: Chromatiales bacterium (assembly GCA_024644045.1). Lineage (GTDB taxonomy): Bacteria > Pseudomonadota > Gammaproteobacteria > JAHELT01 > JAHELT01 > JAHELT01. The sequence continues at coordinate 68,591 of JAHELT010000001.1, read as the reverse complement.
AAGGAGCAGCTGTACAACTGGCGCGAGGACGTGCGCCCGCGCGTGATCGGCAAGTTCGACGAGCGCGGTGAGTGGATCCTGCCCTCCACCAGCGAGCTGACGCCGGCACGCATCGCGCGGGTGATTGCGGCACGTATCACGCGCTTCTTCGACAGTGACGCGATTCACGAGCGCCTGGATTTCCTCAAGCGCAAGGAAGAGGCGCTGGCAAGGCCGCGCGCCCTGCTGGAGCGCGTGCCGCATTTCTGTTCGGGCTGTCCGCACAACACCTCGACGCGGGTTCCCGAGGGCAGCCGCGCCATGGCGGGCATCGGCTGCCATTACATGGCGACCTGGATGGATCGCAGCACGCAGACGTTCACGCAGATGGGCGGTGAGGGCGTGCCGTGGATCGGGCAGGCGCCGTTTACCGAAACGGAGCACGTGTTCGCGAACCTCGGCGACGGCACTTACTTCCATTCCGGAATACTGGCGATCCGTGCGACGCTCGCGGCGCGCGTCAACATCACATTCAAGATCCTGTACAACGATGCGGTGGCGATGACGGGCGGCCAGCCCCTGGAAGGTAGCCTGAGCGTTGCACAGATCACGCACCAGCTCTACGGCGAGGGGGTACGCCGCATCGCCGTGGTGCTCGGTGACGAGGATGCCGAGCTCGACCGTTCCGAGATGGCACAGGGCGTGACGACGCACGTGCGCGAGGAGTTCGAGCAGGTGCAGCGCGAACTGCGCGAGCACGCGGGCACCTCGGTGCTGGTCTACGTGCAGACCTGCGCTGCCGAAAAGCGCCGGCGGCGCAAGCGCGGTGTGCTCGCCGACCCGCCGAAGCGGGCCTTCATCAATCACCTGGTGTGCGAAACGTGCGGCGATTGCAGCGTGCAGTCCAACTGCCTGTCCGTGGTGCCCCTGGCAACCGAGTTCGGCGTCAAGCGCGCGATCGATCAGTCGTCGTGCAACAAGGACTTCAGCTGTGTGGACGGATTCTGCCCGAGCTTCGTCACCGTGCACGGCGGCGAGCTGCGCAAACCGGCCGCGCAGGATCCGCCGGGCGACTTGCCGGCGCCGCCGGCAATCGCGCTGGACGAGACCTACAACGTGGTGATCACCGGCGTCGGGGGAACCGGCGTGGTAACCATAGGGGCGCTGCTGGGCATGGCCGCGCATCTGGAGAATAAAGGCTGCACGGTCCTCGATATGACCGGCCTCGCTCAGAAGTTCGGTGCAGTGGTGAGTCACACGCGCATCGCCGCGCGTCCGGACGCCATCAACACGGTGCGCATTCCGGCCGGCGAAGCGCACCTGCTGCTCGGGTGCGATCTGGTCGTCGCTGCAGGCTTCGATGCCTTGTCGAAAGTCGACAGCCGCTACACGCACGCCGTGATCAACTCGCACGAGGCGATGACCGCTCAGTTCATTCGCGCGCGCGATATGGATTTTTCCGGTGCTGCCATGCCCGCCGCCATCGGTGAAGCCGTCGGCCAGGACAAAGCGCACTTCATCGATGCCACAAAGCTGGCGACCGCGCTGTGCGGTGACGCCATCGCAACCAATCTCTTCATGGTCGGCTTCGCCTACCAGAAAGGTCTGCTGCCGCTTTCGGATGCCGCGCTGCAACGCGCTATCGAGCTGAACGGCGTGGCCGTCGAGAGCAACAAACGCGCCTTCGCCTGGGGACGATACTGCGCTCACGATCCGGACGCGGTCAAGCGCGCGGCCGGTGACACGTCGAACGGCGCCGAGCCCGGGACACTGACCGGGGTTGTCGAGCACCGGGCCGCCCACCTGGCGGCATACCAGAATGCCGCGTATGCCGGTCGCTACAGTCAGCTCGTCGAGCGGGTACGCGAGCTGGAGCAGCGGGTTGCCGGCGAGGCCACCGGCCTCGCGACGGCGGTGGCCCGCAATTACGCAAAACTGCTGGCCTATAAAGACGAGTACGAGGTCGCCCGCCTGTACAGCGACGGACGTTTCCGCCGGGCCGTGGAACGGCAGTTCGCCGGCGATTTCCGCCTGAAAGTGCACCTCGCCCCGCCGCTGCTCGCGCGTCCCGATGCGCGAGGCCGGCCGCGCAAGCGCACCTTCGGACCCTGGATGCTGCGTCTGTTCGGTCTGCTGGCGCGTGGCAAGATGCTGCGCGGTACCCGCCTCGACCCGTTCGGCTACCAGGCCGAGCGGCGGCTCGAGCGCCAACTCATCGCCGACTACGAAGCATTGATCGAGCATGTCTGCGCGACCTTGAGCCGTGACAATCACGCCGCCGCGCTCGCGCTGGCCGAGCTGCCCGGCGAGATCCGCGGGTTCGGCCCCATCAAGCTGGCTGCCATTGCCGCCGTTAAGCAGAAGGAGCGGGCGCTGCGTGAAGCGTACGACAAACCACCGCTGGCGACGGCAGCCTGAGCGCGGCCGCCGGTCGGGTCATTGAAAACCGGGTTCCGAAATCAAGTAACGGCATACGGTCAGGTAACCGGGCAGGGCTGACCGCCGATGCTCTGGAGGTAGCACCTATGGATGTTTTCTCGCACCGGGAGTTCGACGGTCACGAGCAGATCGTCTTTTGCCACGACGCCGCGAGCGGGTTGAGAGCGATCATCGCCATTCACAACACCGCGCTGGGCCCGGCACTGGGGGGCGTGCGCATGTGGCCCTACGCCAGCGAGGGCGAGGCACTGGCGGATGTCCTGCGCCTGTCTCGCGGCATGACCTACAAGTCGGCGCTGGCCGGGCTCGACCTGGGCGGCGGCAAGTCGGTCATCATCGGCGATCCCGCACGGCACAAGACGCGCGAGCTCATGGTGGCCATGGGCGTGGCGGTGAACCGGCTGGGCGGGCGTTACATCGCCGCGGAAGACTCGGGCACCACGGTGGAAGACCTCAAAGCGATGCACGGCGTCACCCCGCACGTGGTGGGGATCGCCGACAAGCCGACCGCGCAGGGCGGGATACGCACGGGTGATCCGTCGCCGGCCACCGCCTACGGGGTTTACGTGGGGATCGTCGCGGCCGTGGCGCACCGGCTGGGGCGTTCGGATCTGAAGGGCGTGCGGGTTGCGGTGCAGGGCGTGGGCAGCGTCGGTTTCAAGCTTGCGAAGCGGCTCGCCGCCCAGGGCGCAAAGCTCTGGGTGACCGATCTCGACGAGGATCGCGCGCGGCTGGTGTGCGACGAGGTCAATGCCGAACGGGTCACGCTCGATGAGGTGTTCGCGCTGGACGTCGACGTGTTCGCTCCGTGCGCGATGGGCGCGGTGATCAACGACACCACGGTCGGCCAGCTGGGGGCCAGCGTCGTGGCAGGCGCTGCCAACAATCAGCTGGCGGAGGCGCGGCACGCCGATGCGCTGGCGCAGCGCGGCATTCTGTATGCGCCGGATTACGTGATCAACGCGGGCGGGGTGATAGATGTCGCGCTCGAGCGCGAGTCGTTCGACGTCGACGCGGTCAACCAACGCGTCGAGCGGATCGGGGCCACGCTCACGGAAATCTTCGAACGCGCCGAGCGTGACGGGCGCAACACCAGCGAGGTTGCCGACCAGCTGGCCCGGGAACGGTTTCAGTGCGCGCCGCACTTGCGCAAGAGCGCTTGAGTCAGCGCGTCCGGCGGGGAAAAAACGGCCCCGTCCCTGCGGGTTGACTCTCCAATGAGGCCCTGCGGCGTTGAGCAGGCCTTGTTTGGATGACCAAACTGCCCCGCGCGCCTTGCCTGGCCTCATTGGAGAGCCAACGATGGGTACTCGCATTGCGTTAACAGGCCCTAGGGAACCTCTGCAAAGCTGAGGTTCCCTTCGGCACAGGGACGTGCCGACGAAATCGACGACTTTTCAAGTTGTTGATTTCGAAACGCAAGCGAAAATCACACTTTTCGCTTTGCGTTTCTCTGACAAGTCATGGATGACTTGTTCAGAGCTTCCCTAGTCGGGTGGCACCTCTTCCGCCTTCGGCTGCAGCCAGTGGGCCATCAGGACTCGCTCTTCTATCTCGTAGCCGGCCGCACGGTAGAAACCCATGATCGCCTCGTTATCGGGGCGCAGCATGAGCATCACCTTGCCGACGCCGTGCTTTTCCAGCCACCGCTCTGCGGCGCGCACGATTTCCCGCCCATGCCCGCTGCGGCGTAGATCGGGGGCCACGGCCAGGTAGTAAAGCCACCCGCGATGCCCGTCACTGCCCAGCATGACGCTGGCGGCGAGCCCCTCGCGCGCGGGATGATCGGCGACCAGTATCTCGCTCGACGGCGTGCTGAGGCAGCGCTCGATGTCGAGCCGGGGGTCGTTCCACGGGCGCAGCAGCCCGCACCCGGACCACAGCGCCACGAGTGCCTGGTAATCGCCGTCGGCGTAAGGGCGCACAGAGAGCTCGATAGCCATACGCGGGCGGGCGCTACAGCAGCTTCGCCGCGGCGGCCAGCGCTTCGTCGGTGTGGCCGTTCACTTTGACTTTCCGCCATTCGTTGCGCAACACGCCCCCGGCGTCGATCAGAAACGTGCTGCGTTCGATGCCGCGCACCTTCGTGGCGTACATGTTTTTCATCTTGATCACGTCGAACAACTCGCACAGCGCCTCGTCCGGGTCGGACACCAGGTCGAAGCTTTTGAGGCTGACGCGGGAAATGCCGAAGATGACGGTGTTGGCTTCGCTCAAGACTTCCGCACGATCGCGGAAGTCCTGCCCCTCGGTCGCGCAACCCGGCGTGTTGTCCCTGGGGTAGAAGTAGAACACGACATTGCTGCCCTTCAATTGCGAAAGTTTAATCTTGCGCCCGCCGGTGGCGGCCGCGGTGAAGTCGGGCACCTTGGCGCCCGGTTTAACGCTGGTCACGGTCGTTGCTCCCAGGCGTTGCACGTCGGTGATGGACGGGTCGGGCGCCGCCATTGCGCGTGGCGGGCGACTGCCCGGCAACCTATACTACGCACTTACCGCCATCCCACGATGAGTAAGGCCAATGTTCAAAGGTAGCATGGTTGCAATGGTAACCCCCATGTACGCGGACGGGGCACTGGATGAGGATTCCCTGGCGCGGCTGGTCGACTTCCACATCGAAAATGGAACCGACGCGATCGTTGCGGTCGGCACCACCGGAGAGTCGGCGACCCTGGACATCCCGGAGCACAGCTACGTCATCAAACGCATCGTCGATCTGGTGGCCGGTCGAATTCCGGTCATCGGCGGCACCGGGGCCAATTCGACCAGCGAAGCCATCGAGCTGACGCAGAACGCCAAGGACGCCGGGGTCGATGCCTGCCTGCTGGTTACGCCGTACTACAACAAGCCGACCCAGGAGGGCCTGTATCTGCACTTCAAGGCGGTAGCCGAAGCGGTGGCCATAGACCAGATTCTCTACAACGTACCCGGGCGCACCGCCTGCGACATGCTGCCGGACACGGTCGTGCGGCTTTCGGCGGTGCCGAACATCATCGGTATCAAGGAGGCCACCGGCAACGTGCAGCGCGCCAGCGACATTATCGGGCGCTGCGACGACGATTTCGCGGTCTATTCAGGCGAAGATCACAGCGGCAAGGAAGTGATGCTGGCCGGCGGGCACGGTGTGATCTCGGTGACGGCCAACGTGGCGCCCCGGCTGATGCACGAGATGTGCAATGCGGCGCTGGCCGGCGATCGTGCGGCGGCGACGGAAATAAACGACGTACTCGATCCGTTACACCGCGAGCTGTTCATCGAATCCAATCCAATCCCGGTCAAATGGGCGCTCGAGCAGATGGGGCTGATCGAAACCGGCATCCGCCTGCCGCTGACCTGGCTTTCAGATGCGGCGCACGATAACGTGCGTGCCGCGTTGCGTACCGCGGGCGCGCTTTGAGGCTAGCGCCGTTGATTCCTTTGAGCCGCGCGCTGACGGCGTACGGCCTCGTCGTCGCCCTTGCCGCCTGCAGTCTCGTCGGCCCGCGCGGGGACGACCCGATGGTCGCCTACCCCTCGGCCGAGGAGCGCGCGCTGCTCGAAGTTCCCCCGGACGTTTCCGGCAGCCTGCGCCAGTCGCTGCTGCGCCTGCCGGAGGGCGGCAAGAGCGCAATCACGCACAGCACCCTGCTGCCCGACCCGGAGTCTGTGCGCCTGGTGCGCGACGGGCGTCTGCGCTGGCTGGAAGCGGACGCAAATGCGCGCGAACTCTGGCCGTCGCTCAAGGATTTCTTCACCCAGTCGGGTTTCGCCATAGCGCGTGATGAGCCGCTGCTGGGTCTGATCGAGACGCAATGGCGGGACGTGGCGGATTCGCGTGCGAGCCAGGGGGGAGTCGCCAAGTTGTTCTCAACGGCCTCGAGCGATGCCAGGGAACGCTTTCGCCTGCGCCTGGAGCGCATCGACGGGAGCGAAACCCGGGTGCGCGTGTTTCTGACCCAGCGGCGCATGGAGCAGACGCTCGCCGAAGAAGTCGGCAGCCGCCAGGTCGGCGACTTCTACTACGCCAGGCGCCCGCCCGACGCGGAGCGGGAAACGGAAATGATGCTGCGCCTGCTCGTGTACCTGGGCGTGAAGGAGCAGATCGCCCGGGGCGTGCTGACGCTGCAACAGGCTCAGCAACTGGCGGCCCGCGCGTACCTGGATGAAGTGGACGGCCGCCCGAGCCTGGTGATCGCCGATACCTTTCCGCGCGTATGGATAAGAACCGGCGAGGCGCTGGAGGACATCGGGCTGGAGATCGAGCAGACGTTGAAAACGGAATTCCGCTACGAAGTCCTGTTCTCGGGCGCGCTGCCGGAGAACGTGCAGGCAAGGATGCCGCAAACCGCTGCCGCGGACGAGGACAGCGGTTTTTTCTCTACGCTGTTCGGCGGCGACGACGAGGTAGAGCAGTACTACCAGGTGTATGTCCGGGAGGAGCCGGGACAGACGCGTATTTCGATTGCCGACACCACGGGCTCGTCGAAGCTTCCCGCGCTGGAGCAGGAGATCCTGCGCCGTCTGTACCAGGAATTTCGTTGACGCACCTGCGCTTCGCCTCACTGGGAAGCGGCAGCGCGGGCAACGCCACCCTGGTAAGCGCGGGCGATACCTGTCTGCTGCTGGACTGCGGCTTCACCGTCAAGGAGACGGTCCGGCGCCTCGCCAACCTCGGCCTCGATCCCGCGCAGCTGACCGGCCTGCTGGTCACGCACGAGCATTCAGATCACGCTGCCGGCGTGGGGGCGCTGGCGCGGCGTTACGACCTGCCCGTATGGATCACTTACGGAACCCTTGCCATGCTGCGCGACGGCGATATACCGCGCGCCATTCCGATTCACGCGCACGGCGTGCTGCACATCGACGAGCTGGAGGTCCATCCGTTCCCGGTCCCGCACGATGCGGCCGAACCCTGCCAGTTCGTGTTTGCGCACCGCGAGGCGAGGCTGGGTGTGCTCACCGACACCGGCTCGATCACGCCGCATATCGTCAGTCATCTGGAGGGGTGTCGCGGCCTGATCCTGGAGTGCAATCACGACGCCGACATGTTGCGGGAAGGGCCCTACCCGCCGGCCGTGCAGGCGCGCGTCGCCAGCTCATACGGCCACCTGGAGAACCGTCAGGCTGCGGAATTGCTGCAACGTATCGGCACCGAGCAGCTGCAGACGTTGCTGCTGGCGCACATCAGCAGCAATAACAACACGCCGCAAACGGCGCTGCGCTGTGTGAGCGACGCGCTAGGCTGCGCGCCCGAGTGGCCGCAGGTGCTGGCGCAGGAGCACGAGTCCGCCTGGTTCGACGTTTGAATGTGCCCATTCAGCGGTCCGGGGAGCGGCGTGAAAAGGATCAGCGCGGCCCCTGGATCATCGCGTAGGCGGAGTGATTGTGAATCGCTTCGAAGTTCTCGACTTCGAGCGTGTAGTCGAGGATACGTGGTTCTGCGTTGAGCTGCGCGGCGACGTCGCGGATCACGTCCTCGACGAACTTGGGGTTGTCGTACGCCTGTTCCGTGACGAACTTCTCGTCATGCCGCTTCAGCAGCGCGTACAGCTCACTGGACGCCTGCGCCTCTACCAGATCGATCAGGTCTTCGATCCACATGTCCGGCGCTACGCTGGCACTTACCGTAACGTGCGCGCGCTGATTGTGGGCGCCGTAGTCGCTGATTTCCTTGGAGCAGGGGCACAGGCTGGTCACCGGGATGACGGTTTTCACGCTCAGCGCCGAGCGCTCCCCGTCCAGCGAGCCGGCCAGGGTCACCACGTAGTCCATCAGGCTCTGCACGCCCGATACCGGCGCCTGCTTGCGCACGAAATACGGAAAGGTGAGCGCGATGTAGCCGGCCGGCGCGTTCAGACGCCGGTTCATCTGCTCCACCAGCGCCTGCAGCCCGCGGATCGAAAGCGGCTGCTGGTTTTCGTTCAGGAGTTCGACGAAGCGCGACATGTGCGTGCCCTTGTATTCCTTTGGCAGGTGCACGGTCATGGTGACGCTGGCAACGGTACTGACCGGCGTGCCGGCGCGGTCCACGAAGGTCAGCGGATGGCGCAGATCCTTGATGCCGACGCGCTGGATGTCGATCTCGCGGACATCGGCGCTCGCCTGCACATCGGGAATGTCGTGGCGGTCAGGCGCCAGGGTCGCCGCTTGTTGGTCCGGATGCCCGAGTTTCATTACGCAGCTGCGTGCTAATATCCGACTAAAGGACTCGGATATTAGCAGGCCGGACGCGGCAGGTCGATTGGATCGGGGGCGTCAACTGGAGGCCGACAGTGCGCTCAGCCCCGTGCCGCTGTCGAGTTCGTGCAGCAGCCGTTTGGCGCTTTTCAGCAACCCCGCGAAATCGAGACCGCACTCCGCGAGCATTTCCTCGCGCGAGGCGTGCTCGACGAACCGGTCGGGCAAACCGAGGTTGTGCACGGGTACGATCACTGCGTGGCGCAGCAGGCATTCGTTGACCGCACTGCCGGCGCCGCCCGCCACCGCGTTGTCCTCGACAGTGATGAGCAGATCGTGATCGTGAGCGGCGCGCAGGACCGCTGCTTCATCCAGCGGTTTGACGAAGCGCATGTTGATCAGCGTTGCGTCGAGCTGGTCGGCCACCGCCTGCGCATCGGGGACCAGCGCGCCGAAACCGAGCAAGGCTACGCGGCGTCCCCTCCGGCGTACCTGCGCACGCCCCAGGGGCAGGCTGGTCATTTCCGCCTGCACGGCGACACCGGGGCCGCAGCCGCGCGGGTAGCGGACCGCGGCCGGTCCGGTATGCTGGAATCCTGTGTACAGCATCTGGCGGCATTCGTTCTCGTCGGCGGGCGCCATGACGACTATGTTGGGCAGGCAACGCAGGTAGCTGAAGTCGAAACTGCCGGCGTGCGTGGGCCCGTCGGGACCCACCAGCCCGGCGCGATCGATGGCGAACAGCACATCCAGGTTCTGCAGCACGACGTCGTGTATCAGCTGGTCGTAGGCGCGTTGCAGGAAAGTGGAGTAGATCGCCACCACCGGTTTCGCGCCCTCCACGGCGAGCCCCGCCGCCAGCGTTACCGCATGCTGCTCGGCGATGCCGACGTCGAAGTAGCGGTCCGGGTAGGTCTTCGAGAACGCCACCAGGCCCGAACCTTCACGCATCGCCGGGGTGATTCCGATCAGGCGCTCGTCGCGTGCCGCCATGTCGCAGAGCCACTGGCCGAATACCTCGGTGTAGCTCGGGCCGGAAGGCTTGCCGGCGCTGAGCGTCTTGCCCGTCTTCGGGTCGAGCGGGCTGATCGCATGCAGGCGCAGCGGATTCTCCTCGGCCAGCTTGTAGCCCTTACCTTTCTGTGTCACCACGTGCAGCAGGCGCGGGCCGCGCAGCTGCTTCAGGTTTTTCAGCATCTTCAGCAGATTGGGCAGATCGTGGCCGTCCACCGGGCCGAAGTAGTTGAACCCCAGTTCCTCGAAAAATGTTCCGGGCACCACCATGCCCTTCATGTGCTCCTCGACGCGACGCGCCAGCTCCCACATGGGGGGCATCTTGGAGAGCACTTTCTTGCTGCCCTCGCGGGCGCTGGAGTACAGGCGTCCGGAAAGGATGCGCGCCAGATACTTGCGCAGCGCACCCACGTTAGGAGAAATCGACATGTCGTTGTCGTTCAGGATCACCAGCATGTCGGCTTCGGTGTCGCCGGCGTGATTCAACGCCTCGAACGCCAGTCCCGCCGTCATCGCGCCGTCACCGATGACTGCGACGATGTGGCGTTTCTCGGCGTTGCGCTGCGCGGCGATCGCCATCCCGAGCGCGGCGCTGATCGAGGTGCTGGAGTGGCCTACGCCGAAAGTGTCGTACTCGCTTTCGCTGCGCCTCGGGAACGGTGCCAGACCGCCCTTGCGGCGGATCGTCGAGAGGCGGTCGCGGCGTCCGGTGAGCACCTTGTGCGGGTAGGTCTGGTGGCCGACATCCCAGATCAACCGGTCGTTCGGCGTATCGAACACGGCGTGCAGCGCCACGGTCAGCTCGACGGCGCCCAGCCCGGCGCCCAGGTGGCCGCCGCTGCGCGCCACCGATTCGATGACGTACTGGCGCAGCTCGCCGGCCAGGGTTACCAGCGCCTCGTCGCTCAGCTCGCGCAGCTGGGCCGGCGAGTCGATGTCCGCCAGCAGGGGGAAGTCGTTCTCAGTGGTCATCGTTACTGGTGTCGGCAACCGTCCGCGTCCTGTTCCTGCACTGCTTCGCACTCCGGGCAACGCCGGAACGCGCTATCAGAGTATCGAAGCGGCTCAACGCACGCAACAGACACCGAGTCTGCCCGGAGGATCTAACTTTCCCGGTGCACGATGTAGGCGGAAAGCTGACGAAGAATATCGAATTCGGCGCCCAGTCCCTGCAGCGCCTGAAGCGCCTGCCCGTGCATCTCGAGGGCGTGGCGCCGGGCACCCTCGAGGCCCAGGATCGACGGGTACGTGGGCTTGTTGCGAACCTGATCGGCGCCCGAGACCTTTCCCAGCGTCTCGGTGTCTCCGACCACGTCCAGGATGTCGTCGGCAATCTGGAACGCCAGGCCGACGGCCGCGGCGTAGCGGTCGAGGCGGTCCTGCAGGACGTCGTTCGAGTTGCCACCCGCGTAGGCGGCAAATGCGACGCAGGCGCGAAACAGCGCACCGGTCTTGCGGCGGTGCATGTTCTCCAGCGCCTGGAGGTCGAGCGCTTTGCCGACTGCGTCCAGGTCTATCGCCTGACCGCCGGCCATGCCCTCGGAGCCGCTGGCGTGCGCCAGCGTGGCGATCATGCGCGCACACACGGTGTGGTTCGCCGAGATCGCCGGGTGCTGCGACAGTACCTGATAGGCCAGTGCCTGCAGCGCGTCGCCCGCGAGGATCGCGGTCGCCTCGTCGAAGCGCTTGTGGCAGGTCGGCTTGCCGCGGCGCAGATCGTCATCGTCCATGGCCGGCAAATCGTCGTGCACCAGGGAATAGGCGTGCATCAACTCGACCGCGACGGCCGGGCCGTCGAGGCTCGTCAAGTCCACGTCGAGGGCTGCGCCGGTCGCGTAGATCAGCACCGGGCGAATGCGCTTGCCGCCTCCCATCACCGCGTAGTGCATTGCTTCATGCAGCCGCACAGGCTCTTCGTCGACGCCCGGCAGCCACCGCTCGAGCTCGGCGTCCACGCGCCCGCGGTAACGCGCCAGACGTTCCTGCAGCGCAAGGCTCTCGGAGGCCGACAGGCGGCCGGATTGTTTCAACGCGGTGCGGTTCGTCTCACCGGGGAAGGCTGCCCGGATACCGCTACCCTCGCTCACCGGCGTTCAACCCTGCTCGTCGTTGCCCGCGAAGTCCTCCAGCACCTGCTGGCCGTTCTTCTCGATCAACGTCTGGATTTTGGTTTCGGCGTCGCGCAGCGCGGTCTGGCAGTGGCGGGCGAGCTCGACGCCGCGCTCGAACAGACGCAACGATTCCTCGAGGCTCACGTCGCCGCGTTCCATCTGCTCGACCAGCCGTTCCAGTTCCGCCAGCGCCGTTTCGAACGCCGGAGGTTGGGCGCTGTCGTTGCCGTCATCTTTGTTTGTCATCGCCATGCCGTAAGTGGGAATCTGCAGAAGCGGTCCGCGCCTCGCGCGGGCCGCCGTGCAGGCGTAGCGCTAGGGTAACGACTGCGAACGCTGCCGGCAATCGCGCCTACAGCGCTTCGATGACGTCGCCGAGGCGCTCGGCGGCGAGGATCTCGACATCCGACGGGGCTTTGCGCGGCGCGTTTGCAATGGGCAGGATCGCCCGGGTGAAGCCGTGCTTGCGCGCTTCCGCCAGACGCTCCCGGCCGAACGGCACCGGCCGGATTTCACCGGCCAGGCCCACTTCGCCGAATATCGCCGTCTGCCCCCGCAGCGGCTGGTCGCGGAACGACGAGTACACGGCGCAGAGCACCGCAAGATCGGCGGCCGTTTCGCTGATGCGCACGCCGCCGACGACGTTGACGAACACGTCCTGGTCATACATCGCGATGCCCGCGTGGCGGTGCAGCACGGCTAGCAGCATGGACAGTCGGTTCTGCTCGAGCCCGAGTGTAACGCGGCGCGGATTGCCCAGATGGCTCCCGTCGACCAGCGCCTGCGCCTCCACCAGCAGCGGGCGGGTGCCGTGCCGGGTCACCATGATCGCGCTGCCTGAAACCGGCTGCGAATGCTGCGACAGAAACAACGCGGAGGGGTTGCTGACTTCCTGCAGCCCGCGCTCCCCCATGGCGAACACGCCGAGCTCGTTGACCGTGCCGAAGCGGTTCTTGACGGCCCGGATGACGCGAAACCGGCTGCCCGGATCGCCCTCGAAGTACAGCACCGTGTCGACCATATGCTCCAGCACCCGCGGGCCCGCGAGGGTCCCTTCCTTGGTCACGTGGCCAACCAGAAACAGCGCCGTATGGCTTTGCTTGGCGAAGCGTACCAGCTGCGCGGCGCATTCGCGCACCTGGCTCACCGAACCTGGCGCCGACTGCAGACTCTCCGAGTACAGCGTCTGGATCGAATCGATGACCAGCGCCTGAGGACGGTCGGCACGGCAGGTCTCGAGGATCTGCTCGACGCAGGTCTCGCTCAGCAGGCGCAGTCGCTCGACCGGGAGCTCCAGCCGGGCCGCGCGCAGCGTGACCTGCTGTAACGACTCCTCGCCGGTGAGGTACAGCGTCTTCAGGCTGGCGGCGAGCGAGGCGAGCGTCTGGAGCAGCAGGGTCGATTTGCCGATGCCGGGGTCGCCGCCCAGCAGCACCACCGAGCCGGTCACCAGGCCCCCGCCGAGCACCCGGTCGAGCTCGGAGATGCCCGTGGCGGTGCGCGGCTCGCTGGCCATCGCGACGTCGGCGGCCACCTCGATGGCGGCGCGCGCCGGTCTCGCTGCGCGCGTCTCGCGCCTGCTCAGCAGCGTTTCCTGCAACGTGTTCCAGGCGCCGCAGTCCGCGCACTGACCGCTCCATTTAGCGGCGCTCGCCCCGCACTCGGTGCACTGGTAGCCGGTTTTCTGCTTCACGTTCAGTCGGCGCTTTCCGAGCGGTCTTCCGCCACCTGCGCAGTATGCCCGGGACGCGGGCGAACGGCCGGGTGAATGCGCACCGATTTCACCACGTTGCCCTTGGTCTGCAGGATTTCCACCGGGTGGTTCTGCAGCAGGAAGGTCGTGCCGGATTCCGGAATGATCTCCAGGTGCTCGAGAATCAGGCCGTTCAGGGTACGCGGTCCGCTGGTCGGCAGGTTCCAGGTGAAAGCGCGGTTCAGCTCGCGCACCTGAGTGCCGCCGTCGACGATGTAGGTCCCGTCGTCCTGCGGGCGGATGTCGCGCGAGGTGGTGATGCGAACGGTCGTGAACTCGCCGACGATCTCTTCCAGGATGTCTTCGAGTGCCGCCAGCCCGAGAATGTCGCCGTACTCGTCAACGACCAGACCGATGCGCTGCTTGTGCTGCTGGAAATTGAGCAGCTGGCGCGTCAACGAGGTGCCTTCGGGGATGAAGTACGGCTCGGTGATATGCGCCTCCAGGGTCTCCGGGCGCAAGTCGCCGCGCAGGGCAGTGGCGACCAGGCGGCGCAGATGCAACATGCCGACGACGTTGCCGATATCGTCGCGGAAAACCGGAATGCGGCCATGTGCACTGCTGCCGATCTGCTCGACGATATCCTCCCAGTCGTCGTCCAGGTCGATGCCGTCGATTTCGTTACGCGGCACCATGATGTCGTTGACCGTGATCTTTTCGAGATCCAGGATGTTGACCAGCATGCGTTGGTGGCGCTTGGGGATCAGCACCCCCGTTTCGTTGACCAGGGTACGGAGTTCCTCCGGCTCCAGGGTGTCGGTGGGGCCGCGCACGCCGCCCTGGCCGAGCAGCCGCAGCACCACATGCCCCAGCACGTTGACTACCCAGACGAGCGGGTAGAGCACCTTGAGCAGCGGCGTGTAGACGAATGCGGCCGGGAACGCGATTCGCTCGGGGTGGCGCGCGGCCAGCGTTTTCGGTGCAACCTCGGCAAAGATCAGCACTACCAGCACCAGCAACGCGGTGGCGATCGCGATGCCCGCGTTTCCGTAGACGCGCAGCGCGATCACCGTGGCCAGCGCGGAAGCGGACAGGTTGACGGCGTTGTTGCCCAGCAGGATCAGCCCGATCAGCCGGTCCGGGCGGTCGAGCAAACGTGCGGAGAGGATTGCGCCCCGATGACCGGTCTTGGCGAGGTGGCGCAGACGGTAGCGGTTCAACGCCATGAGCGCGGTTTCCGACCCGGAGAAAAAGGCCGAAAGCAAGATCAAGACAAACAGCACGCCGCCCAGCGCGCTTAGCGGGATTTCGCTCAAATGGGGTCAGCCCGCCCGGGTTGCCGAGGCTGGTCGGGTCGCGGCGCCGGCTGGCGCCCGGTGTAGCGTGGGATAACGGTCCGATTTCACGATCATGAGTAACTAGCCCGTGGGTTATTCGGTGTCAAGTGTGGGCCGCTGTTCCGGCGCAGCGCGACGAGGCCTTCGGGCGGCGCGCTGCAACGCGCCGGCGGCTACCCACTTCGCTGCAGCAGGAGTTCGAGCACGAACTTGCTGCCGAAGAACGCCAGCAACAGAAACGCCAGGCCGGCGAGCGTCCAGCGCACCGCGCGCAGCCCGCGCCAGCCCCACGCGTAGCGCCCGAGCAGCAGAACGCCGAACACCGCCCAGGCCGCGAGGGACAGTATGGTCTTGTGCACGAGGTGCTGAGCGAACATGTCTTGCAGGTACACGAATCCGCTCAGCAGTCCGATGGAGAGCAGCGCGAAGCCGAGCCCCAGCAGCTGGAAAAGCAGCGCCTCCATCCGGTTCAGCGGCGGCAGCGCGCGCACGAAACCGCCGGGCTGGTGGGTGCGCAGGAGGTGGGCCTGCACGCCGACCAGAATCGCCTGCATGGCGCCGACGCTCAGCACACCGTAGGCGAGCAGCGAGCTGATCACGTGAAACTGCAGCTCGCCGCGTACCGGGAGGCTGGCGCTGGTACCGCCCAGCAATTCGCCCGCGACGGTGGTCAGCGCGGCGATCGGCAGCAGACCGATGCCGAGCATTTCGACGGGCTTGAATGCGGCCAGTACCAGCAGCAGCAGCACGATGGCGAACGAGGCCGCCGACAGCACGTTGTAGAAGCTCACGTCGAAGCTGCCGGACTCGGTCGTCAGCGCGATCAGCAGCGCGCCGTGCACCGCCGAGCCGAGCACCGCAGGCGCCAGCCGCCGCCATTTACCGGCCCGCGAGTACGCCGCTGCACGCCACAACTCGCCGGCCAGAAGCACGGCGGAGACGGCGTACAGCAGGGCGACAACGAATTGGGCGGCGGTAGCGAGCATCGGCAATTCATCATGACACACACCGCGGCGTGCTTGAAAGACGCCCCTGGTAGAGGGCAGCAGCGCTCGCGTGGTAGCATTTCCCCCCATCTCGTCGATCGCCTCGCCTGCCATCAAAATGACCTACCCGGTACTCCTGATCGTCACCTCGAGCTTTGAGCGTCCGCTCCGGAGCCGCTGACGGTGCAGGTGCGGGTTCTGGGATGCAGCGGCGGAATCGGCGGCGAGCGGCACACGACGTCATTCCTGCTGGACGACTGGCTGCTGCTCGATGCCGGTACCGGCGCGGCCCGCCTGACGCTCGAGGAAATGCGCACGCTGCAGCACGTGCTGCTGACGCACTCGCACATGGATCACATTGCCGCGCTGCCGCTGCTGCTGGACACCGTGTTCGGCAGCCGCGAAGCGCCGCTGGAAGTGCGTGCCAGTGAGGCCGTGCTGCGCACCCTGCGCGAGCACATATTCAACTGGCGGGTGTGGCCCGATTTCTCGCAGCTTCCGGACCCGGCGCGTCCGGTGACGCGTTTCGTGGACAGCCCTGCCGGGGGGCATTTCGAGCTCGGTGATCACCGCATCAGTATGGTCGAGGTGAACCACGTGGTGCCTTGCTGGGCGTACATCATCGAAACCCGCAGCGGCAACTTCTGCTTCACCGGCGACACCACGAGCACCGACGCACTATGGGCTGCCCTGAACCGGCTGCCGCGCCTGGACCTGCTGTTCGTGGAGTGTGCCTTTCCGGACCGGGAGGGCCCGCTGGCGCGCGCCTCCAAGCACTACTGCCCGAGCACGCTGGCCGGCGATCTGCAAAAATTGCAGCACGATCCGGTAATCGGCATCTCGCATTTCAAGCCCGGCAGCGAGCAGGAGACGTTCGCAGAGCTGGCGGCACTGATGCCCGGGCGCAAGCTGCGCGCACTGCGCGCTGATCAGACTTACACGGTATAGGTACATGTTCGAGAACCTGACACAACGCCTGGACGGAACGCTGGCACGGCTGCGCGGGCAGGGGCGGCTCACCGAGGACAACATCCGCGAGGCGCTGCGCGAAGTGCGCCTGGCGCTGCTGGAGGCCGACGTCGCGCTCCCGGTGGTCAAGGCGTTCATCGACAAGGTGCGCGAACGGGCGCTCGGGCAGGAGGTGTTGAAGAGCCTGTCGCCCGGCCAGGCGCTAATCAAGATCGTCCACGACGCCCTGGTCGAGGCAATGGGCCAGGAGAACGAGCGCCTCAACCTCGCCGCCCAGCCGCCTGCCGTGGTGCTGATGGCCGGGCTGCAGGGCGCCGGCAAGACCACCACCGCCGCCAAGCTCGCGCGCCTGCTGCAGGAGCGCGAGAAGAAGAGCGTGTTGCTGGCAAGTTGTGACGTGTACCGTCCGGCGGCCATCGAGCAGCTGCGCATCCTCGCCGGGCAGGTGGATGCTCAGTTCTTCGAAACGGCCGGCAACGACCCGGTGCGCATCGCCGGCGAAGCGCTGGCGCATGCACGTAAGCGCCACTGCGACGTGCTGATTCTGGACACCGCCGGGCGGCTGCACGTCGATGCACAGATGATGGACGAGATCGCCGCAATCGACAAAGCGGTCGACCCGGTGGAAACCCTGTTCGTGGTAGACAGCATGACCGGGCAGGACGCGGCCAACACGGCCAAGGCGTTCGACGACGCATTAGCGCTCAGCGGCGTTATTCTGACCAAGACCGACGGCGATGCGCGGGGCGGCGCGGCGCTGTCCGTGCGGCATATAACCGGTAAACCGATCAAGTTTCTCGGGGTGGGTGAGAAGCTCGAGGCGCTTGAGCCGTTTCACCCGGAACGGCTGGCGTCCCGCATCCTGGGCATGGGTGACGTGCTGAGCCTGGTCGAGGAGGTGCAGCACAAGGTCGACCAGGACAAGGCGCAGAAGCTCGCCAGGAAGCTCAAGAAGGGCAAGGGTTTCGATCTCAGCGATCTGCGCGAGCAGTTTGTGCAGATGCAGAGCATGGGCGGCATGGCCAGCCTGCTGGACAAGCTGCCGGGCGGGGCGGCGCTGCCGGCGGCTGCCAAAGCGCAGCTCGACGAACGGCAGACGACGCGCATGATCGCGATCATCAACTCCATGACGCCGCAGGAGCGCCGCTACCCGGCCGTGATCAACGGCTCGCGCAAGCGGCGCATCGCGGCCGGCTCCGGGGTGCAGGTGCAGGACGTCAACCGGCTGCTGAAGCAGCACCTGCAGATGAGCAAGATGATGAAGCGGATGTCCAAGGGCAAGATGGCGAAGATGATGCGCGGGATGGGCGGCCAGCTGCCCCCCGGGCTGGGCTGACGGGCGTGGCGCCCCGGGGCCGGGGCGCGTGGCTTTTCTTTTACCTCGATTCGCGTAGAATTGCGCGGTTTAGCGCCGGGCACGCCCGGTGGATCAAGCCGGGTAGCGGACGCTGTGCGCGTCACGCAATCGCCGGCTCAGCGGACGGAAGCACAATGGTTACGATTCGTTTGTCCCGGGGCGGGGCCAAAAAGCGTCCCTTCTATCAGGTGGTGGTCACCGACAACCGCAATCGCCGCGACGGGCGCTACCTCGAGAAGATCGGATTTTTCAACCCGATTGCCAGCGGCCGGGAAGAGCGACTGCGCCTCGACCTGGAGCGGGTGGACTACTGGTCGGGACACGGCGCGCGCCTGAGCGACCGGGTCGCGTCGCTGGTCAAGGAGTACCGTAAAGCGCAACCGGCGGGCGAGAAAGCGCAACCTGCGGGCGAATGACCCGATCGCCGCCTGTCGGTAGCACTGATGGGCAGGTTGATCACCGTGGGCCGGGTGTCGGGCATCTTCGGCATCAGCGGCTGGGTACGGGTACACTCCTACACCGAGCCGCGTGAGGTCATTCTCGACTACCAGCCGTGGATCCTGATCGCTGACGGTACGCAGGCGCCGGTCGATCTCGTTGATGGCCGCAAGCACGGGCGCTCGGTGATCGCGTTGTTGCCGGACAGCAGCGAACCGCTGGAGGCGGCGCGCTACGTCGGGGCCGAAATCGCGGTGCCGCGCGAGGCCCTGCCGGCGGCGACAGACGACTCAGTGCTGTGGGCGGATCTGGAAGGGATGCGCGTGACCACGACCGGCGGAGACGACCTGGGGATCGTGGATCACCTCCTGGAGACGGGCGCAAACGATGTGCTGGTCGTGAAACATGACAGGCGCGAGCGGCTGATCCCGTGGCTGCGCGGCCCGGTGGTCAAAAGCATCGACCTGGATGCGCGGCGCCTGGTGGTTGACTGGGACCCGGAGTTCTAGGAAGCGCCTGGTGGAAGTGCATGCGGTAACCCTGATCCCGGAGCTGCTTATGGCGGTTACCGAGCACGGGGTTACAGGACGGGCCGTACGCCGAGGATTGCTCGACGTGCGCACGTGGAATCCGCGCGATTACACGCACGATGCGCATCGCACGGTCGATGACCGCGCCTACGGGGGTGGTCCGGGCATGGTGCTGAAGGCGGGCCCGCTGAGCGCGGCCGTGGCGGCAGCCAGGGCCGGTGCGCCGGCGGATGCCAGGGTGGTTTACCTGAGCCCGCAGGGACGGCCGATCGAGCAGTCCCTGCTGCGTGCCCGGAGCCGCGCCGCGGGCCTGATACTGGTGTGCGGGCGTTACGAGGGCGTCGACGAGCGGTTCATCGAGACCAGCGTCGACGAAGAGTGGTCGCTGGGCGACTACGTGCTGAGCGGTGGGGAGCTCGCGGCGATGGTCGTCATCGACGCGCTGGCGCGGCTGCAGCCCGGCGCGCTGGGCGATGCCGGGTCCGCCGAACAGGATTCGTTCAGCGGGGCGCTGCTGGACCATCCGCACTACACGCGGCCCGAGGTGTTTGCCGCGCGACGCGTGCCGGCGGTGCTGCTGAGCGGCGATCACGCCGCGATCGCGCGGTGGCGGCGCCAGCAGGCGCTGGGCAGAACCTGGCGCCGCCGGCCCGAGCTGCTGGCCGGTATGCGGTTGAGCGAAGCGGACGTGCGGTTGCTGGAAGAGTACAAACGACAGCCAGGGGACGACAATCCCGGCGCAGGAGACAGCGATGAGTAACCTGATAAACGAAATCGAAGCCGAACAGATGGGTAAGCAGGTCCCCGCCTTCTCACCGGGCGATACCGTCGTCGTGCAGGTAAAAGTGAAAGAGGGCACTCGCGAGCGGCTGCAGGCCTTCGAGGGTGTATGCATCGCAAAGCGCAACCGCGGATTGAACTCGTCGTTCACGGTGCGCAAGATGTCGCACGGCGAAGGCGTCGAGCGCGTGTTCCAGACCTACAGCCCGCTGCTCGCCGATATCCAGGTCAAGCGCCGTGGCAAGGTGCGCCGCGCCAAGCTCTACTACCTGCGCGGGCGCACCGGCAAGTCGGCGCGTATTCGCGAGAAGCTGTAACCGACCCCGGAATCAGAGCGACCCCGGACCTTTGCCGTCGGGCGGCACAGTGCAGTGGTGCGGAGGCGGTGAATGATCCTCGCCGCGCGGCTGCGCCGGTTCTCGGGTACGCTGCTGGTGGCGGCCATGCTCATGTGGCCCGCCGTCGCGAGCCGGGCGCAGTCCCTGTCGACCCTCACCGAGATCGGAAAGTCCGGAGCGCCGGGCCTGGCGATGCGCCTCATGGACCGCAGCCAGCCGGACGCTGGCAGCGATCCAGGCGCCTGGTTCGAGTGGGAGCGCGAGCGCATCGCGCTCCTGGTGCAGTATCGCCAGTGGCAGCGTGGGCTCGAGCGGCTGGACGCGGCGCCGGCGGGGTTGCCGCCGGCCGTGCAGCGCTGGGTTGCGACGCAACGCGCCTGGATTCGCCTGGCGCTGGGAGACGCACCCGGCGCGCGCCGTGACCTGCGCCGCCTGCTGTGGCAGAACCCCACCGTCGATGCTGTCCAGCAGCGCGCCTGGCGACAGCTCGTGGTACGCAGCTACCTCGTGGAGAAGGATTTCGCCGACGCGGTGACCGCCATGCGCCGCTATCAGCAGGACTACCGCGACGAGCAGCCGGCCTGGCGTCTGCTGCAGGCCCGCGTGCTGCTCAGCGCCGAGCGGGCCGGCCCTGTGGAAGCGTTGCTCGAGGGCGTCACCACGCCCGAAGCCGAAGCCCTGCGCCTGCTGGGCAGCCTGCGCGCAGGGGCGGCGCAGCCGTCGAAGGTGTTCGACAACGCCCGGCAGCGTGCCGAAGGCGCTAAAGCGCCGCGCGAGAAGGCGCGCTACTGGGCTATCGCGGTGCACGCGGCGCAGACTCTGGACAGCAGCGCACGCATCGCGCTCGCCCTGGACCAGGGTATCCGCTATGCCGCGGCGCTGGATCGCAGCGACAACCTTTTCGCCCTCGACCCGAGCCGGCTGTGGGCTGCGTACCAGCGCTTCGGGCGGCTGGTCGGGAACAACGTGCAGCTGCTGGTGGGCAACGATCTGGCCTGGCTGGAAGAAGCCGAAAAATCCCTGCCGCTGGCGCCCGTGCGTGCCCGGGCACTGCTGTCGGTGGTGGCCTTCGACAGCGGCAGTGCCGAGATTCGCGCGATCGCGCACGGCCGGATCGCCGATCTGCTCGCGGCGGAGCGCGGCGGGTTTTTCGTGCTCAAAGAGCTGTACCTGGATACGGCGCGATTCCCCGAGATCGTCGATGTGCCCGCACCGGTGCGTTACCGGCTGGCCGATTTCGCGCTGAGCCGCTCGGACATCGAGCTGGCCACGCGCATCATGTCGACCCTCGATACGGCGCCTGCCGGCGCGGACGTCTTCGACTGGCAGCTGCGCCGTGCGCGAATCCTGACCATGGGCGGACGCAGCGAGCCGGCCACGCAGGCGCTGCTCGGGCTGCTGGACCGGGGCGATCAGCTGTCCGCGGCGGCGCTGGATCGGCTGCTTCAGGTGGTGTTCGATCTGCAGGCCGTCGGTGCACACCAGGAGGTGGTGCGCGTGCTCGAGCGCGTGCTGGCGCTGCAGATCACGCCCGAGCAGCGCCGCGAAGTCCTGTTTTGGCGTGCCGATTCCTGGAGGGTGCTGGAGCGATACACCGAGGCTGCGCAGGATTTCATGCGCTCCGCGATGCTGATCGACCCGCGAGCGGCGGACCCGTGGGGCCAGACCGCACGCTACAACGCTGCCGAGTCCCTGAGCAAAGCGGGCCTGGTCGACGACGCCAAGCGCATCTACCGGGCGCTGCTGCGGACCACCGACGACGAGGACCGCAGGGGGGTTCTACGCATGCGCCTGCAGCAGCTGTTGCTGGGCGACGCGGCCGGAGACAACGTCGGCAGGGATTGAAACACCACGGCGAGACGCCATATTTGCCTGTCGCGAGCGCACCGCGGCCACGCCGAGCACGAGGAGCTTAGAGATGAACGAGACGAGCAGAGAAACGCACGAGTTTCAGACCGAAGTCGCCCAGCTCCTGCACCTGATGATCCATTCCCTGTACTCGAACAAGGAGATATTCCTGCGCGAGCTGATCTCCAACGCCTCCGATGCGTGCGACAAGCTGCGCTTCGAAGCGCTCAGGGACGACTCTCTGTACGGTGGCGACAAGGAGCTCGTCATACACCTGGCGATCGACAAGAAAGCGCGCACGATCAGCGTACGCGACAACGGTATCGGCATGAACCACGACGAGGTGATCGAGAACATCGGTACCATTGCCCGCTCCGGGACGCGCGAGTTCCTGGAAAGACTCACCGGCGATCAGGCCGCCGACGCCCAGCTGATCGGCCAGTTCGGGGTCGGTTTCTACTCGTCTTTCATCGTCGCGGACAACGTGGTGCTGTATT
The DNA here is from genome assembly GCA_024644045.1 of Chromatiales bacterium. GTDB lineage: Bacteria > Pseudomonadota > Gammaproteobacteria > JAHELT01 > JAHELT01 > JAHELT01. The sequence goes on along the minus strand of JAHELT010000001.1, from coordinate 46,122 downwards.
CGCGCCGTGCCGGCGATGCGCCGGAAGCGGGCGTGCGCTGGGAATCCGACGGCGGGGGCGGCTACACGCTGGAGCCGGTGACACGCGAGCACCATGGCACCGAGGTCGTGCTCAGCCTGCGCGACGGTGCGGACGAATTCCTGGAGCCCCGGCGCCTGCGCGGCATCGTCAAGAAATACTCCGATCACATCACGTTTCCGGTGCGTATGCCCGTCGAGGACGAAAAGGGGGCCGAGACCGGCGACATGGAGACCATAAACGCAGCATCCGCGCTGTGGCTGCGTCCGAGGAAAGAGATCACGGAAGACGAGTACAAATCCTTTTACAAGCACCTCACCCACGATTTCGAGGACCCGTTGCTGTGGAGCCACAACCGGGTGGAAGGCAAGTTCGAGTACACCTCGCTGCTGTACATCCCGGCACGCGCAGCGTTCGATCTCTGGGACCGCGAGCACATGCACGGGGTCAAGCTGTACGTGCAGCGTGTGTTCATCATGGACGATGCCGAGCAGCTGCTGCCGCGCTACCTGCGTTTCGTCCGCGGGCTGATCGACTCCAATGACCTTCCACTCAACATCTCGCGCGAAATACTGCAGCACAACAAGGTAATCGACAGCATCCGCTCGGGGTCGGTGAAGAAAATCCTGTCCGTGCTGCAGGACATGGCCGACAAGGACGCTGAGCAGTACGCGGCGTTCTGGACGGAGTTCGGCCGGGTGCTGAAAGAGGGCCCCGCCGAAGACCACGCCAACCAGGAAGCCATCGCCCGGCTGCTGCGCTTCGCCTCCACCCACAGCGACAGCGAGGTGCAGTCGGTGTCGCTGGATCAGTACATCGAGCGCATGGGTGAAGATCAGGAGCACGTCTACTACATCACCGCGGACACATTCAAGGCGGCGAAGAACAGCCCGCACCTGGAGAGCCTGCGCGCCGCGGGCACCGAGGTGCTGCTGATGTACGACCGCGTCGACGACTGGATGATGTCCTTCCTGCCGGAGTATGCCGGCAAGAAGCTGGTGTCCGCGGCAAAAGGCGAGCTACCGCAGGCCGCCGCCGGTGATGAGGATGCCCCCGCCGGGGAGGCGCTCGCCGAGCGCATCGGCGCCGCGCTCGGCGAGCGCATCGACGCGGTGCGCGTGTCCAGACGCCTGACCGCCTCACCCGCCTGCCTGGTCTTCAAGGAGCACGAGATGGCGTTGCACATGCAGGCGCTGCTGAAGCAGGCCGGTCACGAGGTGCCCTCGAGCAAGCCCACCCTGGAGATCAATCCGGCACATCCGTTGCTAGTACGTATGCAAGGCGAACAGGACAGCGCCCGCTTTGGCGAGTGGGCGAGCATACTGCTGGATCAGGCGATCCTGGCCGAGGGCGGGCAGCTCGAAGATCCCGCGGGGTTCGTCAAACGGTTGAATGACGTGATGCTGGCGATGGGCGAAAAATCGTCACCCTAGGCAGGGCCGGGCCGGCGCGGCGCGGCGCGGACCGTCGCGGGTCGGGAGCGCGGAATCGATGGACGAAACGAAGGTGATCCTGCTTGCGGAGGACGACCTGGACCATGCCGAGCTGCTGATGCGCAGCTTCAAGGACCATCGCGTGCCGAACCGGATCTACCACGTGGACGACGGCGAACGGGCCCTCGAGTACCTGTTCCGGCGCGGCGACTACAGCGATCCACAGGCCAGTCCGCGGCCACACCTCATTCTGCTCGACCTGAAGATGCCGAAGATCGACGGCATGGAGGTGCTGCAGAGCATTCGCGGCTCCGAGGACTTTGCCGACGTGCCCGTCGTCATGCTGTCGTCGTCGGATTCGGAGCCCGATGTCGAGCAGGCGTACGGCCTGCACGTGAACAGCTACCTGGTGAAACCCCTGGATTTCGGCAAGTTCGCACAGCTCATGGACGACGTCGGCTACTACTGGCTGAACTGGAACTACCGGCCGAAACTCTAGCGCCACCCTTGAATAAGGGTTGCCGGCGAAGTACAGTTGCGTCCGCTCCGTGGCGTGATTCGGGCGCCATGCGGGATGTCCCACTATCGAGTGCTTCTATGAGATTGATATTCGCGTCATTGTTGCTGGGCGGTCTGCTGCTGCCGGGCGCACAGGCAGACGGCGATCCCGATGCCGGCAAGTACAAGGCACAAACCTGCATGGGCTGTCACGGAACGCCGGGCTATTCCAACGTCTATCCGACCTATCACGTGCCGAAACTGGGTGGGCAGCACGCCGAGTACATCGTTGCCGCGCTCAAGGCGTACGCCGCGAAACAGCGCGCGCACAAGACCATGCATGCGAACGCGGAGTCGCTGAGTGAGCAGGATATGGCCGATATCGCGGCGTACTTTGCCGGTTTCGAGTAGCGGAGCACCGAATGAGATTCATACTTGCCGTGCCGTTCTGTGTCTGTCTGAGTCTGGTGAACGCCGCCGCGCTTGCGGGCGGTGATGCGGCCAGGGGACAAGAGAAATCCGCAATCTGCGCAAGCTGTCACGGCGCCGACGGCAACAGCACCGTGCCGGCGAACCCGCGGCTCGCGGGCCAGCACGCATCGTACCTGCTGCGCGCGCTGCGCGACTACAAATCGGGCGCGCGCCAGAACGCGATCATGGCGGGATTTGCGGGTACGCTCTCCGATGAGGACATGGAGGACCTGGCGGCCTTCTTCGCGAGCCAGTCGGGCCTCGCCACGCCCGACTAGAAAGCGCCCGGCGCTGGCCATCGGCTGCGCGCTCAATGCGCGCGCTCGCGCGCGGCCCGGGTGTCCGGCATCTGCAGGTGATAGCCCCGGGCGTTGAGATTGTGCAGCACGCTGCCGGCGGTTTCTTTCGCCAGCCGCCGCTGAGGCGTCAGCTCGAACACCAGCACGAAGCGCAGCTCACCGAGCAGATCGTGCAGCGCGGGCGGCAATTGCGTGAAATCGTCGCGGCGATCCAGGTACACGTACACGTCTTGTTTCGACAGGCTTTTGTAGACGTAGCACTGCATTGCGGAACTTGTGGGTGCGGCTATGGTCACTTGGACTTTAACACGCAATCCCCGGCCCGCAGCGTGATATAGTCTGCGCCCGCCAAGGAATCAGTCATGCATGCCACTCTGCCGCTTCTGATAAAGAGCGATTTCCCCGCAATAAAGCGCGCCAGGCTCGAGGTCCTGCAGGTCAACGTGGGCTACCGTTGCAACCAGGCGTGCCTGCACTGTCACGTGAATGCCTCTCCGTACCGCAAGGAGGCGATGGACCGTGAGACCGCCGAGGCCGTGATCCGGTTTATGCACGCGTGCGACGTCACCTCGCTGGATCTGACTGGCGGTGCGCCGGAGCTGAACCCGCAGTTCAGGTTCCTGCTGGAGGCGGCACGCAGCGCCGGAGTGCAGGTGATCGACCGCTGCAATCTGACGGTGCTGCAGGAACCCGGCCAGGAAGATCTGGCCGCTTATCTGGCCGACTGGGGCGTGCACGTGATCGCATCGCTGCCCTGCTACTTGGAAGAGAACGTGAATGCGCAGCGTGGCGACGGCGTGTTCGAGAGCAGCATCGAGGGCTTGCGCAAGCTCAACCGGCTGGGCTACGGCGATGAGCACAGCGGGCTGCGTCTGGACCTGGTGTACAACCCGCAGGGGCCGCAGCTCCCGCCGCCGCAGCAGCAACTGCAGGTCGACTACAAGAAACACCTGGGCGAACGCTTCGGGGTACGGTTCAATGCCCTGCTCACGCTCGCCAACCTGCCGATTCAGCGGTTTGGCAGCACGCTCGTCTCACGCGGCCAGTTCGACGAGTACATGGCCTTGCTGAAGGGGGCGCACCATGCGGCGAACCTGCGTTCGGTGATGTGCCGCTCGCTGCTGAGCGTCGACTACCAGGGATTCGTCTACGATTGCGATTTCAATCAGATGCTCGGCGTGCCGCTCGGCGGGCGCCGGCGCCACATCAGCGATCTGGTGACCAAAAGCCTCGAGGGCGAGGCGATCGCGGTTGCCGACCACTGTTACGGATGCACCGCCGGGCAGGGTTCAAGCTGCGGAGGTGCGCTCAGCGCCTGAGCGTGCACCGCCACCACCCTCTGGCCGGTGTCCACGGGCCGCGTCGCTCATGGCCGAAGATCATCCGAGTTACGGGCCGCTGATCAGTGCGGTGATACCCACACGTAACGAAGCCGGATGCATCGCCGCCACCCTGGACAGCCTTGGCGGGCTGCGCGCATGCGGCCACGAGATCATCGTGGTCGACGCCGGCAGCACCGATGCTACTGAAGCCTTGGCGCGTGGCCGGTGCGACCGTTTCGTCACGCATGCGCCCGGCCGGGCAAGCCAGCAGAATGCCGGGGCGGCGCTGGCGCGCGGCGACGTGTTCTGGTTCGTGCACGCCGATACTCAGGTCACGCCCGCGGCGCAAACCGAGCTGCTCGCGTGCCTTGCGCGGGAGCCGTGCTGCTGGGGTCGTTTCGATGTTCGCTTCACGGCCGCACGACCGGCCCTGCGCGTGGTTGCGGCCTGCATGAATCTGCGCTCGCGCATCACCGCGATTGCAACCGGCGATCAGGGCCTGTTCGTGAGCCGCGAGTACTTCGAGCGGGTGGGCGGTTTCGCCGATCAGCCGTTGATGGAGGACGTTGAGCTGACACGCCGCCTGAAACGCATAGCGCGTCCCCGCTGCCTGCGCGCGCCGCTGGTGACCGCCAGCCGCCGGTGGGAGACGCGCGGGGTCGTGCGCACGGTGCTGCTGATGTGGTGGTTGCGTGCGGCCTACTTCTGCGGCGTGAGTCCCCAGCGACTGGCGCGGTGGTACGCATAGCGACGCACGCGGCGCGCCACGGCGCGCGCATCCTGGTGTTTGCCAGGGTGCCACAGCCCGGGCGTGTGAAAACTCGGCTGATCCCGGCGCTCGGCGCCGAGGCCGCGTGCGACATTCACTGCCGCCTGGTCGAGCGCACCCTGGCGCTGACCGCCAGGGCGGATGCAACGGTCGAGCTGTGGCTGGACGGCGATCCGGCCCATCCCGCAGTGGCGGCGTGGTGCCGCCGCTACCGTTTGCGGGTGCACCGGCAGCACGGCGCCGATCTGGGCGCGCGCATGCACCGGGCGATCCGGCACACGCTGTGTTCCGCGGGCGGCGCGCTGATCCTGGGGTGTGATTGCCCGACACTCGGACTTGCCGATCTGCGAGCCGGTCTACGCGCCCTGCGCACGCTCGATGCGGTGATTGCGCCCGCGCGCGATGGGGGTTACGTGATGCTCGGCGTATCGCGGCCAGCGCAACTGCTGCTGCGGCGCATGCCGTGGGGAACGCGCCACGTGCTGGCGTTGACGCGCCGACGCCTGCGCGCCTCGGGGTGGCGTTACCGGCAGTTGCGCTGGCAGCATGACGTGGACCGTCCCGCGGATCTCGAGCGCGTGGTTCGCGATACCGGGCTTGCCGAGACAGTCGTGTACCGAGGCATCCCGGACTGGTCGGATCGGCTTCGGCAAGGTGCAGACGAACGCCGTCGCGATTGACTTGCGCAGCATCGCGCGTAGCCTTGTCGGTGCGTGCGTGACCGGAGGGACACGCAGGATGGACTCGCAAAGGATCGACAAGTGGTTGTGGGCGGCGCGCTTTTTCAAGACGCGCTCGGTGGCTGCGGCCGCCGTCAGCGGTGGCAAGGTGCGCGTCAACGGGCAACGGGTGAAGCCGGCCAGGGCGGTGCGCGTGAGCGACGTGCTGGACATTCAACGCGGCCTCAGCGCGTTCGAGGTGTCAGTGATCGGCCTGTCTGCCCAGCGACGCCCGGCGACCGAAGCGCAGGCGTTGTACGCCGAATCCGAGCGCAGTGTGGCGGCCAGAGAAGCCTCGCGCGAAGCGCGTCGCCAGGAGCCACAGTCACCGCGCAGCACGCGTCCGGACAAGCAGCAGCGGCGCGAGCTCGCCCGGCTCCGGCGCATCATGAACGAATGAGCGGGAGAAGGCGATGAAACGGATCACGGCGATCATCAAACCGTACAAGCTGGACGACGTGCGGGAGTCGTTGTCCGCGAACGGTATCGCGGGAATGACGGTCACCGAAGTCAAGGGTTTCGGCCGTCAGAAAGGCCACACCGAGCTCTACCGCGGCGCCGAGTACATTATCGATTTTCTACCCAAGATCAAACTCGAAGTGGCGGTGGCCGACGACAGGGTGGATGCGTGTGTGGAGGCGATTGCGAGCGCGGCGCGTACCGGCAAGATCGGCGACGGCAAGATATTCGTCGAAGAGGTGGGTCGCGCGATACGGATTCGTACCGGCGAGGAGGGCGTCGACGCGCTGTAGCGTCAAAACCGAGGTTGGAATGAGAACGCGCGGGCCTTATCATTACCGGGTCGCACCCGGAACGCGTCGCCTTGATACTGGCCTGATACCACGCACTATGCAGATGACCCGCACCTGATGCCGCCCGCATCGTCCACGACCGCGGCCGCCGAACCCCGGCGTATCCCCCGCGCCGAACACGCCGTCTCCAGAGAACACATCAGCGCTAGCGCGCTGCAGGTGCTTTCCCGCCTGCACGGCGCCGGCCACCGGGCACTGCTGGTTGGCGGCGGCGTGCGCGACCTGCTGCTCGGCGGGGAGCCCAAGGACTTCGACGTGGCCACGGATGCCACCCCCGAGGAGATCAAGCGACTGTTCCGGAGCTGCCGCCTGATCGGGCGGCGGTTCCGCCTCGCCCACGTGCGCGTCGGCCGCGAGATCATCGAAGTCGCCACCTTCCGGGGCGAGCATGACGGTGGGGTGGACGGTGAAGTGCATCATGACGGGCGCATCGTGCGTGACAACGTGTTCGGCACGCTCGAGGAAGATGCTCAGCGCCGCGACTTCTCGATCAACGCGCTCTACTACGACTTTGCTGACGATGCGGTGGTCGATTTCGTGGGTGGTATGCAGGATCTGCGCGACGGCACGCTGCGTGTCATCGGCGAGCCGTACAAACGCTTTCGCGAAGACCCCGTGCGCATGCTGCGCGCGCTGCGGTTTGCCGCCAAGCTGAATTTTTCCGTGCAACCCGACTGTGCCGCGGCGATCCGCGAACTCGGCGAGCTGCTGGAGGAGATTCCATCGGCGCGGTTGTTCGAGGAAGTCCTCAAGCTGTTCCAGTCAGGCTACGGCGAGCGCACCATGGAGCTGCTGCGCGAGTACGATCTGCTGGTCTACCTGCTGCCCATGACCGATTCGGCGATGCGCCGAGATCCGTTCGCGGAGCGGTTGATGATGCAGGCACTCGCCAACACGGATGCGCGACTTGCCGAGGACAAGTCGGTGACACCGGCGTTTCTGTTTGCAGCCTTCTTGTGGCCCAGCGTGTCAAGACGTGCCGCGGAGTTGCGCGAACGCGGCGAGCAGGCCAGCGCCGCGCTTCAGCAGGCGGCCAGTGAGCTCATGCCGGCGCAGCAGGAAGCCACTGCGCTGCCGCGGCGGTTCGCCGTGCCCATGCGTGAGATCTGGCAACTGCAGGACCGACTCGCGGTGCTGAACGGCAAGCGCTCGCTGCGCGTGCTCGGCCACCCGCGCTTCCGGGCGGCGTATGATTTTCTGTGCCTGCGTGCGGAGGCCGGTGAAAAGCTGCAGAAGGAAGCGGCGTTCTGGACCGAGATTCAGGAGCAGCACCCGGAGCAGCAGGTGCGAACCGCCTCGGCGACGGGCGGCAAATCGCGCCGCGGCCGCGGCCGGCGGCGACGGCGACGCCCGGCAGGGGATTCCGCGGCCGCCTCCACGTGACGGTGGTCGCGTTCGTTGGCCTAGGCAGCAACCTGAACGATCCGCTGTGGCAGATAACCACGGCCCTTGACGAATTGGGGGCGCTCAGCGAAGCGCCGCTACAGGCCTCCCCGCTGTACGGCAGCAAGGCAGTCGGCCCAGGTGAGCAGCCGGATTACGTGAACGCTGTCTCCCGCCTGGAAACCCCGCTGCCCGCGCCCTCGTTGCTGGCCGAGCTGCAGCGCATCGAGCAGCTGCACAAGCGCAAGCGCTCCCAGCGCTGGGCAGCGCGTACCCTCGATCTCGACCTGCTGATGTATGGCGATGCGGTCATACGGGATCCGGCTTTGCAGGTCCCGCACCCGCGCCTCGCGGAACGCCCGTTCGTGCTGTACCCGTTGTTCGATCTCGCCCCGGCGCTGCAGATTCCGGGCGTCGGGCCGCTGCGCGAGCTGTTGCGTGCATGTCCCCGGGACGGCATCTGGGCGCTGCAGGATGACTGACACTTCCGCACCGTCGAACTCGCTGCGATACATCGCGGTGGAGGGCCCTATTGGCGTGGGCAAGACCACGCTGGCCCGACGCCTGGCGGAGTCGTTCGGGTCCGACCTGATGCTGGAAGCGCCGCTGCAGAATCCGTTCCTGGAGAAGTTTTACGCCAACCCGGCGCAGGCTGCGCTGTCGACGCAACTGTACTTTCTGCTGCAGCGCACGCAGCAGCTGCAAACGCTGCAGCAGCGGGATCTGTTCCGGCCGGTGTGCATCGCCGACTACCTGATGGAAAAGGACCGTCTGTTCGCCCAGGTCACGCTGGACCGCCACGAGCTCGCGCTGTACGAACAGCTGTACGAGCATCTGACGGTGGACGTGCCGGCGCCCGACCTGGTGATCTACCTGCAGGCGCCGGTGCCGGTGCTCTACGATCGCATCATGAAACGCGGCGTGGCTGCCGAGCGCAGCATCAGCAAGGAGTATCTGCAGCGCCTGGTGGATGCTTACACCGACTTTTTTCACCGCTTCGAGTCGGCCACGCTGCTGATCGTCAACGCGGCGTCGATCGATTTCGCCAACAACGCCTCGGACTACGGCCAGCTGCTGGAGTTCGTCGGCCGCCTGCGCGGCGGCCGGCACTACTTCAATCCGCTACCCCTCTCCTCGGCTGCGGGCGGCGTCTAACCGGTAACGCCGAGGCCGGCGTGCGTTCACGCGGGGCCGGTGGTACGTTTCCTGCTCGTACAATGTCGATGGTCGGCGCCGGGTTGAATGCCGTAGATTTCTGTGTTGCATTGCAGCAAAATCGGCGTTACCTTTGTCCGCCTGGACCCGGAGGGACCCGATTTACATACCCGGACACTGCGAGCAGTTGTATAGTCAACTCACTGATAAATATGGTTTTATACTGCCGTGAGCAGCCAAAATAAGAACCCCGGCAAGGTGAGCGTGCGCACCCTGCGCGAGAAGAAGGAACAGGGCGAAAAACTCGCCTGTCTGACCGCCTACGATGCGGCATTCGCCGCCGTGCTCGACCGCGCCGATATCGACGTGGTGCTGGTCGGCGATTCGCTCGGCATGGTGGTGCAGGGTCTCGAAACCACCGTTCCGGTGACCATGGACGAGATCATCTACCATTCGCGTATGGTGGCCCGCGGGCTGAAGCACGCGATGTTGATGGTTGATATGCCCTTCATGAGTTACGCCACGCCCGAGGAAGCCACGGCCAACGCCGGGCGTCTGATGAAGGAGGCCGGTGCCGAGATCCTCAAGCTGGAGTGGGGCGCAGCGCAGCTCGAGACCGTGCAGCGCCTTACCCGTTGCGGCATTCCGGTGTGCGCCCACCTCGGGCTGCAGCCACAGTCGGTGTTCAAGCTGGGCGGCTACCGGGTGCAGGGCCGTGACAAGGAAACGGCCGACGCGATGCTCAACGATGCGCGCCTGCTGGAGGCAGCCGGCGCCGATGTGCTGTTGCTCGAGTGCGTGCCGAGCGGTCTGGCGCGGCGCATTACCCAGCAGGTGAAGGTGCCGGTCATCGGCATCGGTGCGGGGGTCGATTGCGACGGCCAGATCCTCGTGCTGTACGACATCCTCGACATTGCCCCGGGCAAGCGCACGCGCTTTTCGAAGAATTTCATGGCCGACGCCGGCAGCATTGCCGGTGCTGTAGAACACTTCCGCGATACGGTAAGAGAAGGAACCTTTCCCGGTCCGGAGCATTCGTTCGACTAGAGCCGGATGAAGACCGTGCGCGATATCGCGGCTGCGCGCAAGGTTCTTGCCGAATGGCGCGATCGGCAGCTGAGCGTGGCGTTGGTCCCGACCATGGGCAACCTGCATCCCGGACATCTGTCGTTGCTGCAGATCGCTGCGGAGTACGCCGAGCGGGTCGTCGCCACGATCTTCGTCAACCCCATGCAGTTCGACAAGCAGGACGAAGTTACCCGCTACCCGCGCACCTTCAAGGAGGATCGCGAAAAGCTCAATGCGCTCGGCGTGGATGTTCTGTTCTGTCCCGACACCTCGGTGATTTATCCGCACGGCACGGAGCTCACCACCCGGGTCGAACTTCCTGGCCTCACCGAAATCCTGTGCGGCGCGCACCGGCCCGGGCATTTCACCGGCGTCACGACTGTGGTCACCAAGCTGTTCAATATCCTGCAGCCCGACGTGGCCGTGTTCGGTGAGAAGGACTACCAGCAGTTGCACGTGCTGCGCCGGGTCACCGAGGATCTGAACATGCCGGTGCGCATCGTCGCGGGGCGCACGATCCGCGAGAGCGACGGGCTGGCAATGAGCTCGCGCAACCATTATCTATCGGCCGCCGAGCGTGAACGCGCGCCGCAGCTGCACGGGACGCTGATGCACACCGCCAAGCAGCTGATCAGCGGTGACCGCGATTTTTCCAGGCTGGAGCGATCGGCGACGCTCAAGCTCCGCAACGCGGGCTTCAAGCCGGAGTACGTGCGCATTCTCGCCAGCGATCTCGGTGGCCCCGAGCAAAGCGCGGTCAGCGACCTGATCGTGCTGGCCGCGGCCTGGCTTGGCGAAGCGCGCCTGCTTGACAACATGATCCTGCGCAATCTGATGCACGACGCGCCGCACGCCTCGGCGCGCTAGCCCGCATAGTGCACGAAGGCGGCTACCGAGTAGTCACGTTTGACGGTGAAATCAAGCGTTTGAGAGTGCTTCCCGTAACGTCACCACACTGGCCAGATTTCCCCTGAGGAGCGAAATTGTCTGGAACAATTTGAACAGCCATTAGCTGGCCCGCAGGGCGCAGCGCTGGGACGCCCGAAGTTGTCCTTTGTGCAATATGCGCGCTAGCGCGGCTCTCGAGCGTCGGCGTCGGCGCGCAGAAAATCACCCACCAGTTTCTGAAACGCCTGCGGCTTTTCCGCGTGCGGCCAGTGCCCGGCATTGACGATGACCTTTGCGTGCGCGGCGGGAAACAGTGCATCGATGGTGTCCCGGTCAGTGGCCTGAATGTAGTCCGATGCCCCGCCCTTGATGAACAGCGTGGGCCCGTCGTACGGCGCACCAGTGGGTGCCGCCGACAGATGGTCGTAGTTGTCCACGATGCCGGGCAGGTGCAGTTGCCAGACGAACGCCCCGCTTTCGCTATCGCGGACCAGGTTGGTGAGTATGAACTGGCGCACGCGCTCGTCCGGTATGCTGTCGCGAAGCGCGGCATCCACGGCCTGACGCGTCCGGTGAGCGCTGAGATCGAGCGCCTGCATCGCTTCCAGCACCTCGTCGTGATGGCGCGGATACGCCCGTGGGGCGATGTCGACTACGATCAGCCGGCGTACCCGCGCCGCGGCCTGCAGGGCGGTCTGCATCGCGACCTTGCCGCCCATCGAATGACCGAGCAGAAAGGTCTGCTCGATGCCCAGGCGGTCCATCAGCGCGAGCACGTCGGCCGCCATGCCCGGGTAGTCCATGTGCGCGCAGTGCGGCGAGGCACCGTGGTTGCGTAAGTCCACGGTACAGGCGCTGAAGTCCCCGGCCAGCGCGGACGCCTGGGTGTGCCAGTTCTTGGCCGAGCCGAACAGCCCGTGCAGGAGCAGCACCGTGTGTCCGGTGCTGCCGTAGCGGCGGAAGCTGAGCTGCACCTCAGCCACGGTGCGTCACAGCGGGCGCTCGGGCATAGCCTGGCGTTGCCGGGTCCGCCACTGGTCATCGATCCAGTAAGGCGCGTTCGACGCCGGTAGCGGCGCACGCCCGCGAATCAGGTCGGCCGCCTTCTCGGCCACCATGATCGTCGGCGCGTTCAGATTGCCGTTGGTGATGGTCGGGAAGATCGAACTGTCGACGACCCGAAGACCGCTGATGCCCAGCACGCGGCACTCGGCATCGACCACCGCCCACGGATCGTCCGCGCTGCCCATCTTGCAGGTACACGAGGGGTGATAGGCGCTTTCCGCATTGGCGCGAACCCAGGCATCAATGTCCGCGTCGCTGGTGCAGCCGTCGCCCGGCTGGATCTCGCGGCCGCGGTAGGGGTCCATCGCCGGCTGCGAGAGTATTTCGCGCGCCAGGCGTATGCAGGCGCGGAACGCGGCGACGTCGTCGGCGTGCTGCAGGTAGTTGAAAAGAATCTTCGGCGCCTGCGCGGGATCGGACGAGGTCACCCACAGCCGTCCGCGGCTGTTCGGTTTGTTCGGCCCGACATGGACCTGAAACCCGTGCCCGGCGAACGCTGCATTGCCGTCGTAACGCATCGCCGCTGGCAGGAAGTGAAATTGAACGTCCGGCCACCTGATCCCCGCCCGGGAACGGATGAACGCGCAGCTCTCGAAATGGTTGGTCGCGCCGAGTCCGTCCTTGAACAGCAGCCAGCGGGCGCCGATCAGAAACTTGGCCAGCGGGTTCAGACGGCTGTTGAGCGAGATCGGCTGGGTGCACCGGTACTGGAAATAAACTTCCAGGTGATCCTGCAGATTCTCGCCGACGCCGGGCAGCCGGTGCTGCACCTCGATGCCGGCGCGCTGCAGCGTGTCCGGAGGGCCGATGCCGGACAGCTGCAACAGGCTGGGCGAACCGATCGACCCTGCTGCCAGGACGACCTCTTGGGCCGCGTGCACCTGCACGCGCTGCCCGCGGTGGCGGTACACGACGCCCGTTGCGCGGCCGTTGCGCAGCAGCACGCGCTCGTTCAGGGCATCCTGCACCACGCTCAGGTTTGCGCGGCTCAGCGCCGGCTTGAGGTACGCATTGGCGGTCGACCAGCGCACGCCGTTTTTCACGGTCATGTGCATCGGTCCGAAGCCTTCCTGCTGATACCCGTTGTAGTCCTCGGTATGCAGGTAGCCCGCCTGCCGGCCCGCTTCGATGAAAGCACGGTACAAGGGGTTGCGCATCGCATTGCCGTTACAGGTGCCGAGCGGCCCCTCGTCTCCGCGGTAGGCGTCGCCCTGCCCCTGCCAGGTCTCGGCGCGTCTGAAGTAGGGCAGGCAGTGGCGGTAGCCCCAGTTGCTCGCCCCCGCCTGTTCCCACTCCTCGAAATCGCAGGCATGCCCGCGCACGTAAACCATGCCGTTGATCGAGGAGGAGCCGCCGAGCACCCTGCCGCGCGGGCAGTCCAGCCGCCGGTCGTCAAGGTACGGTTCCGGCTCCGAGACGAACCCCCAGTTGAAGCGCGGCATGTTCATCGGAATCGACAGCGCGGTGGGCATCTGGACGAACAGGCTGCGGTCACTGCCGCCCGCTTCGATCAGCAACACACGCACCTCGGGATCCTCGCTCAGGCGGGCGGCCAGCACGCAACCGGCCGAGCCGGCGCCGACGACGATGTAGTCGTATTCTGTCACGCGGCTATTCGAACACGCATCGGCGTTGTTTGGAACCGCCACAGCCACACGCGGCGGTTTCCCGCATCGTCCCCGGCCCGGCTACAATCCACTGTGTCGCAACGGGCGCGGGAGGGGACGTGCAGCAACTCGCCGGCAAGGTCGCGCTGATAACCGGCGGCTCGCGCGGTCTCGGCCGTGCCACGGCCGCGCTGTTTGCCGGGCGCGGCGCTCAGGTCGTCGCTACCGGTCGTGGTGCGCTGCCCCAGCCCTTCGACAGCGAGGCCGTTCGTTTTTTTACCGCTGACGTTTCGGTGAGCGCCGACGTGCGCGCCATGATCGAGTACACGGTGAACACCTTCGGCCGGCTGGACGTGCTGGTGAACAATGCCGGTATAGAGATCGAGAAGACCCTGCTCGATACCAGCGAGGAGGAGTGGGATGCGCTGATGGCGGTCAATCTCAAGGGGGTGTTTCTGGCCAGTAAATTCGCCATCGCGCAGATGCAGCGCCAGGGCGGCGGCGCCATCGTCAACCTTGCTTCGATCAGTGCGCTGGTGGCCGATCGCGGACTGGCCGCGTACAACACCTCGAAAGCCGGAGTAGTGGGGTTGACGCGCAGCATCGCGGTGGACCACGGGCCGCAGGGCATCCGCTGCAACGCTATCTGCCCCGGCTGGATCGAAACGGAAATGCTCGATCAGACGTTCAGCGTGGCGCGCGACGAGGCGCGCGCGCGCCGCACCGCGCGCAGCCACCATCCGCTGGGGCGGCTGGGCCGGCCGGAAGACGTCGCGGCGATGGTCGCGTGGCTGGCCAGCGACGAGGCCGCCTTCGTGAGCGGTCAGCTGTTCACCGTCGACGGCGGGTTGACCGCCGGCTCACCGATCGATCCGTCCGCGTGCTGAGCCGTGCTGCGTCTGGTTACCTACAACATCCAGTTCTCGCGCGGCAAGGACGGGCGCTTCGATCTGTCCCGCATCGCCGCAGCCGTGCGCGGCGCCGACGTGATCGCGCTGCAGGAAGTGGAGCGCTTCTGGCCGCGAAGCGGGATGCAGGATCAGCCGGCGGAGCTGGCGCGTCTTCTGCACGCCTACTACTGGGTGTATGGTCCGGGGTTCGACGTGCACGGCGGCGACGGGTGCGGCCCCGACAACCGGCGCCGCCAGTTCGGCGTGATGCTGCTGAGCCGTACGCCCATCGTGCAGTCACGTTCGCTGGTGCTGCCGAAAACTCACTATCCGGATGCGTTCAACATGTACCAGGGCGCGGTGCACGGGGTCATCGATTCCCCGATCGGACCGCTCGGCGTCTGGAACGTGCACCTGGGGTACCTGGATACGCCGGAGCGGATCGCGCAGCTGGCTTACCTGCGTACGCTCAGCGAGCGCGACCAGGCCGAGCGCGGTGCCTGGTCCGGTGCCGGCGACATCCGGGGCGACGACTGGAGCGCGGGCACCCGGCCGCCGCCGGCACCCGTCGAATCGGTGTGGCTGGGCGACTTCAACAGCGAGCCCGGCTCGCCCGAATATGCCTGCCTGCTGGCGGCCGGGCTGCACGATGCCGCGGCCGGCAGCGAGGCTGAGCAGGCTTACACGCACGAGATGGACCGCGAGGACCCGCCTCGCCGCCGGCGCCTCGACTACTGCTTCGTGAGCGCGGGATTGCGTGATCACGTGCGCGGGTACCGCGTCGATCACAGCGCCGTGGGCTCCGACCATCAGCCCGTATGGGTGCACCTCGATGCGCTGACTGCCTAGGGCCTGTTAACGCTATGCGATGCCGATCGCCGGCGGCCGTTTTTTCTCAGGGCAAGGCGCACTGAGTGCGCTGTACTCCCCGTACATGAGTGAAGTGCAACGACGCCATGGGGAAAAACGGCCCCGGCCCCGCCTCGGGTTGACTCTCCAATGAGGCCCTGCGGCGTTGCGCAGGCCTTATTTGGATGACCAAACTGCACCCTGCGCGCCTCGCCTGGCCTCATTGCAGAGCCAACGATGGGTATTCGCATAGCGTAACAGGCCCTAGCGCGGTTCTCCTCACCGGCACGCACTACTTCGCCTTAAAGAAGTCCAGGGCCCGCTGCCGTGCCGCGCTGTGCTCGATGACAGGCTCCGGATAGTCGACGCCTTCACGGGTCGGTGCTTCGAACAGGTAGCGGTCCGGCAATTCGGCAAGCGCCGGCACCCACTTGCGCGTGAATACGCCCTTCGGGTCGAACTTCTTGCCCTGCGAGGCGGGATTGAAAATACGGAAGTAGGGCGCGGCGTCGGTACCTGTCGAGGCGCTCCACTGCCAGCCGCCGTTGTTGGAGGCGAAGTCGCCGTCGATCAGCTGCTGCATGAAAAAGCGCTCGCCGGCGCGCCAGTCGATCAGCAGGTGCTTGCTTAGAAACATGGCGCACACCATGCGCAGGCGATTGTGCATCCAGCCGGTCGCGACCAGGCAGCGCATGGCGGCATCGACCAGCGGATAGCCGGTGCGCCCCTCCTGCCACGCGTGCAGGTCTTCCGGTGCATCTCGCCAGGCCAGCGCATCGTAGTCGGTGCGGAACGCGTGGCCCTTCGAGACATGATCGAACTGGGCGATGATGTGACGATAGAACTCCCGCCACACGATCTCGTTGACCCACACATTGATTCCCTGATCGTCGCCTGCAAGCTGCCCGCCGTTGGCATCCCGCGCCGCTTTCAGGCACTGATTCGGCGACACTGCGCCCACCGACAGGTGCTGGGACAGCGCGCTGGTGCCGGTGATCGCCGGGAGGTCGCGGTCCTTGTGGTAGCGCGAGCCGCGCTCGATCACGAAGCGCTCGAGGGATGCGGCCGCGACTGCCTCGCCTGCAGGCCAGGCGTCTGCCTCGAGCTCGTGGGAGACGCCACCGAGCGCGGGCGGCAGTGGATCGCCCGCGCACGGCGCCTGCGGCTGACGTTGCGGCGCAGGGGCCGGATTCACTGCCACGGGATCGACCAGCTCGCCCCAGCGGCGGCGAAACGGCGTGTAGACCGTATACGGCTTGCCTTCCTGGGTGCGTACCGTCCCGGGTGACAGTGTGAGGCTGCCCGCGTACCGGCGCACGTCGAGGCGATTACGCTTCGCCCGCTCCGCGACCGCGGCATCGCGACGCCGCTCGTTGAGCGGATACTCCTCGTTGAAGTACAACGCCGTGACCTGAAGCTCATCCCAGAGTTTCTCGAGGGCCCCGGGCACATCTTCGAACCGGGGCGCATGCAGGATACGCAGCGGTACGTTGAGTATTTCGAGGCGGGCCTGCAGCGCTGTGAGCGTGCGCAGCAGGAACGCCAGGCGGCGGTCGCCCACGTCGTGCTCACGCCACTGCTGATCGCATACGCAGAAGCACGCCGCGACGGGGCCGGCGGTGAGCGCGTCGCTCAGCGCCGCGTTGTCGCTAGTGCGCAGGTCGTGCCTGAACCAGACAAGCCCGGTCATGCCGTGCGCCGCCTGACCCTCGTCGGGTCCCGCTGCGGCGCGACGGGCCGTGTGCCGTCCTCAGAAGAACGCATGGATGACGCTCAGCGCAGCGCGCCTTGTCGCTGCGGCACGGTGGCCGCCAGCAGCAGGCGAAACGGAATCAGCATGGCCAGGGCAACCGCCAGCTTGACGCCCAGGTCGCCGATCGCCCAGCCGATCCACGGCTGTCCGCTGCCGGCGAACGCGAGCGTGAAAAACAACGCCGTGTCGATCACGGAGCCAAGCACCGAGGACACCAGCGGCGCGAGCCACCACTGGCGCCGGCGCAGGCGGTCGAATACGTAGACATCCAGCAGCTGGGCAACCAGAAATGCGCTGCCCGAGGCGATCGCGATGCGCGGCGTGGCCAGGTAGATCGAGAATGCAACTGCAAGCGCAAACCCCGCGTAGACGACTCGCCGTGCCGCGCGCGCGCCCAGGCGACGATTGGTGAGGTCGGTGATCAGGAACGCCACCGGGTAGGTCATCGCGCCCCAGGTGATCCAGTCGTTGATCGGGTACTGCACCAGAACATTGGAGGCGGCCACCACCACCGTCATGGCGGCTATGCCAAAGGCGATCGCGCGCGAGCGCTCTTGCTGGAGATCGGTCAAAGGTGAATCCGGCGAGCCGAAAGCGGCGTATTGTACACGCTGCGAAGCGAGGCGACACACGCCCGGGGGGAGCGTACACGGATGACGCTTTCGATCCGGTTGGCGCCATCCGGATTGGAGCAATATCCGCCCTCAGCTCAGCCGATAACGGTGCTGTAGATAGGGGCGTTCGCCGCGCGCCAGCAGCACGCTTTCCTCGTGCTTGCGCAGCAGCCGGCCCAGCAGCCACACCAGCAGCGCCGCGGGCAGGCTGAAGTAGAGCAGCGCTTCTGCCACCCGCCAGCTGTTCCAGTACCGGCAATACAGCGGCGTGATCTGTTCTCCATCGACCCGATAGCGACCGGCGATCGTCCATTCGCTGTCGCTGTATCGGGTCTCGACCAGCAGTGCGCTATCGTCCTGCAGCGCGATCTGGTAGTCGAGGCGCGCCTCCTTGCGCGGCGTGTTCAGCGTCACGGCGGTCAGATCGGCGCCGAGCTGCACGGAGGCCTCCGGGTAGCGCGTACGCAAAGCGGCGAGCTCGCTGTACGCAATTACCCGGACATGCCCGTCACCGGTGTCGACCAGCACATACAGGTAATGGTCGTGTGGCCGCCCCATTCGGTCACCGCGATCGATGTCGAACCTGTCCAGTTCCGCGAGCAGATGCGAACCGGCGTACGCGGCGGCGACTGCGACGATCACCACCATGACCCAGGAATGCAGGATACGGCTGACCTGCAAGAGTGTTCTCGGGTTCGCGGACATCTGCCAGTCCTCCGGCGCGTGGCGCGCTCTGGTTACCTGCTTTACTGTGAGTTCAGTGTGCCCTGGCGGTGCCCGACTCACGGTGAACTGGTGAGCCTGGAGATTGTGATTTATTGCCGACGCTCGCCAGCGGACTGTCCCCCTCCACAGGTAAGTGAGACTGATGCCGTGGGGGCCGGCAACAAGGCAACTAACCGCATTGGCGCCAACGGGGACTGTCCCCGTTTCTTGGCAGAGGGCCGGGGGAGAGGGAAAGCGCTGACGTTGCGGCGCTAACCGCCTTTCAGTGGCGGGTTGATCGACAGCTGGTCGCCGTCGGCGAGGCGCAGCTCCGGGCGTTTCTCGGGGGCGATCAGCTCACCGTTGACGATGACCAGATAGCTGCCGTCGGCCGGAAAACCCAGGTCCTGCATGACCTGGTGGGGTGTGGCGCCCTCTGCGATGTCGAGCGTGGCACGGTTGGCGGTTCTGTCTGGCGGCAGGTACTCGTAGAGGAGGCCGCCCGTTTTGACGGTGATCTTCACACCCTTACCTCCCGCGCGTGACCGGGTGCCTAGAGGCCCAACCGGTGCAGCGTCTGCTCGGTCGGTTCGCCTTCCTGGTTCCAGCCGCGTACCGTGTAGTACTCAGGCAGCATCTTGTCCAGCTCGTTGACCTTGCCTTTGGCGGTCCCGGAAGGCGCGGGCGTTTTGAGCAGCCGCTCCGGCAGGTTGTCGTCCTTGGCCGTGAAACCTGCCTTCAGGTTGTAGAGCCGTTCCAACGTCCACACGCGTTCGCCCATTTCCAGAAACCGCTCCGTGGTCCAGCCGCCGCCGCACGCGGCATCGACCTGGCGGGCGAGATTGTCCGAACCCCAGGCGCCCGCGGTGAACAGGCAGATGCCCGTCGAGTCCAGGGCCGCCGTGGCGTCCTGCGATTCCTTGCAGGGCAGGGCCTTGCCTTTTCCGGTCTGATCCTCCATGTCCTCGGCGAAGGTGTCGTGCTTCAGGTGGCAGGCGCCGCGGTTGCTCGTCGCGTAGCCCAGTCCCATGCCCTGCAGCGCGCGCGAGTCGTAGCCGGCGAACTCCTGGCCCTTGACCCCCATGAACAGCTCGGGATGGCCGTACTTTTCGCACAGGCGTTTCGAGCCCAGCCCGAGAAGCTGGCCGAAGCCCTCGTACTTGCCGGTCTTCTCCGCCATCACGGTGAGCGCCTCGGGGTTACCGAACTTGAGCTCTATGCCGTCGGTGTCCTGCTTGGTGATCACCCCCATTTCGTAGAGTTCCATGGCCGCGGCGAGCGTCACGCCGAACGAGATCGGGTCCATGCCGTGCTCGTTCATCAGAAAGCCGGCGAAGGTCAGTGCGTCGATGTCGTCGACGCCGACTACCGGTCCGAACGCGAAAGCCGTTTCGTACTCGAGGCCGCCTGAGGCATGCCAGTACTCCTTGCGGTTGACGATCGTAAAGTGGTCCTCGTCGATGTGCGCGATGCGTCCGCAAGCAATGGTGCAGCCGAAGCAGGCCTTGTTGGTGAGCAGGTTGCGGTGTCCGTTGGGCCGCTTTTCCATCATTGCCGCCGGGTTGATCTTCTCGGTGCCCTCGAACTGCACTTCCTGGAAATTGCGAGTCGGCAGCCCGCCGAAGTCCTGCATGGCATCGATCATGGCGTTGGTGCCGAGCTCGGTCATCTCGCGCACGCCGCTGTTTTCGGCGAGCAGCTTGTGGGTCTCCTTCACCACCTGCATGAATCCTTTCGGATCGGCGACGCGCACGCCCTTGGTGCCGCGTGCCGCCACCGCCTTGAGGTTCTTCGAACCCATCACGGCGCCCACGCCGGAGCGGCCGGCAGCCCGGTGCAGGTCGTTCACAACGCACGCGTAACGCACCCCTCGTTCACCCGCAATGCCGATCGAAGCGACCTTGATCTGCGGATCCTGGTGCATTTTCTTGAGCGTTTCTTCCGTGTGCCAGACCGTGGCGCCCCACAGGTCGCCGGCGGGCAGGATCTGGACGTCGTCGTCGTTGATGTACAGGTAGGAGGGCTCGGGCGCTCTACCCTCCAGGATCAGCATGTCGTAGCCCGCGTACTTGAGTTCGGCGCCGAACTTACCGCCCGAGTTGGAGCACGCGATGGCGCCGGTCAGCGGTCCCTTGGTGACCACCGCGTAGCGGCCGCTGGTGGAAGCCATGGTGCCGGTCAGGGGCCCGGTCGCGAAGATCAGCACGTTGTCCGGGCTCATGGGATCGGTCCTGGCATCCATCATCTCCCACAGATACTTGGTCGCCAGCCCGCGCTCGCCCAGGTACTGCTCCGCCCACTCCATGTTCAGCGGTTCCTTGTGCGACGTGCCGTTGGTCAGGTCAACGCGAAGAACTTGTTTCTGCCAGGCCATAGGTGATCCTCCACGCTGGGGCTATTGATAGACGATTGCGCCGGTCGGGCAGGCTTCGGCGCACTGCGGGTCGCCGCCGCACAGGTCGCATTTCACCACCTTGCCGGACGCAGCCTGGTAGTTGATGGTGCCGTAGGGGCAGGCGATCGTGCACACCTTGCAGCCTACGCACTTGTCCGCGATCACTTCCTTGGCGCCGGTCGTGTGATTGATCACGATGGCGCTGGTCGGGCAGGCGTGCAGACACCAGGCTTCCTCGCACTGCGTGCAGGTATAGGGGATGGAGCGTGCGCCGTGCTCGAACTCGAATACCTTGATGCGCGAGCGCGCCGGGTTGAACATCCCCTCGTGGTGCATCGAGCAGGCCATCTCGCATTGCAGGCAGCTCGTGCACTTGTCCGCATCCAGGACCAGCGACTTGTACATTACGCCTCCGCCAACGTTCTTGTGCTCAAGTGTGCAAATTAACCGATCTGGTGTGCCGGGCCAAGTGCGGACTGCGCCGCGCGGCAAACGGTAATGGCCGCTAGCGGTAGGCGGCCTCGCCCAGCTCCGCCTTGGTGGTTTCCCAGGCGCCGCGGCTCAGCAGCTCGATGGCGTAGCGCTCGATGAGTGCCTTGACGCTGCCGGTGCGCACCTCGTGGTACTGGGTGAGGAGACCGGGCCGCGCTACCGTGCGCAGCCCGTCTGTGCATTTCACGTGCGCCAGTGCCGCGCTGCGTCCCTCCGGGCTCAGGACGGTCAGCATTCGCCCGCCGCCGTGGTGCGTGAAGCCGCGCAGCCCGTAGACGATCATGGGTGCGCCGGCGCCGGCACTGCCAGCCCCTGCGCCTGCGCGACGTGGCGCAGCCGGTCCGGGTAATCGGTGGTGATGCCGTCGACCCCCAGCTCGATCAGACGGCGCATGTCGTCGGTGTCGTTGACGGTCCAGACGACCACGCGCAGCCCGAGCGCATGGGCCTCGTCCAGGTTGGCCCGCGTCACCTCACCGAAGTAGGGCAACCACACGGCGCCGCCCAGCGCGGCGATGAGCCGCGGCACCGAGCCGGCATGCGCTTTGGGGTCGTGGCCGGCCAGCCACGGGGACGCTTCGGTCTTGTCCGGCCACAGGGTGTCGTACCAGGGTTGGGCGACGCTCGTGAACCCGAGGGTCACGCCGGGCGCCAGCTTCTGCACGGCCAGCGGCACGCGCCAGTCGAACGATTGCACCATACAGCGCCCACGCAGGGCGGTCGAGTCGACGGCCTCCACCAGGCAGGCGGCGATCTGCGCAGGCGGCGCCGTGAGACCGGCCACCTCGGGTGTGGACTTGGCCTCGACATTGAACTTCACCGTTTCGGAACCGTTTGCCAGCACCTCGGCCAGCGTCGGTATGCGCTCGCCGTCTACGGCGCGCTGGTGCGGGAACTGCGCCGCGTAATCGCTGGCGGGATTGAGGCGCCCGACGTCATACGCGGCGAGTTCCGCCAGCGGGAGCGAGCGCAACGGCGGTCCGTCTTCGATCCAGCGCCCGTTGCGGCGGGCGATATGCGCCGTCAGCGCGTAGTCGTGGAACACCACGGGCACGTCGTCGCGCGTGATTCCAACGTCGAACTCCAGCGCGCTGACGCCGAGCTCCAGCGCATAGGCGAAACCCGCCAGCGTGTTTTCCGGGCGATGACCGCGCGCGCCGCGGTGCCCGTGCACTTCGAACGCGGAGCTCGTCACGATTGACCGGGGGGCGTGTGGAACGTCATGGCGAACCCTCGAGTTCAGCACGGATGCGGCGGCATTTAAACAGCAGCGCGCGGCTTCAGGCAACCGCTCCGGCCGGCGCGTGAGCTACGGTGCGCAGCGCCGCGACGGGGACGCATACGGGTCGAAAGCCCGTATCCGGCACGACCGCTGTCGGTGCGACTACGGCACTATCTGAATCGGCGTACCCTCGGCGACGGCATCCCAGATCTCGTCCATCGCGTCGTTGGACACGGCGATGCAGCCGTTGGTCCAGTTGAGCCGC
Source organism: Chromatiales bacterium (assembly GCA_024644045.1). Classification (GTDB taxonomy): domain Bacteria; phylum Pseudomonadota; class Gammaproteobacteria; order JAHELT01; family JAHELT01; genus JAHELT01. The sequence goes on along the minus strand of JAHELT010000001.1, from coordinate 23,431 downwards.
TGGGTGATTCTGGTGCGCCACGCGAGGCCGTTTTTCTGCCCGTGGATCATGATCATGCCGCCCGGGCTCACGCCTCTCGCCGCAGCCCGTAACCGGTCCCAGTCGTTGGGGTAGGATATGTGAATCGCCCGGTAGAAGGCGCTGTCGGTTTTCTTGTAATCGAGGTAGTAGCGCCCCTCGGGCGTGCGCATGTCGCCTTCCTCCACCTTGGCGCCGATGGGATTGCGCCCCAACGCGATGCCGTAGGACTTGAGGATTTCGCCGTCTCTCATCAGGTACAGGCGTGCCGCGGACTTGCGCACCAGTACGAAGTCCGCCGGGTCGACAGCCGCCGCGGCGGGCGGGGGCAGCGGCAGAGCGCACGCCAACATGAGGCAGAAAACAGGGATTAGTTGCGACATGCTCGCGCCGTCGCGCCGTTGCTGGCCTGGCGAGCGCGGGGTGTTCATCCTGGCAATTCCAGATCCGGTAGCCACGGGAGGTCGGTAATGCCCGGCTCGTAACCGAGCTGCTTGATCAGGGTCGTAAGCTGACCGCGGTGATGGGTCTGATGATTGAACATGTGCGTGACCAGCACCCAGGCCGGCAGTTTGCGCGTCTTTGCATCGATACCGCTGGTGTAGGTGAAGGGTTCGCGCAACCAGGCTTCCCTCAGTTCGTTCGCCCAGGCGACGATCTCAGCATCTTTGCTGTCTCTCGCGTCGCGCAGTGCCTCGAACGACGCGTACAGCTCCTCGCCCATCGCGATGTTCCTGCGCGGCGCGCCGGTGAAGCGGTCCATCCAGACCAGGTCGCCGAACAGCAGGTGATTCAGCGTGCCGTGGATGGATTTGAAAAACGCCCCCCTGTCTTCCCTGCGGGTCTGATCAGGAATGTCCGCGCACACGGCGTAGAGCTTCCGGTTCATCCAGCGGTTGTACTTCGCCATCAGCTGATAGTAGGACTCTTCGTACATGACACGGCCCACGATTACGTTACGACCCGTACTGCTGTTACCGCGGTGTGCCGGGTATTTGACCGTTGAAACGCGGCCTGCAATATCGAAGCCAAAGACGCCGGCCGCGCATCAGGCGTCGTCGTCCCTTCGCCAGCACGGGCCAGCAGCGCGTCTGCGCCCTTTGCGCTCTGCGCAACCGGCGTTGTTCAGGTCAATCAGCAGCCAGTAGCCGACCTCGAAAAGCGGGCCTTCGTCGGTGGTGGCGATGACGACCTCGACCAGTTCGTCCCAACGAACCGATTCGACACGGCCGCCGCTCCGAGACGAGTATCGGACTTCATGTCCGGGTTCAGGCATCGCGGTCGGCATACGCTTTCAGCACGCTATCGATACGCTGGCGCATTTCGCGCAGCCCCTCCGGGTGCTCCGAGCGCTCGATCAGCTTTTCGCTGACCACGGATGGGTGTTCACGCCGGTAGGTGACGACGTCCGACAGAATCCGCTGATGGTCTATGTGCTTCTCCGCCGGGTCCAGGAATACGAACAAGGCGGGCAAGCCGTACTGCAGGTAGTAGGAGTGGTAGTAGAGCGCACCGTCCAGAAGCGCTTCCTGTGTGGCAATCAACGGCTCGATCCGATTCTCTCTGAGATCCCTCAGCATCTGCACGCTGAGTGCGGCTTCCGCCGAGCTCTTCAGCATGGTCGACTGATAGCCGCCCACGTGAACGCCTACGAAAAAAACCAGTACGGCCACCACCGCGGCCGAGAGCGTAACCAGGATTACTTTCATGTCTTTTCGAATCTGCGGCGATTGAGAGCCCGATTTTACCTCATCGCAATCGGGCGTTCAGGATGGCGACCGGCGACCGGCGACCGGCGACCTGCGACCTGGCGATCAGCGTTCGTGTTCGACGAGCGCGACGTATGCCCCCAATCCGATCAGGGTGACGCCTGAGCTCACGCTCAGGAGCCGGCTGCGCAAACCCTGCGTCGCGGCCGACCGCAGCAGGTAAGCGGCTCCGAGAACCGCCAGCAGGTCAACGGTCGTGTTCAGCGCTACGCAGATTGCGCCCAGCAAGACGAACTGACCGAACGGCGCAGCGGCTGGATTCACGAACTGAGGGATGAATGCCAGGAAGAACAACGCTGTTTTAACGTTGAACGTCTCCACGGCGACCCCCTCCCAGAACGCGCGTGACGTTCCGGCGGCCCGCACCTTGACGTTCGCCCGAGCCGGCGTGCGATTCAGCAGCATGCGTGCGCCCAGGTAAACCAGATAACAGGCGCCTGCGTACTTCAGAATACTGAACAGCATGGCGGATTCTGCGATCAACAACGACAGGCCGAGTGCTGCGCCGGCTACGTGCACGAGCCCGCCTGCTGCGGTGCCTAAGGACGAAGCGATGCCTTCGCGTCTTCCTCCTGCAGCGGTTCGCGCAAATACGTATGTCACGCCGGGTCCGGGGCTGATTGCCAGCAGCACCGCAGCGGCCAGGAAGACCGAAAAGCGGATCGAGTCGATCTCTATCACGGCGGTGCCGATCCTGCGCGCTACTGGGTTTCGACGGTCTCGACCTGCCGCAGGTCCTTCACCCAGTGCTGCGTGGAGCGATGCCAGCACTGGGTGGCGGGTGCGAGTTCGGCCCGCTGCTGAGCCGTGCCCAGACGCAGATTGAACCGCCTCGGGCCTTTACCGATCGACGTTGAGTAGAGTGGTGAAGCGCAGTCGGGGCAGAACAGCTGGTGACTTTCGGCGCCGCTGTCGGCGACCTTGACATAGGTTCTGGGCTCACCGCTGAGCAGCTCGAAATCCGCCTCGGCAACCGGGACCGCCCAACGGAACGCGGAGCCCGTGATGGCCTGGCAGTCGTTGCAATGACAGATGTAAACACGGCGCGGGTCGACTTCCGCCCGGTAGGTGATGTTTCCGCAGTGGCACTGACCGTTGATCTTCATGTATCACTCCTCTGGTTCAGGTTTCGCGGGTCAAGCGCCATCGGGAGGTGTCCAGCCGGGTGGCTGGAAGTAGCCGTCGGGCGTGGATGAGCGTGCGACAGCGAGTACTTCCTCCACGTGAGGCGTGCAGGGAACGCCGTTTGTTTCAGCGCTCGAGAAGTAACGCACCTCCGCAGTCTCCTGATTGTCGGGCCGGGGCTCGCCGCCCACGATCGTGGCCTCGAACACCGTTGAAATCCAGGAAACCCTGTCGCCGTTGGTGTACGTGGTCACGAAATTGGTCCCGCCGAAAACGCCGATAATGCGTACCAGCCGCACTGAAAGGCCGGTTTCTTCCCACACCTCTCGCAGGGCGGCATCGGGGGGCGTTTCGCCGGGCTCCACCATGCCGCCCGGCGTGCTCCAGATATTGCCATCGATATGGCGCACGAGCAGCACGCGGTCCCGGTCATCGAAAATAAGGACGGTCACAGTAGGTAGCTGCAGCAGATCGTTACCGATCTTCCTGCGCAGCCCGCTGATGAAATCGGACATCGGCATGGTCTTTTTTCACCTGTGAAATCAAGAAGCCAGGGCGTAGTCTACTTGCGTCGCCGATGCAGCGCCTGTCCGGTGCTTCTCATTACCTTGTTCGCAATTCAATGCCGAGCCCTTCGATGTCCCGGACAGCGCCGTCGCTCGAACCGTCCAGTTCGACCACCAGCGAGCGTATCCGGTCTTGGGTTCCGGCGACGAGTCGCAATGCCGGTCCTGCGCGCCAGCGCCAGCAGTTCCCCGGCTCGCATTCCCCGAACAGCTTTCCCCACTTATCGAGCGCGGCGGCAGAGTCGCGTGCTTCGACAACAATCTCCGCGACGCCCGTTACAGATACGGTGGAATCTTCGCGCTGCAACGCCTGGCCGAGGCGGCCACGCCATTCGTTGGTGTCGAAATGGTACTGGCACAGGAACGCGACCGACCCCGGGCACGAGTAGTCGTCAAGCATGACCGTCGTGTAGGCTTCGGTTCGTTCCGGCTCCCCGCACGCGACTCCCCGCCTGCGAAGTTCGGTCACCGCTGAGCCGATTTCACCCTCCGGTTCCAGCGCAAAGCCCCAGTACCGGGGCTCCGCCGAAGGGTCGCGAGGGTTGTCGAAACGGATCACCTCGAGGTTCACGTTGCCGGCGAAAAGTCCGCCGCTTTCGTACCCGTGCCTGGCGCGCTGCACCGGCCAGGCGACGGTCAGTGCCAGCGCAGACCGGATCGAGTCAAGGACAACCGCTGGCTCGCGGGCTTCTACAACGATGTGGTCGATTCTACGAACAGGAGGCAGCATGCTCTGCTTCCGATTCATCGACCTTCAGGCTCGATCCGCCGGTGCTGATCGTCTCGAGTGCAGGTGGTTGCGCGGTCAACATCGTCGAGCTTCACGAGCGCGTCGCTCAGTAATAGAACCAGAACTCGATCTCCGAAGTGTCTTCTTCCGTCCTGGCCGAGTGCGGCGTACCCGCTGCGAGCTCATACCAGTCCCCGATCTCGTAGCGGCGTTCTTCACCGTCGACGGAGATCATCATCGCTCCCTGCGTGATGACGCCAACATTGTAGGTTTCGTGAGTGTGCGTCTCGAGCCTGGTGCCCGCGGGGTAGGATGCCATGAGGACGTCACAGCCCCCCGCGGTCAGCTTGAAAGCATCGAAGGATCCCTCGAATTTCGGTAAGTCGCGCAGCCTTTCAGGAAAGTGCGGCATGGTGAGATTCCTGTCATTGGGTTGTGAATATCAGGCGACAAAAACGACAAGCATCGGCAACCGACGTACAGTTGCGTCCATTCGCTTGCTCGCCTGCCGTCTGCTAAGGCGCATTCTTGCGCAACGCACCCTTCGCGTGAAACCTGGGGAAATCTTCATACCAGCTCGCATGGTCCTCGTTGTGGTTGGCCATGTCGGGCTCTGTCAGACACCCTCTGGGCTCGATGTAACTGTCTATTCGTCGCGCCTTTCCGGCGTGCCATTGTATGTTGAATGCGCACAGCTTCGGGAAAAACTGCATATGAGCGTAGTCGAGGTGATCGTGAATCCACCAGGCCAGCGAGCGCCAGTCCCGACCCTGCTCGTAGCGATCGGCAACCCAGGGTATTACGACACATGCCGCCGCGCCCGTTTGCCCCTGCGCGTCGGGAAGATCCCAGATGTGATACGCGGCATTGGCCTCTACCCGGGCGCCGTGTCCCAGCTGGTTGCCGTACGCCGTAACTTGCTCGGAACGGTATCCCGAACGTATTCCAAGGCGTCCGAAAGTCGCCTGCAGTGGTTCCAGCAGCGTCTCGCACAGCTTACGCCCGGTCGCGATGGCGAGCTCGGGATTCTCCGGGACGTTTGGAACGCCGTAAAAATTCGCAATCTCGGAATAGAGAAAATCACGCAGGAAAAAGTTGTCACTGAGCCGCACGCGACCGAGCGCTTCCAACCCCCGCATTGAGCCCGGTTTGCGTATCACGCGAATCCTTCCTGGTCGTTAAATGTGCGGACAGTGGCGCCAGTTGACCTGGGTGCCCAGGCCAACGATTGAAAGACGTCTGTCAGTTAATCGATCGGACAATTTTCAGTCTCTGGATCCTCCGCTGTCATACGGGCGCGTGAGAATCTCGAGGAGATGGCCGTCCGGATCGTCGAAGTACACACCCCGCCCGCCGGCGTGGCGGTTGATCTCGCCCGGGTGCTGTTTGAACGGATCGGCCCAGAAGTCGAGCCCACGTGCCTCGATGCGCCCGAAGACTACATCGAAGTCCTCTTCGTCGATCAGAAACGCGTAGTGCTGGGCTACGACATCGGTGTCGCCCGCGTCGATGAAATCGAGAGACGCGCCGTTGTCGAACTCGACGACCAGAAAATGACCGAAGGGGCTGGGTGTCCGCAAGCCCAGAATGCCGGCAAGGAAAGCAGCGGAGGTCGCCTTGTCGCGGCTGTGAACGATCGTGTGGTTGAAACGGATACTCATGTGCGTACTTACTTCGGTGACAAGCGGTTTCGTGAGGTTGGCATGTCGATACAGTGTAGCGCACCGCCGGTTTCCTGTTGGAAGAGCCGCGCTTCGTACATGACCTTCACGTCGTGGTACTTGCAGATGACGCCTCGTCAGGGTCCAACGCCAGCGGTTGATCTGACCGTTGCAACTGCCAGCCAGAACACTACCGATAACCACGGCAACAGTCCCCATGGCTTCAATACCGTAGGGATTACTTTCAATCGCGGGGTGCCGATAACGGGTGGCCCCGAATAGCCTGGATTGTCGCGAGCATAGGCATGCCATAGCGTCAGCAGGTTGTTTACGGCAATCAATGACGAAACAAAACTCAAGCCAAAAGAAGCCGACGACAGGGCGCCGAATGCGCAGATGAGCCAGAGAAGCAAGCTGTCCTGCTCCCATGCGAACACGAGCGCGGCGGCTAACAACCCCTGGAGGGTCCACATCCAGGTCATTCTGTGATGCAACAGAATGTTCTCGTGCTCGATCATCGAGCGTGTGATAGCCGCGTAGCGTTCGCTGTTCATGACTCGGTGCCCGGTTTCAGCGCTGAGCGGTCGCCCGAGCACAATACGCCCTGGCCGCCGGAAACACCCAGCGCCAACGCGAGCCAGGCGCTGGCACTATCCAAAGGTGCCGGCATCCTTACGGTTACCATACCTCTCCTTCGCGCCATTCCGCCGACAGCGGATCATCCAGATCCAGTCGAGGACGGCCCGGAAGCGCCAGCACCATCACGCGTTCCTCGGGTGTGTTCACAAGGCGTCCGCCGTCCATGCGAATTCTGAGCGGTCCCTGCCAGAAACGCCATCCCAGCCGCGCGTAGAACGCCGGCGTCGCAGGGCAAAGCGCCAGTTCGTACGATCCCGGGATCTCGTCGACCAGCCGCCGCATGGCAAGGCTCGCAAAGCCACGTCGCTGGTACTCGGGGTGGGTCGCAACCATCTCGATGTAGGCCGTCTTGAGCGGCCCCGCTGCACCGGGCTGAAGCAACCGGGTCACCCACATCGCATGCGTGACAAGCTGGCCTTCGCAGGTTCCGACAACATGCGTCGAAGGACGGAAGGATTGGAACAGGTGGCTGAGATTCTCACCGTAGGCCAGGTTGCAGAGCGCCAGTACCTGCCTGGCCTGCTCCGCAGAACCCGAGTCCAATTGAACGATCTCCAGTTCCAGCACAGCGGATTAACGCCCGGGCTTGGCCTTGCCTGCAAGCACTGATCGCATCCGGTTCAGCGTGTCGCCAAAGGCCGCTATGCAGACTCTGCGCTGAGTGCTCTCTGCACGGATTCATGCGAATGCAGCATCTCGCGATGCGCCGCGATCCGAGGCGTCTTGCGCGGGTCCACGCCATCGGCTTCCATCCACTGAGCGAGGGTAAACAAGTACGGGTCGGCTACCGTGTACTGATCCCCCATTACAAACGGCCCGACGAACGCGTGATCCTCGATGTAAGCGTACGAGGCACCTACGGCCTCGGGCGCCTTCCGCTGCATCGCAGCGATGGCCTGCGGGTCGTCCGCCCAGCGGTGACCGCGCATCCGGTGCGCATGGGCGACATGCAGGGTAGAGCAGAGGTAGCTGTTGAACGCCTGCAATCGGGCAAACTCGAAGGGATCGTCCATTGGGGCGAGCTGGCGGGCCGGATACAGCTGGGCAATGTACACCAGTATCGCCGGCGTCTCTGTGAGCACGCCTTGCGGCGTCACCAGAGTCGGCACCCGCCCCTTTGGATTCACCGCCAGGTAATCGGGACTGCGCTGATCCGAGCGCTCGAAGTCAATGTGATGGAGTCGGTACTCGGCCCCGGCGTCCTCGAGCACGATGTGCGATGCGAGCGCACAGGTGTCCGGAGTGAAATAGAGTTCAAGCATCGTTACGTTTCCGGGCGGGTTTGGAGCGCAAGCCAAGTCGAATCGTCACTCCAGCCTGGGAGCGCCGTCAAGCTCCACGCTGGAATCGCCTGCAGAGATGTTCCGTTTTCAGCTGGCGGCAGTGAGAGACGCCTCGTTACGCAGGGAACTTCGCGCAGTGCCGCTCCTTGCGAACCTGTCGACTACCGTACGTAGTAGCCCGACACCCGCCACTGACCTGCGTCAATCATCGGCGTCACCGTTTCGATGGCCTGCGCCTTTCTCTCGAACTTTGTCTTGAACTGCAGAACCACGTACTCCCCGTCCGGCGCACCCGGAAGGCTGGTTGCATAGGTCGCAGAGACCAGATTTCGGGCGATCACGCGGCCAAGAGGGCTCCTTGCGGCCGAAACCGCCTTGCGCCAGCCCGCCGCGCTGACCTGGCGTTTGAACAGGGTTGCTGCCTCGTTCCAGGAGGCGTCGTACCGGGTGTTGTCCACCAGCGCAAGCCAGGTCACGGCCGCTTTCTCGGCCGCCTGCGTTTTCCCGTCGTCAGTCAGCCCGATCATCGGGATCAGGGTCAACAGCAAACCCAGGCCGCAGGCGGTGATTTTCGTCTGTCTCATGCGTCCCGTTCCTCTGCGTGTACTGCCAGGGCTTCGAACGATCCTGGGGCTGTGAATACATACCACAAGGCAAGCAAAACAATGCTATGCAGCATTTACTTTTGGCCTGGCATCTTCATTAACTCTGACACCTCGAGCGAACCGCCAATATCGAGAAAAGGGCAACCCTTTGCAACCGCCAGTGCTGCCTCCATTGAATCAGCTTCAATTACTGTGAAGCCGGACATTGACGTTGTGCCTCCAGCGGTAACAGTACCATCAGACTCTACCGTGCTCGTAGCCTTGAGCGGATTAGCGGGACTGACGGCAGAGTCGCCCAACGAAGATAGCCAATCCATATACTTCGCAAAATGTTGTTTGCCTTCTTCCGGGGTGGATGGCTTATTGCCGCCCAGGTAGACAATAACGTATTGAGGCATTTGTATTCCTCCCTGTATCGCTAATTCGCTCGAGCACACCATAACACTCGGTTCGCTCTCCATGTTAGCTCAGGTTTAGCCAGCTGGAGGTAGTCACATGGTCATGAAGTCATGATAGTCGTCGCCTATCTTGATCTGACGCCGCAGCGTTTCGAAGACGGTAGGGTAGTTTTGCAATGTGGTTCGAATCAGGCTGTCAAGGGCGGCGGCGTGAGACGGTTTTAGTGTTTGGATAGTGAACATAGACTTCAGGCGGAGGTTCTGGCGGCCGCTGCATGCCATTGTCAGTCGGTATCGTTGGCTTCGCGCGTGCCTCTGCCAAACGAATCCGCAAGGCAGTCTTTGCCATCAAAGGATCAGATGCCTAACGTCGGGGATACACTGCAGGGAACAGCGGCGCGGCCTTTGCTCCTGCAAAGGGCGTGACGCTTTTGACTGTCAGCTTCATCCCATTGTCAGGTGGCATCGCGCTCCCTCTCCCGCCTACGACGTCCCATTCCAAGCGACGCGATCACGACAGCGAAAAGCCCCGAAACCAACGGGACGACTCCCCAGAAGAAAGTGCTAAAAAACAGGCACGAAAGCATCGCCACAAACGGAGAGGCAATCAATAGAAGGACGCTGTACCCCAACAGTACATCGTAAGCGCCAAGGGATGCCCACTCCCACGCAACAACTTGAAACCACAGCCCAGGAAGCGCGATCCTTCGAAGCATGCGAACAAGCCAGTCGGGATAACCGCGTGCATTTAGCTCGGCGTTAGCCGCGGGGAGCTCCCTGGTTGTATCAGTGTCGAGAAACGGCATACAGATGAGCTCATCGGAAGGTAGGTTACGAGGATAGCGCTGGGTCTCCACCACGTCTGATCTGCAGCCTAACGCTCCGCATCCGACTGCATGCGCTTGTTAGGCGTTGCGTTGTAGTTCATATCAGGTCTGCCTCTCGTTTTTCGAGAAGACTACGAAGTATCGAACGATGGCATCTGGACTCGTCGTCACAATAGCATCCGATAGAAAAGTGGGTCTGATGAGAAAGCGCCGCTAGCACGTCTAAGTCTCTGGTTGGGCCAGACGCTTTCATTTCAGCAAGAAATCGACGCTGGAACGAACGCCATTGTTTTTCTCCGGTGATCGGGAAATACTGTTTCAGGAGTTCTTCGCTTGGAGAGAGATTGGGAAACCACACGTCATAGATGTTTTTTGAGGAGTACTCTACTTTGGGCACTCCTCGAGGCGGCCTCCTTACAGTGCCGATTCTCAACCCCTCATCTGCCTCTCGGTCGCTTCCCAACTGGACGATTCGAATAGACATAACTGGTATATCTTGTAGCGACGCCTAACGCTGCGCATCAGCGGCCAGCAAAGCGCGTAGCGGTTTGCTGGCCCGACTGAATGCGCTTGTTATGTGTTCTGTCCGGGGGCAAATTTTGCTATAACCTCGGCTTCGGTCATTTCTTTGGTTTGATTTGCAAAGTTATAGAAAGCGGGTTTTTGATCTACAAATACTTGTAAGTCAAAATGAAAACTCTTTTGGCTATCAAACAGACCTACAGGTAACTGATGATCATTGACTTCTTTGAGTCGGTAAAACAAGTGACTGCCGCACTTCCTACAGAATCCTCGCTCTGCCCAATCAGAAGAGTCGTACACAGTAATATTCTCCTCTCCTTCAAAAATAACGTCCGTACCACAACTAACGCTCATCAGAGGTCCGCCGCCCCATCTCCTGCACATCCCGCAATGACAAGCGTCTACGCTGTTATTCATATTCTTAACGGTAAACTTTACCGCGCCACAAAGGCAGCATCCTTTTCCTTCAATCATTTCTACTCCCGTCTTTCAATCTTGAAAGAACACATAACGTCCGAGTTGAGCCGCGCAGCACCGCTGTTTGGGAGGGGCGCTCAACTCTGGATGCGTCGGCTACAATGATGAAATGGACTCCTCCCGCCTCTTTCGGCATCGCAATGTGCCAACATTCGGTTGTGTCATGTGAATGTCCTAGAACAGGAGGAGTCCACCGTGGAGTCTAAAATCATTTCGGTCGATTTGGCAAAAGATGTGTTTGAGGTCGCTGTCGCCAATAGCCACCAGTATTGTTGAGCGTCACCGTCTGTCGCTGACGAAGTTCGCTAAGCTGGAGGGCCGCGCGACAGGCAGCGTGATTATGAACATGTGCCGCCTGCGGCTCAGATATCGATGGCGGATGCCTGTCCTTGATCGATTGCGCGGCGCGCATCGATCATCTCGCGCGCGGCTTCGTCGGGCAGGCCGGCCGCCTGCAGCATCAGCTGGCCGAGCTGGAGGCTGGATTCCAGAAGCTCTGACACGACGTGCGTGGCGCCGAGCTTATAGAGCTGCTGTGCGTGAGTCCGGTGACGCGCGCGCGCGAAGATGGGCAGTTGCGGCGCAAACGCGCGTGCGGCGGCGACTACGCGTTCCGACGCTTCGGCGTTGTCGATGCTCACGACCAGGGCAGTGGCATTTTTCAGTCGGGCTTTTTCCAGCGTCGCACGACGGCTGGCATCGCCGAGAAACACCGGGGCGCCGCGCGCGCGTTGCTCGGCGATCTGGATTACGTTGAGCTCGAGCGCCACGTGCGCTATCTGCTGCTCGTCGAGCAGCCGGGCGAGCAGTTGGCCGGTGCGCCCGAAACCGACGATCACCACGTGATCTTTGAGGTCCTGTGGAATCTCGATCTCGGGCGCGGTCGTGCTGTCCCGATGCTCCAATGCTATCCCGGCGTTGCGCCCCAGGCGGGCCATCGTCGGTGTCAGGAGCATGGTTGCGCTGACGACAATCAGCATGAACTGGGCGGTGTGCTCCGGTAGCAGCGCGAAAGTGACGGCCATGCCGATCACGATGAACGCGAACTCGCCGCCCTGTGACAGAAGCAGCCCTATCTCCAGTGCCTGTGCCCGCGTGAAGCGGAAGCCAAGTGCCAGGCCCGTCGCGATCGTGGTCTTGATCGCGAACAGTCCGGCGACCGCCAGGGCGATCCATACAGGGTCATTCAGCACTGTGGTGAGGTCGATACGCATGCCGACCGACATGAAAAACAGGCCGAGCAGCAGGCCCTTGAACGGCTCGATGTTCACCTCGATCTCGTGGCGGAATTCGGTTTCTGCAAGCAGCAGACCGACCAGAAAGGCGCCGAGCGCGGCGGACAGGCCGGCCGCATGGGTAATCACCGACGTTGCCACGATGATCAGCAACGTGCCGGCCATGAACACCTCGGGGCTGCGTTCGACGCTGACAAAGCGCAGGAACGGGCGTACCAGCACACGCCCCGCGATCAGGATAAGCGCGACGGTGACCACTGCCTGCGCGATGGCGATGCCGAGCGAAGCGATCACCGAGCCGCTGGCCTGCGTGCTCAAGGCGCCGACGGCAAACAGGATGGGGACCACGGCGATATCCTGCGCCAGCAGGATCGAGAAGCTGCCGTACCCGACGACCGTGCCGAAGCGGCCCTGTTCCTGGATCAGTTGCAGCACGATCGCCGTCGAGGACAGCGCCAGCGAGGCGCCGAGCACCACGGAGGCGGCGAGCGAGTTTCCAAACGCGAACGCGATTGCCCCGATGATTGCACCGCTGCACAGGATCTGCGCGCCGCCCAGCCCGAACACCAGTCGCCGCGCACCCCACACACGTGTCAACGACAGCTCCAGTCCGATCATGAACAGCAGAAATACGACGCCGAGCTCCGCGAGCGACTGAACGCCCTCGACATCGGTGATCAAAACATAACGCAGCCACGTGAACTGCTCCGCGAAGCGCGCGAGACCGTGCGGCCCGACGATCACGCCGATCAAGAGAAACCCCAGCACCGCGCTGACTTTCAGGCGTTTGAATACCGGGATGACCAGGCCGGCGGCGACGAGGAAGACGACGACTTCTTGTAGGCGGAGGTTTTCCAATGGGCGAACGCGGAGCGGGTTATACGGCGGCGATCAAGGCGCCGCGTTTATCCAGCAGTTCGGAATAGCACTCCGCGAATCCCTGCAATCGAGCGTCATCGACTACCAGCGAGAGCGCAATGAACCCGCGTCGTGCCAGGTAATAGCCGGCATCGAGAAAATCCAGAAACAGCAGCTCTTTCAAGGCATCGTTGGCGGCGTCCAGATCGGCGGGGTGGCGCACCTCACCGGAGAGCGTGTGCAGATTCATCATCGAGCCGCGGCCCGTGAACTGCACCGGCAGTCCGCGGGTTCGGGCTATCGCGTTCAGCTGCTTGCGCAAACGGTCGCCGCGGGCATTGAGCGCTTCGGCAGCGTCCTGCGTATAGATGTCACGCAGAGCGGCGCAGCCGGCTGCCATGGTCAACGTGTTGTTATTGAACGTGCCGGCGTGCGGCAGCGCATCAGGTTTGCGTGGATCGTACAGGTCCATGATGCGCTGCAGGCCGCCGAATGCGCCGAAGGACATGCCACCGCCGACGTACTTGCCCAACGTGGTCATGTCGGGTGTGACTTCGAGCAACTGCTGAGCACCGCCATAGGCGAGACGGGAGGTCATCACCTCGTCGAAAATCAGCACGGCGCCCGCGCGCGCCGTCTCCTCACGCAGCATGCCGAGAAATTCTTTGTCGGCGGGAATGCAGCCCGCCGCACCCATCAGCGGTTCGACCAGCACGCACGCGAGCCTGTCAGCGTTGTCGCGGATCAGCGCGCGCGTGGTCTCCGTGGCGTTGTACTCACCTAGCAGGTAGGGGAACGGAGCGTTGATTGCGATACCGCCGTGCGCGAAGTAAAGCAGACCGCCGTGATAGCCGCCGTCGAACACCAGTATCTTCTCCCGGCCGGTGTGCACCCGGGCGCTGGAGATGGCCATGAGGTTCGCCTCGGTGCCCGAATTGGTGAAGCGCACCCGCTGCATGGAGGGGAACCGGGCGCACACCAGTTCGGCGAGCTGCGGCTCGTAGCGGTTGTGCGCGCCGAGGTTGACGCCGTCGTCGAGTGCGCGTTCCACGGCCGCGCGGATCACCGGGTGGGTGTGGCCGAACAGGCCGGCCGTGTACTCGCCGAGCAGGTTCAGGTAGCGGTGACCGTCGACGTCGATCAGCTCGGCGCCTTCGCCGCGTGCGGCACGGAACGGAAAGGGCTCGTGGAACAGCACGGTGCGTGTGTTGCCGCCCGGCATGTAGCGGGTGGCATTTTCGAATGTCGCCAGCGACTCGGGGCGTTTGTCGATGTAGTTCTGCCGCGCCTGCGCCAGCGCCGTGTCCAGCGTGTTCAGTGTGTTCATCGTCGGGGTGCACTGCCCGGTTGGGACCGGCAGTTTAGCGCTTTCGCGGCGTGGTTACGAAGCGGGTCCCTGGTGACCCGGCACCTTGCCCTTCAGTTGATAAGCGAAAGCGATGATGTGCGCGACGCTCACGTACAGATCGTGAGGAATCTCGTCACCCAGCTCCAGCAGCGACAGCAGCGCCACCAGCTCGGTGTTTTCCTGCAGCGGCACCTCGTGCTCGAGTGCCAGTGCGATGATCTGCTCGGCCAGAGAGCCGGCGCCCTTGGCCGTCAGGCGCGGTGCGTTCTTGCCGTCATAGAACAGCGCGACCGCCTGCTGTTCGAGTGTTTCGGCGTCCGTCATATCGCTACGTGCAACAGGGGTCGCGGGTGCGAGGGTCGGGCGGGCGGCGACCCCTGCTGATAGGCGATGTGCTGCAGGCTGAGGTCATGCCGTGCGAGATCCTCGCGCAGCGTTGCGATATGCCGTTTGACAAGACTCAGGGTGGTGTCTCGCGGCGCCCAGAACACGGCGGTCAGCTGCTTCTGCTGGAGTCGCGCACGCACGTGCAGCGCGCCGAGCTCGCCGAGCTCGAAATCGAGCCCCACCGTCCACGCCGGGTCCCGCTTCGGCGCCGCGGATTCAGGCCGGGGGTCTTCCTTGCCGATGGTGAGCTGTACGGTTTCGATCTGTGCGCCGTGGAGGAACGGCAGCTCCAGCGACAGGCGCGGCGGTGCCGGGGCATCGGGTGCGCTGTGCAAGCGGGCATTGAGCGTGCTGAGCTGCTTGACTTTGACGAGCGCGAGCGCGCTTTCCACGCGTTCGAGCAGGTGTTGCTCGGCAGCCTGTCGGGGCGGTGCGGGCGTCGTGCCTCCGGCGACGTCCAGGCGTGCGCGCAGATTAGCCGCGAGCCGCAGCAGAGCCACGCGCAAATCTCCACCGACGACGGAACGGGCTTCGCTGCCGGCGGGCTGCAACAGAGCATGCTCCAGAAACATTCCGGTTCGCTGCATCGCCTTCGCCAGGCGCTGCGGGTCCTGCACGCCGGCGAGGTCGGGAAGCCGGGCGAACACCTCGCGCACCAGCTGCTTGCTGGATTCCGCCAGCGGTGTGCCGGGTGCGCTGAGCGCCAGCTGCAGCGCACGCAATATCGGCTTCATCGGTTGCTCGCGCGGCAGCGCGCTGCGCAACGCACTATCGATGAGTGCGGCGATTTTCTGCCGGGCAGCCTCGGACCGGGTAGGTGCGGCAGCAGGCGCGGCCGGCTGCTGCGTCTGGACGGCTGACGGAAGGCGCAGGTCGGGCCGGGCCGGCTCGCCCCTGGCAGGCGAAGTCGCGGGCGGGAGGATCTGCAGCAGCTGCCCGTCGCTGGCGAGCCGGATGCGGGCGCCTGCTTCCAGCGGCTGCGTGGTCACGATGCTCAACGTACGGCTGCCGATCGCGAGCAAGACGTCATAAGCCGCCTGCGTTGTCGCTGCGGCGCTGACGCGCAGCACCTGCGCCTCCACGACCGCGCCCGGCGGCACCAGAGCGCGCAGCGTCGCCACGGCAGACGCCGCGGCAATGCGCAGGGGGACCGGCGGGTGAGGGAGCGTGAGTGGCTGCACCGGGGGCTCGCAGTTCGGGCTAATGACGAATAGCGGCAGGCATTCCAGCACCTTTAGCCTGTATATTGCATGCAGGATAACTCCGGGCATCCCTGTCCTTGCGCCCTGCGGGCCAGCGACTCGCTGTTCAAAATTGTTCCAGACAATTCAGTCGCTTTTCAGGGGAAATGTGGCCTGCGTAAGCATAGCCAGACCAGGGTTCAAAGGGGATTGTTCGATCTGCAACGCCAGGTTTTTCCCGAAAGTGAGGTACAAAGCGCCACCGGGCAAAGTTGCTCAGATAGATGTTTTACAGTCTGATTAGACCAACAAACACGCACGCTCGGAACCACCTTCATGCAATATACGGGCTAGGCGGGGCCGCGCAGAAAAGCCGGCGAGCCGCTGCTTTCAGCGCTCCGCTGGGCGACGCGCGACGTCTGCGGCGGGGCGGTCGGTCGGACTGGGTCGTTTCGCGCCGGCCGCCGGCGGCGACTACCCGAGCGGGGCAACGCCGAACAGCCACGCGTGCAGCCAGAGCAGGAACGCGACGTACAGGGCGATGCCCGCAACCACCACTATCACGTCGTTGGCGATCGAGCGGGGTGCCACTTTGACAACGGCCGGTGCACGCCGTTTCACGGCGATGCGATCGGCGACGGCCCAGGCCAGAAACGCGCCGAACAGCAGGACGTCGGCGAGCATCCCGTTGGCCATCAGATGCGCCAGCGCCCACAGCTTGGTCGCGAGTAGCATAGGATGTCTGGCCGCCACGCCCAGGCGGCTCGGCAGGTAGGCGGCGATCAGCAGCGGAAACACCGGCACCAGCAGCACGATCGCCACGTACCGCAGCCAGAGTGGCGGCACGTACAGCAGCACCGGTGTCTGGCCCGCCATACCGTAGCCCCACAGGATGAGCGCGAAGCCCGCCAGGCTGATCAGGGAGTAGATACCCTTCCACGGCCCCTCCCCGATCTGCGCGACCACGCGATCGCGGTAGTCGCGTTTGACAATAGACACCGAGTGCACAGCGAAAAAGATCGCCAGGCCAAGGATCAATATGCCCATGGTCACTCCTTCGAGGGTTTGCCGCGCGACCCCGGCCGCGGTTCACTGCATGAACGGATCCAGGTCTGAAAAGGTCGCCGCATCGGCGGCGAACCCGAAAGTCCCGGCGTCGGCGACTTCGCGCGCGGCGCGCAGAAAGGCGCCGAGCGCGGCGCGCGACAACGCGGAGCCCAGGCTGATGCGCCTGACACCGACCTCGGCCAGCTGTGCCACGGTAAACTGCGTTCCCGGGAGCCCCATCACCGCGTTGACCGGTTTGCTGACGGCGGCGCACACCTGGGCGATGGTATCCAACTCGCGTAACCCGGGCGCGTACAGCACGTCGGCACCCGCTGCCTCGAAAGCCTGCAGGCGCTTTATCGTGTCCTCGATGTCCGCCCGCCCGTAGAGAAAGTTTTCCGCCCGCGCCGTGAGCAGGAAATCGCGGTGCAGCCCGCGCGCCGCCTGTGCCGCGGCGGCGATGCGCTCGACCGCCAGCTCGTGCGGGTAGATGGGGTCGTTCTCGAGCCCGGTGGCGTCCTCGATCGAGCAGCCGGCCAGCCCCGTCTCAGCGGCCAGACGCACCGTGGCGGCGACTGCGTCGGGTGCATCGGCGTAGCCGTTCTCCAGGTCCGCCGACACCGGCAGTTCGGTCGCCAGCACGATGGTGCTGGCGTGCTCCAGGGCCTCGTCGCGGCTCACCGCGCCACAAGCGTCGCGCCGGCCTAGTGAGAAGGCAAACCCTGCGCTCGTGGTCGCCAGCGCCGGGAAGCCCAGCGCGGCTAGAATCCGTGCGGTGCCGGTATCCCAGGGGTTGGGCATCACGAAAATGTCCGCCTGCTCGTGGAGCTCGCGAAACCGGGCGCCTGCGGTGATCTCTTTCATGGCAGATCCTCCCCGTCACATTGCGCAGGCTACTCATCTCGGGGCGATTGTTCTAGCACAAACTGCACACTTCGCGGCGTTTGAGGCAACGCCTCACGCACACCACGATGCCGGGCGCTCGCCCGCCCGACATCGATGTTGACGCGGACGCGCGTAGCGCTTGCCCCCGCCTGTGCGTTACTCCCCGGGTGCAGCCCATCACGAGCAGGAAAAGGAAGCGATTTCTACCGTACGTGGCGCGACGTAGGGCATCCGCCGCAAGTGAGCGCCACTGGCGACTACCTCATGCTGCGCATCCTCGACGAGAACGTGCTCGTGATCCGCGCGAAGGTGCTGCAAAGCCTTGCGGCATGGCCGCAGCTCTGACGGCGTTCGGAGCGCCGGGCGCCTCACAGGAAGCGCTGGCGCAGGTGCGCATCGACGACCGGGCACAACGTATCCGGCACGCGTGCCAGCC
Source organism: Chromatiales bacterium (assembly GCA_024644045.1). Classification (GTDB taxonomy): domain Bacteria; phylum Pseudomonadota; class Gammaproteobacteria; order JAHELT01; family JAHELT01; genus JAHELT01. The sequence goes on along the minus strand of JAHELT010000001.1, from coordinate 5,434 downwards.
GCCTGCGGTGCCTGGCGAGCGCGTCATATGCCGCATCGCGCAAGCGTTCCGGCACCAGCTTCATGCCGCAGCCGAGCAGCGACCAGGTCCCGCCGCAGGCCCGCAGCAACCGGATCACCGCGGCGGTTTTCTCGAAGCATTCGCCGTTCGCCTCCACCAGACGCCAACTGGTCGCGTCCCGGGCGGCGAGCGTGCCATCGCGCTGCATCGGCCGGAACCTGAGGCCTGCTGCCGGCGCTTCGGCCAGTGCGAAGCGCACGGCGCGATGGCAGACTCCGCAACCGCCGTCATAGTGCAGCGTGGCGTCGGCGAACGGCCGCGGCATCAGCCAGCGCGGATCGAAGGTCAGCAGATGGAACAGCAGCATCGGCACGGTCAGGTCCGGAAACCGCAGCAGCATCAGGAAGCCGAGCTGGACGAACAGCATGCCGAGCCACAGCCACGGGCGCAGTATCCGGATCAGGTACAGCGGTGCGAACAGCAGCTCCACGTACAGGATGAACCAGGTAAGCGCCCGCAGCACACCTTCAGGTACCCACAGGAACAGCTCGCGCACGAACCAGTCGCGCGCGAGCGGGTTCTGCAGCACCAGACAGACCGTGTCCCCCAGCACCCAGCCCGGCGAGAGGAGCTTGGTGTACCCGCTGTAACTGTAGGACAGGGCAAGCACCGCGGTGGCCGCAAAGAACAGGTGCGCCGGCAGCGTCCAGCCCGCGCCAGGGTCTGCGCGTCCGCGCGCTGCCAATGCGCCGTACGGCGCCGCCGGCACGAACAGGTGCAACAACAACATGAAGCCGACGTACGGCAACGCCGGATTGGCGATCAGCGGGTTGCGGCAGAACAGGGTGATGAGCACCAGCAACATCCACGCAGCGGCCGGTTTGTCGAAGCGTCCCGCCGCGAAGAGCGCCGCGGCGAGCGCCGCGCTCAGGGTCAGCGCCGTAACCATCCACGGTGCGTCGTTGAACCAGAGCAGGCTCGGCACCCTGTCGAACAGCGGACTCAAACTGGCGTTCGCCAGCATGCCGGCGTTGGAGAACACTTCGTCCGCGTAGCCGGCGAGAAAGCCGAAGTGAATCATCAGGTAGGCACCGAGCAGCCACCGGTACAGGCTGTACTGGCCGCCGGTGATGCGGAGCTGGTTGTTGCTCAGCTGTTGCGTTTCAGTTCTCCCGAACAGGGTGCTGGAATTCGTCACGATTGCGCGCCATTCGCCTGCACCGCACCCGTCTTACAATCAACCTCGAACCGGGTCGGCCAGGTGACGCGCGCGCGTGCGCTGCGTGGAACAACCTCAACCGCATAGCGGGTTGCATCGGGTACCCCGATCTCGCGCGCCACCCCGCGCGGGTCGCACAGCGCGTACTCGAACACGGTTTCGAACATCGGGCGGGTGGCGCCGGCGCGGGCGAGCACCGGGCCGTACGACAGCGCTGCCCCGTACGCATTTCGGCGGTTGTACGGCCCACGCACCCGCGCGTTGACCGCCGGTGTGATGTGCAGGCGCACCGGATCACGATCGTCCGGGTAAGCCCACACGTAGAACCGCGGCGAGTAGGTTTCGAAGCCCTGTTGGGCGGTGAACACTTTCGGTGCCGGTGAAGCGTGGCTGAGGACGCCGAGCGCCTTGAGCGTGGTGCTGCCGGTCACGTCGCCCAGCATCTGCAGGCAGCCGATGCCCAGCAACACGGCGAGCTGAACGGCATTGCGTATGCTCATCGGTCTTGCTCCTGTACCGCGGCGCCGGCAAGCAGCGCGCCCAGGCGATGCTCGTCCGGAAAGCCGCATTCGTCGATGTCGTGGAACGGGTTGTCGAGGGTGCCGAACAGTGCGTCCCACAACGGAAGATCGGAATAATTTGACGTGTGCACGCCGCGCTGATGGTGCACCCGGTGCATCTCCGGGCGCTGAAAGAACCAGCCGAGCCAGCGCGGGGTGCGGACGTTCCAGTGATAGAACAGCTCCGCAAGCCCGGTGATCAGCACCGTCGATGCGGTATCCACCGGGCCCAGACCGAGCACACAGTGCAGCAGCGCGCTTGACAGCAACCCGTTCAGCACCAGCTCCAGCGGATGCTTGTAAAAGCTCGTCAACACCTCGATCCGGCTCGGGCTGTGATGCAGCCGGTGCACGAATCGCCAGAGCAACGGATTCGCGTGACGGGCGCGGTGCCACCAGTAGTAGACAAACGTGATGAGCAGATAGCCGGCGAAGACGCCGCTTGCGCCGTGCAGGTCAGCGCCCGGCCAGAGCGGCGACCCCGAGAACCAGATATCCCATGACACCGTGCCGAGCCAGGCCACGGCAGCCTGGGCGCCGTTCAGCAGCCCGGCGCGCAGCCACCAGCCCGGCGGCGCCGGCCGCTGCCGCGCCGGGGCAAGCCGCTCCAGGAGGAGCATCAGGGAGGCTGCTGCAAGCACGAGCACGGGCACGTTCATCCGGGTGGCTTGTCCTGCGGTGGTCAGTCATTAATTAAACAATGTTCAATAATATACCGTAAAAATAAACGATGTTCAATATTTTTATGAATGGCTGAAAAGACTCAGTAAAAAAGGCTATCGGGCGGGGCGGTGACCCGGGCGATTGGAGCAGCGTCGAGCGAACGGGCATGCTGGCACCCCGGTGCGGGTCAGCAGCGCCGTGCGGCCGTCGGCGCCGAGATAGCCCGCCTGAAACATGCTGTAGCCGCTGGTGTCGTAGCCCTCAGGTAGTACATGCTTTCCTGGCGGAACAGGATGAGCCCGTCCAGGTCTTCATCGGCCATGCGCGCAGGCGGCTCGCTGCCTGGTGAGCAGCTCCTCGCGGGAGAAGTGCAGCTGGGGTGTCATGCGGTGTCTCCTCCGGTCCCCCGGGTACTGTCAGCGGACGCGGTGAACGGTCGCCGGCTTCAGGTCGTGCCCCGCTTCAAAGGTGCGCAGGTGACGGGATGATCCTGCTCGAAGGCGCGTGCGGCCCGCAACACCAGAGCCTCCTGAAAGCGGTCACCGACGATCTGCAGGCCGATGGGCATGCCGGCCGGCGAAAAGCCGCAGGCGATGCTGGCGGCCGGCTGTCCGGTCAGATTGAACGCCACCGTGTAGGGCGTGGCGTGCCGCCAGCGGTCGAAGGTCGGCGTGTGGTAGCGGGTTCCCACGGGCGGAGGATCGGTGGGCATGGTGGGGCACAGCAGCAGATCGTAGTGCCGGTGCCACTCGCTCAGCTGCGCGGCCAGCTCACCGCGCGCCGTCACGCCCGCGGAGAATTCAGCAAGCGTCACGTCCTCACCCGTGGCGGCGACGCGCAGCAGATCGGGATCGAGGTCGTCGCGCCGAGCCGCGTCCACCGACGCAACGCGCTGGAACAGGCCGCCGAGCCAGTAACGTTCGAAGCGCGGGCGCAATGCAGAGAACACGTCGTCCACTTCTTCGACGTCGGCGCCCAGCGATTCGAAGGAGCGGCCCGCGGCGCGCACCGCTTCGGCGATGAAGGGCGCGGGTGCCACACCGCCGAGTGTGGCGCTCAAACCGATGCGTACACTCTCAACACCGGCGTCGAGCCCGTAGAGGTAATCGCGGCCGTCATAGGGTGCGGCGTACCAGTCACGGTGGTCCGGCCGCGCCACAGTGTTCAGAAACACGGCGGCATCGTGCACCGAGCGGGTCAACGGCCCTTCGCACGCGAGCGTGTCGTAGGCGCCGAGGCGCGGGTAGTCGGGAACCCGGCCGAACGTCGGCTTGATGCCGAAGAGACCACAGTAGCTCGCCGGGATGCGGATCGAGCCGCCGCCGTCGTTGCCGTGCGCCAGCGCGGTGATGCCAGCTGCGACACAGGCCGCCGCACCGCCGCTCGAGCCGCCCGGGCTCAGTGCAGGGTCCCAGGGATTGCGCGTGGCGCCGGCGAGCGGGCTGTCGGTCAAGCCTTTCCAGCCGAACTCCGGGGTGGCCGTCTTGGCGAAAATCAGTGCACCCGCCTCGCGCAGCCTGGCGACGCAGGGGGCGTCCTGGCTTGCGACCGCGTCCCCCGCCGTGGTGAGCGAGCCGTGCCGGGTCGGCCAGCCGCGCACGTCCACCAGGTCCTTGATCGGGATGGGTACGCCGTCCAGCGCGCTGCGCGGCTGGCCGCGGGTCCAGCGATCCAGTGACTCCTCGGCCGCTTCGAGGGCGCGCGTCTCATCGATGAGCTGGAACGCGTTGAGCGCCGGGTTCTTCTCGCGTGCCGCATCCAGAGTCGCGCGCATCACCTCGACCGGGGACAGCGCGCGCTGGCGATAAAGCGCCACCAGCGTCGCGGCGCTTGCCTCACTCAGCGGCGGCACGGGAATCGCCATCGCGGTTACTGGCAAACTCGCGCGCCAGCTCGATCACGCTGAGCGGTGCGCTGCCTTCGGCTTTGTTGTTCACCGTGATGAACGCGGGGCGATCCTCGCGCAGCCGCCGCATGGCGGCGTCTACGATAGCCGTACGCGTATCAGGATCGGGGTCCAGCAGACGGTCGAAGGGTCGGTAGCGTGCCCGGGCCTGCTCGTAGTTGAACCCGCCATGCAGGTTCCAGCGAACCACCAGCGCACGCTGCAACGCTGCGTCGGCGACAGCTGCCTGCTCGGACACGTCGGGCAGGCGAGGGTGCACGCTGATGCAGTGGGTAACGCCTGCGGCGCTCAGCGCCGCGACGTAGTCTTCGTTCAGGAGCGCTGCGTCGCGCAGCTCCACGCAGTAGAGCGGTCCGATGGGCAGCGCCTCGAGAAAGGCCAGCAGGCGGGACGCGAATGCACGGGGGGCGCGGGTGACGGCGCCGCCCTGGGGTGGAAATTGAAAGACGAGCGCACCCAGGTGCGTGCCGAGGCCCTCGAGACAGGGCTCGAGAAAACGCGTTACGGCGTAGTCCGCATCGAGATAGTCGCGATTGGGCCCGTGGGGCCGACCGCTCGTGGCGTGCCACCGCGGCGTAGTGCAGGCGGCCGGCGCTTTGACCACGAAACGAAACTCCGCTGGCACTTGATCGACGTACGTGCGGTAACCTTCCGCCGTCAACGGCGCGTGAAATGTGCGATCCAGCCCCACCGCGCGGAACAGCGGGTGTTGCGCGTACGCCTGCAAGCCGTGACGGGCGAGCGTCCGGACGTCGCAACCGCTCGCGTAGAGGAGGTCGCGCCAGCCTGGGAAGGACCATGACGACGTGCCCAGGTAAAGCCCGTCCGGAAGCCCGCCGGCGAGCTCGGCGTGATCAGCGCCCTGCGCCGCGGGCGCAACGGCGGGCGTTTCGCCCGCGCTTGAAAACAGTTCCAGTTGAGCGGCCATGACCGCCAAGCATAAGAACCGTGCGATCGAGTTGGAAGGGGTAGCGCCCTGTTGCGCCGGCGGGCTCAGCTCAACGCCGAATGCCAGCTGCGGTTCCCGGCTTCGCGCGGGGCCACCAGTTCCAGAATGCTGCCGCGCACCGGCGCGGTCAAGAACGT
>JAHELT010000111.1 GCA_024644045.1 Chromatiales bacterium | reverse complement strand
AAACGGCATCAAGGGCTCCGAGAAGTTCATGCCTGAAGACATGCTGACGGCTCCCGAGGTGGTCATTCCTGAAGAGTTCGTGGCGTCAGGTCACTTCGTCCCAACCTGCTCGCCGGAAGTCCAGAAGCTCTATACGGCGATCTGGACCGAGTTGCAGAAGTAAGCCGAACCTTCGGTGAACAAAACGCTCCGGGGTAGGGCGCTACCCCGGAGTTCTAACTTGCCTCACGCCTGATGTGCCAGACGGTCGGCGCAGAGGGTCAGTACGGCGTGAGCCTGGTCAAACATCCCTAGCCTCAAGAGGGATCCCCTGCGGTACGCAGGACATCTACACGCCCAACAAATGAGGCACGTTCAAAGGCCTCGGGACTGACCCCGCCGATATGACTGTCGATGACATCGGCCCTGGCGAGATCGCGCGGGTTGTAGATGCGTTTTTTTGATACGTTTTTTCTGGCTGCTGAAGAACGACTCGGCAACGGCATTAGTCCCACCAGTTGCCGTGCCGGCGCGTTGGGCGTTTCGCTATTCCTGAGTCTCTCTTGGCAGAGCGCGGCCATTGCAACAAGGAAACGAGTACGATGAATCAGGATCGTCGACAAGAAGCTTATCGAGTTCGAAACGCAGCGGCGGCGAAAGCCAAGGGACGCGCACACCCTGACCACATAGGTAACGGTGATGAGCAGCGCTACGCTACAGCCAATTACGCAATGAGCTTCACCAAAGGATTGCGCCATGACCTCGCTACCGGCCTCATTGTCGCTAAAGAGGACTTCGAGGGGTTTCGCCGGGCCATCGACGAAGGGTTCATCGATGCGTTCACCGCCAATGTCCGTTCCGCACCGAAAAAAAAACGTCCCTGGGAAGCGCCCACCGCCGGTGTCGTCTACGATCTGCAAGGACCGGATCCGCAGGCGGTCACGATGGCTCCGGCCCCCGCCCTCGGCTCTGACGAACTGGCGTATGAAATGGCCGAAGTCTACGAGCTGGCGCTGCTTCGCGAGCAGCCGCTTACGGATTTCACCGCCGGAACGGACAACGCCGCCGTCACCGGCGCCGTTAACCGACTGGGCGCGTTAGCTTACGCTGCGGCTGGACTGCCCGGGCGGCCTCGCACTACGGAAAACGGTCGCGTAACCGCTCAAACCCTGTTTCGAGGCTCGTCACCGAAAGTGGATGTCGGGCCTTACCTGTCGCAGTTCATGCTGATCGGAAACGATGCACCGGAACCAGGCGGCGCGATCATGAGCGGCGGATTGATCCAATATGGTGTGCTGCAGATCAACCAGCGTGTACCCGTGGCAAACCCGCAGAATTACATGTCCGATTGGGTCGGCTGGCTCCGGGCTCAGAACGGAGAAGCCTTGCGCGACAACGCGGCGCTGTTCGCAAATGCGCCACGTCGCTTCATCACTTTTCCCCGTGATCTGGCGACCTACGTCCATGACGATGCGCTCTACGAAGCCTATCTCAACGCGTGCCTTATCTTGTTGTCTATGGAGACGCCGTTTGATCCAGCGTTCGCGAATCTTTCGGGGCAGGGGAACTTCTTTCTGAACAGCTTGGATGCAGCCGGTGGCTCTGTGGCGGACCTCGAATCACATCCGCGAGAGGCCGGCGGTTTCGCGCTGTACGGCGGACCGCACATTCTGACGCTCGTCGCCGAAGTTGCGACCCGCGCTTTGAAAGCAGTTCGTTATCAGAAGTTCAACACCCACATCCGCCTGCGCCCGGAAGCACTTGCGGCGCGGGTGCACAAGGCTGCGGGTATCGAAGCGGCTTTTCCGCACATCGGCACGCCGTTCTCCGAGCTTGCGGCAAGCATCGCGCCGACGGTCGCGAAAATCCGGGCGGCAAGTCCCGCGGGCACGGCGCTACTGCCGATGGCGTTTCAGGAAGGGTCACCCATGCATCCGGCGTACGGCGCCGGACACGCAACCGTCGCCGGTGCCTGCGTCACGATACTCAAGGCATACTTCGACACCAGCGCTGCGTTCGTCCATCGAGACGGTGAAGATCGGTTTCTACCCGCTGAACGATGCGACCAGTCGGTTCAGTATGTACCAGAGGCGACAGGCGCGAGCCTGGTACGTACAACCGGGTGTGATTTCCTCACGTTGGAGGGGGAACTGAACAAGCTCGCGGCCAATATCTCAATTGGCCGCAATATGGCCGGCGTACACTACTACTCCGACTACTACGACGCCTTGCGTTTAGGCGAACAGATAGCACTCGGCATCTTGGAGGAACAGGCGCTCTGCTATCCAACCGACCCATTTGTCCTGACAGTGCCGACATTCGACGGTGACGTGGTCCGGATCGGCGCACGCTGAACCTCCGAGGATAGGCCGTTGTGGAGCAGCCCGAACCAGCCATTCGGACTGCCCGGACTCAAGCGCGAGAAGGCAACAGTTTGACTGGCGTAACGTTTAAACCCCCTTGGAGATGCCAGAAGCAACGATACCCGCGCTGTGGGTATTTTCGTACCGTATATCACCGGGGGATCAATTCAGTCTAATCAACTTGCTCCTGTTCAGATGCGCGTAGCGCAATGTCATGATGTCTGCCTTGCATGAGTCAAGGCCTCGTCCAGATCTTCGATCAATTCCTGCGCGTCCTCGATGCCCACGGACAGGCGCAAGAGGTTGGGTGCCACCGGGCTGTTAGGTCCCTCCACCGAGGCGCGGTGTTCGATCAGGCTCTCCACGCCGCCAAGCGAAGTTGCCGGAACGAACAGGCGTGTGCGGCTGGCGACGGCTTTTGCTGCGTCGGCGGTTCCGTTGATCAAAAATGACACGACCCCGCCGAAGCCGCTGTTCATCTGACGCCTGGCGATCTCGTGTCCGGGATGGTCCTTCAAGCCCGGGTACATTACCCGTTCCACGCCGTCGTGTGTCGCGAGGAAATGGGCGATGCGCTCGGCATTCTCGCAGGCCTGTCGCATACGTACGTGCAGGGTACGCATGCCGCGCAACAGCAACCATGCCTCCATCGGCGCGAGTACCGCTCCGCCGTGGCTTCTCTGGAAGCGCACCGATTCCCACAGTGCGCTTGCTTCCCTGCAGACCAGGGCACCGGCGACCAGGTCGCTGTGGCCGTTCAGGTACTTCGTCGCGGAGTGAACGACGAAGTCAACGCCGTGCTCGATGGGACGGGTCAGGATAGGCGTCGAGACGGTCGAATCGACTGCTACCACGGCGCCTGCCCGATGCGCGATGCTGGTCGCCGCGGCAATGTCCGTGATATTCCACGTCGGGTTTGCGGGTGTCTCTATCCAGACCAACCGCGTCTTTCCCTGTCTGACGATGCGCTCGAGCGTATCGAGATCGGTGCCGTCGTAGAAGTCGATGCCCAGTCCCCAACGCCCGGAAAAGTCCAGCAACCAGTCACGCAGTCCATGATACATTTCGTTCGGCAAGGCCACGTGATCGCCGCGCGTGAGGCATACGAAGAGTGCCGTGGAAGCTCCCAGGCCGGAGCCGAACAGCAAAGCCTGCGCCCCGCCTTCAAGCTTTGCGAGCAGGCGTTCGGCCGGCTCGTGGGTCGGATTGTGTGTGCGGCTGTATTTCGCGCCAGCGGCTCGAATCTCGTAGTGGTCGTCGCGCGCGAAGGTGCTCGAGTTGTAGATCGGCGGCGTGACCGCGCCTGTCTCCTCGTGGATGAAGTGGTCCGCCTGCGCCAGCAGCGTGGCGAGTTGGTGATCGCTCATTGTCGAGTATCCTCTGCGTATGCGTTCTGCATGGGGTTTAATACCAGGTAGCGTGCCAGGGGTACGCTCCAGTTTGCTCCGGTGAGCTTTACAGCATTGATACGGAAAAGGTACCAGTACTTCGGAAAAGGGGACAGATGTCCCCTGGGTTCGGCTTAGCCAGTGCTCCACGCACGGGGACGCTTCATCCCCGCTATCTTACAGGTCTGGCGCACGTACCCGTAGGGGAACAGCTCGAACAGCCGCGCTTTGCCTTCCTTTTTATCGCAGTTCACCAATTCTGCGAGGTGTTTTGCCACATGTCTGATATCCGGCGTGATGCCGTGTTCGGCGTAGTAGTTGCGTACGAACGTCAGAACCGTCCAGTGCTCATCGGTTAGAACCAACGCTTCCTCTCGCGCAAGCTCATTCGCCAGTTCTGGCGTCCAATCATCAGGATTGACGAGATAACCTTCCTCGTCCCGCCGCGCTTCAGTGCTGCCTGTAGTCATCGAGCCACCGCAAATAAAATACCAATCACCCGGGAATTCCTAACGTAAGTGACATCGCGTGGTTGTGCAATACCGACGATCAGTAGGGGCGGTGCGGCGATAGTGGAGTCTGCCTCACTACGTGAGCGTCGGTCAGCCGAGTCGGCTTGTCGCCATGTCTTGCCTTGTCCGTTTTCAGCCGGGCTTCTGCCCGATTTCTCAGCCGGTTGGTTCTATTCCGCTCTCGCGAAGTGTAAGCGCCGACCACGCATCGACACAACGACCCGTCGGGCCGGATTATCTCCCTGAGGTGCGGTGTGTCGCGCACTTCGAGCGTTCGACAACCCGGCTTCAGGTCTCGCGCTTCAGCCTCACCAGGATGATCCGGTTCGTGCTGCTCTGGTGGATGAGCAGGTTGCCGTCACGCGTCGGCCTCATGTGGCGGATGATGCCGGCGTAGAGGCCGCCCGAGGGAATCGGCCAACTCTGGAATCTTTCCGTCTTCGGGTCGAAGCGAACCAGCATGTCCGGTCGCGTCCGTGACTCGTTGTACCACACGACGCCATTCACGATCGCAAGCGCGTATGGATGGGAGTTCGGGCCGCTCGGCGACATCCATTCCTTGACATCCCCGCTCTGCGGATCGTACCGGCCGAGGCGGCCCAGCGATGAATTGACGTACCAGATCATGCCGTCGTTTGCGATATCCAGCCGTCGCACCGTTGTCCCGGGAGTCGGCAGCTTCACTTCGGTCAGCTCCATGGTCACTGGATCGACCTTGACCAGGCAATTACTTCCGTTGCACGCAACCCAGGGAGCGCCCTGCGCGTCGATTTTTATGCCGTAGGGCCGCGAGCCGGCGGTCGTCATGTTTACCAGCTTGGTGTGGCCGCTCGCGGGATCGAGCCGGCCGACCATGTTGCTTTGCTGGAGCGTGAACCACAGGACTCCGGTCTTGTCGAAAACCGCCGTGTGCGGGTCTTTCGCGGCGGGGTCCGGCATCTCGAAGACAGTGACGTGGCCGGTCGCGGGATCGAGTTTGCCCACTGTGCCGTTCTTGTTGCCCGTGTACCAGACGTGACCGGCACTATCGAGCGTCACACTGTGCGGCATGGACTTACCCGGCAGGGAGTATTCACGCATCTCACCGGTCGCCGGATCGAGCCGCCCGATGAGGTTCCCCCATTGTCCGGCCCACCAGATGGTCCCGTCGGCGGCCTCGACGGGGTCGCGTGCCCGCTGGCCGAGCGTCGGGACCGTCCACTCCTTGAATTCCACCTCTGCGTCCCCCGCAACAACGTTGGGCGCACGCCCGGCGCTGGGAGGAAAGTGAGTGGCGAGATACCGGGTGATTTCGCGACGTTGATCAGGGCTGCCTGACAGGTCGATCATGGTCGCCGTCAGCTCTTCCCACTGCGCGTGGGTATATCCTGAACTGCGGGTGATGAGATTACTCCGATGGCAGGCGGTACAGACGCTTTCCACCAACTGCTTGCCCGGCCCATCGGGCAGCGGGCCCCCCTGATTCTGGGCCGACACGAACTGCGGGAAGAGCGAGCACAACATCGCCGCCGCCAGTGAACTCACAGACACTCTGGACACCGCAAACCTCCCGCCGATCCCGATTGAAACCAGGTCGCAACTGGACGCCTGGCAGCACTGGAAGTCAAGGGCCGAGCACCGCCACTATCCGATCGTAGTCGGGACCAGTCAGGCGCTCGACCAGCGTACTCGAGAAGCCGCAAATGATAACTTTACGACTGCTAGTAGACGAGTTAGTCGTAGGTAGAACAACGACGAGAAATGCGTTGCGGCGCAGCACAATCGATCATTGGGTCGGTATTATCAACACCCGCCGTGCGCGTTGCGTCCGTCAGAGGCGGCAGATAAGCGGTCAGTCGCGACCGCTCCGTTCGCGATCTTCAACAGGCGTAGCGCCACTAGCAGCGGCCTGTCAGGTTTAAGGCAAGCTCGTCGACCTCGTGGAACTGCCGTAGGGAATGAGTCCGTCCGTAGTGATGAGCTTGCCGCCGCGCTCGATGAATACTGAGGTCCGTCGCCCTGGCGGCGCCGTCGTCGATCTCTCAGCGTGGGCGAGGTCCTGGCGGCCGAGGTTCAGAAGTCTCGAATATCGGATTGTGAGTTCTCTCTCCTCACGGCGTCCACCAGGGGTCTCAATCCGGGTGCACCACGCAGGATGTAGAAGAAAGCGCTTGGCCCGGAACGAATCGCGATCACGGTGCGGTTTCGGTTCGAGGTGGGGAAGATCGCTTCCACGTCGGCGAGGATCAGGGAGTGCCGTCCTGAGTACGTTCTCACTGACGCCACGCCGTTTTCTATCCTTTCGACGCGAATCCCGTACCGACGAATTACTGCCCAACCCGCCAGAGCGAAACCCAGCTGCAGACCTCCGACGATAGCGCTATCACGGTTGGATTCGATGATGCCGTTGATCAGGAACCAGGCTCCTGAAGCAACGAAGACTGCGAGCATGAGAGGCCAAATCAGTATGCTCGCTTTCACCGTCTCAGCAACTGTTCCTATCGCTCAACCGCTCGTACTTTGCACCCTAACACGTAAACGGCTGCTTCAGTTTCATGGCCGTCTTGAAGTGCTGCACCGCAGCACAGGTGGCCGGCAGAGCAACCTTTCCGCCAGGACCGTGATTGGTCTCAAGTTGCACGACGGTGCGGGCCGCGCGTTCAGGCACTCGGTCGTTACGACTCGCGCTTCATTGGCGCCTCGGCCAACGCCGGTTCGACAGGTGGTGGCAAATTCACGACGGGATCGTGCGACCCGACCCGTTTACGCCGTTCCCGGTGCAGGATGTACAAACCGCCGCCAGCAATGATCGACGCGCCTACTATCGTCCAGAGGTCTGGTAGTTCGTCGAAGATCACAAAGCCGAATCCTGTCGCCCACAGCAGGGTCGCGTACGAGAAGGGCGCGACTACCGCCGCAGGTGCACGTTGGAATGCCTTGATGAGGGCATAGTGTCCGGCACCGCCAAATACACCCAGCAAGGCGAATAGCGGCCAGTGCGCGAGCTGTGGCGTTACCCATACCGTGGGCATCACGAATGTGAGCAACACCGCGCCGGCTAATGCCGTATAGAGCAAGGTCGTGAGTGGACCATCGGTGGTCCTCACTCTGCGCGTAACGAGTTGGTACAGTGCGTTGCACAGCGCCGCTCCGAGAAGCAACGCTGCGCCTGCGCCCATGATGCCCATTCCGGGTCGGACCATGATGAGTGCGCCGATGAAACCCACCGCTACGGCGGCCCACCGTCGCGGACCGACATGCTCGCCGAGCAAAGGGATCGCGAGCACCGTGACCAGAATCGGGCTGGTGAACATGATGGCGCTTGCGTCGGCGAGCGGTAGAAGCTTCACGCCAAAGAAGAAAAACATTGTAGTCGACAGCAGCAGCAGCGAACGTCCAAGTTGTAACCATGGACCCCGTGTGACCACATGGGCGCGCAGTTGCGGCGCGAGCACAATCACCACGAATAGCATGTGGAACACAAAGCGTGCCCACACAACTTCGACGACGGGGTAGCGTGCTACCAGGAACTTCGCCGTCGCGTCCAGACTGACGAAGAAGAGGGTAGTGAGGAGCATCCACAGAATGCCCGCGCGCGCATCATCGCCCTCTGTTGAGGCAGGACGGGAGACGAGAAGCATAAGACTTGAATCCGGTTGCGATTGTTGGGGTACAGCCAGGGTGCAGAAGGTTCTTCCGGAAGCCTCGATGAGTTTGTGCTGGCAGCGTAGTGTAACCGCAAACACGGGCGCCAATCGTGCGCACTCCCGAAGGACAGGTCAGGAGCGATGCCGCCATCCGGAATCGATAAGAGGCTCGATTGTCAAAAAGATCAATGGGGTCAGACTTTTGGTCAGACTCGATTGATTGCGCGAAACCAGATATGTTACGTGCGAACGATATCAGATCAATCGAGTCTGACCGGTCTGACCCCATTGATTTCCCGATCGAGTACCGGAAAGCGTTCTATTTTACCGCCCTTTGTGCCGCCGCGCTGAGCAGCAGCGCTTCCACCAGCGTGACGAGGTCCTCATAGTCCTTGCTGTTCACGTCGAACACCGGGGCCTGGAGTTCGCGCTGGACGAGTTCTGTTTGATAGTCGTCTATCGAGTACGGGTCATCCAGATCCAGGTGCGTGATGCCCACGGCGACTGAACTGCCGGCGATGAAGTCCTGGAAGGTGTGGAGCTGGAAGTTCATGTCCCGCAAAGGATACTGGCTCTTGTTGTTCAACAGTGTTATCAACCCGATTCCACCCGAGCGTAGCAGTCTCGCGACGGCGTCGGTGTGCACCTTCTCGGGCTTGCCGTAGAGGTGGATTCTTCCTCCCCTTTCGACTCGCATCATCCCGTGCTTCAAAACCACGGTTGTCGTCGGGTCGACGACGCCGGTCTCGTCCAGGGCGTGACAATGTGCGTTATCGGGTTCTATCTCGCTGAGCGTCGCGACGGCTTCGACAGCATCGGTGCCGGTGAGTACGATTCTGGGGCTTTTCATCTCATTCGGCACCGCTGTTCTACGCCTCAATTGCCCTGCCGGTCAGTTTCCTCAGAATGGAGCCGAACAGACCTTCATTTTCAGATCCGTCGATCGCCGCGGGTTCAAGAAGACCGTCGACTTCTCGTTGGCCCACGCCGGCCAGGCCGATTGCATGCGCCGCTGAATAAAGTGTGAACACATGCTCGATCGGCACTTTGAGTGTTTCATAGAGATTGACCAGTGAGCGCGGCTGCTGCACCCACACTGCACTGACGCGCATGGCTTCGGGAATCGGTGTGAGGCGTGTGAAATTCGGCCATCGCCTCAAGTACACGGGGACATCCAGTAACGTGCCTTCGGGTACCCGCCCTCGCGACGTGCGCACCGCAAGGTCCCACACGAAAGTCTCGAAGGCATAGGATCTGAGCCGCTTTTTTCCGGCGGTCAAGGAGTCCGCGCATGACCCGGACTCCATTGTCGTTACTTCACCGGCGATGTGCCGGGCGCTCGAGTCTTCAGCTAACTGGCGCAGCTTGGAGTCGGGCAGGTCGGAGAAAAGCGTCCCTGCGGACGTGTCGGCAACTACGGAGTACTTACTCCAGCACTGCATGCTGATGGCCATGCCTGGATGCCTGGCAATGTTTCGGGTCAGGTGTCCGAGAAAACAGGATCCTGGCCGGTAGTGCACTTCCTTGTCGATTGCCGCACGCACCTGCGGCTCTCTGCGGGCCGCGACGGAGGGCTTGTTCGCCGACTTCCGGACGCTGGATGGCGTTTTGTCCGAGCGAGATCGGAGACCGTGTGCGGGGACGGCCTCGGGTACCATCGCTGTACCGGCCGCGGCGAGTTCCAGCGCGCGTTTCAAGCGCGGAACGCTGATCGGTATGGGCACGTAATTCACGCTATCGATGTCTGGCGGCTCTTCCGCAACGACAACCACGCTCAGATCAGGGTGTCGCTGCCGAAACTCGCGCCAGTTGCGTGACGCGTCAGCACCCCCCATCTTGAACACGGCGACTTGAGCATCGGCTGCGCTGCCGATTGTGAAACGATCGCCATAATGCCGTCTGAAGATCGATGCGACCGCCTTTATCGAGCGACTGCTGAGTCCCTCCAGCGCTACTTTGATTGGAACGTTTGCGGATTTCTGGCTCAAAACCTGGTAACTGCCACTAGTTTACCTGCGGAATGCGAGTGTTCAGGAGCACACACAGCCAGCGCCAGTGATCCAGAAAGGCCGATCAAGAGTCTCCCCACATTCGTGTATCGACCGAAGCTCAGCACACTTGAGCCACTCGCAGGCTTTGAAAACCCGACGGTCATCAGACGCATCGTCGAACAGATAGATACCAGGGTCCGAACTCGCTATCCCCCAGGTACCGAGCCCGGGCATCACGCGCCGTTTCGACTCGAGAGTGCCGGACTGGACCATACGCCGTGGCCACCCACGCTGAAAATGTCCCCGAATTCACGACCCCGACTGGCCACGACGGGTTCGACAATGCCGCGCCTGGGAGGCGCGATCAGCATAGTCTCGAGCTCACACAACGTGGCAGCCAGCAGCGAGACCGGTTATTCTTCCAATACGCTGCGTAAAGGAGAAAGACAGTGAAAAAGTTGGTTTGTGCTTTAACCGTCTCTTTGTTGTACCTGCCGTCGCTGGCGATGGCGCAGGAGAAGCCTACCTCGGCGGAAGCAAGGAAGGTGATCAACTACTATTTCAACGGTAAAGGACAGGGCGTCGTCCCCATGGAGTACAAGTTTTGCCAGAAAGTATCCCTGAAGGGAGAAAACAAGAACGAATGCGTGGCCGATCTTTCTGCCGAATCGTTGAAAAAGGGTCAGGAAGCGTACCTGTGGATGAACTTCCTGGTGCCGGCCGGTGAGGAGGCGAAGCTCCTGCTGCAGTATTCCCGCAACAACAGGGTGCGCGAAACGTCGAATGCCTCGCTGGGCGGCGCAACCCGTTACAGAATCTGGAAGCGCATTCCGACAGCCACGGCGGGAAACTGGAAAATCAAGCTGCTGCAGGAAATGGCCAACTCAGACCTCGAGGTCGGACAGTTGGAGTATTCGGTTGCCGACACGAACTGACGGTGTCTCGAAAACAACAGAAGCGCTCGAGCCAGGCTTGAAAACGGATTGTATTTATCCACAACAGATCCATCGCATTGTTTCTTGGTCGGCTCTTCCAGCCAGCAACGAAACACGGCGTCAGTCCGAGTCAAGGTGAAAGCGGTCAATGCCGAGGCTGTAACGGCGTTCCCTTAACCCGACAAAAGAGGCAACAGTCGACACGTGAACGTGGAGGTTTTTCAGTTGCTGTCCGATTCGTTTGACAGCATGTCTTTCAACTCCTGCATAGCGCTGCCGAAATCGTCCCAGTCTCCCCGGCGCAGGGCCTGCTCGGCACGTTCGAGTGCGTCGCGGGCCGGAAGCTGCCGAGCCGCGCTCTCCTGACGGAGGCGTGCGGGGGACCTTGGCCGACCTTTGAAAACAACCTGGAGTGCGTCAGCGAGGGAAGGCTCCATGGCCATTGCGGCGCCGTCGCTTACGATTACCCGTTTCAGCTGCGGAATGCTGGTGCCTTCTGCGATCAGGTAGACCGGCTCGACATAAAGGAACGCGTCGTTCATCGGGATCACGAGGATGTTTCCGCGAATGACCCGTGAGCCTCGCTGGTCCCAGAGCGTGAGTTGCTCCGAGATCAGAGGGTCCTGGTCAATCATGGCTTCAACCTGTATCGGGCCCAGACTCAAGTGATCCTTCGGCAGCTTGTAGACGACGAGCTCGCCGTAACCCGGGTAGTCACAACGCGCTGCCATCCAGGCAACCATGTTGTCGCGGTTGCTGGGCGTAAGCGGCAGCATGATGAGGAATTGCAGACGGTCTTCATGCGGGAGTTTCATCAGCACGTAGTAAGGTTCCATGCGAATCGGTTCGCCGCCGTATTTTTCTCTCGGCACCACCCAGAGGTCCTCGGCGTTGTAGAAGACCTGCGGTACTGTCATGTGGTAGGTGCCATACATTTCCAGTTGCGCACGAAATAGATCGATCGGATAGCGCAAGTGACTGCGCAAGTCCTCGGGCATGCGCTCCACCGGCTGAAACAGCGGCGCAAACGCCTTGCGGTAAACACGCAGCACGGGGTCTTGGGCGTCGATCACGTAGAAGCGCACATCGCCGTTGTAAGCATCGATTGTTACTTTTACCGAATTACGGATAAAGTTGAATTGTTTTTCATAGGGTTCAGCGTACGGAAACCATGACGAAACGGTGTACGCATCTACAATCCAGTACAGTCCGCGCTCGCCCAGCACCAGATAAGGATCCTCGTCGAGACGCAGGAAAGGAGCAAGCTTTTGCACGCGTTCGCGCACAGGGCGCCAGAATTGCAGGCGGCTTTGCGGCGTAATGTAGGAAGTCAGCACGATGTTGAAGTCGAACTCGTACCAGGCAAACAACCATCGCTTCCAGAGGGAATCCAGTAGTACTCCGCCGTGACCGCGATAGTTCGAGTAAACGTTGTCATCGCCGCGCGGGTAGTCAAACTCTTTAACGCCGGTGCTGACTACGCGGTGCCCGGACATGGCCTCGCCGTAGTAGATTGCGGGCTGGGGCACGGCCAGGCCAGCCCGGGTTTGCGGCGGAAGGTCCTTGACTACCAGCACCGGCGCGCCACGCGCGTCTTTGTCGGCTGCGAAACTCATCGCCAACCCGTGACCGTGCGTATATTGCAGATGACGATTCAACCACGTCTGTAATTTTTCGGGCAACTCGTCGGTCAGTTCGCGAGCACTTACCATTACCTGTCGATAGTCGCCCTCCACGTAGTAACGGTCGACGTCGACATCGTTGAAAGTGTAGTAAGTACGCATCTGCTGCAGTTGGCGGAAGGTGCTCTTCAGCGGGCGCCAGTCCCACAAGCGAATGTTGTCGATGGTCTCGCGATTGTCTGCCACTATCGCCGGGGTGAGTACATCGAGCGCGCCGTGGGAGCGTTCCGCGATAGTGTCGAGGCCGAACGCCCGACGGGTGAATGCGATATTGTGGCGCAGGTACGGCGTCTCGACCTCGAGTTCGTTGGGCTCGACCCATACGCTCTGCACAGCGGCTGGCACAATCCACAAACCGACCACCATCAACACGAACGTGCCGGCAACGACCGCGCCGGCCAGGTGCAGCCGCGAGAGCACCCGCGGCACCAGCACTGCAGCGGCGAAAATCAGTGTCGCGCCGGCCACGAACCAGAGTGCCGGAATCATGACCACTACGTCTGTGAAACCGGCCCCGTAAACCGCGCCGCGGGTTGACTGCAGCAGGTCGAAACGGTCGAGGTAGTAGCCGCAAGCGAACGCGAACAGAAACAACGCGAGATTGGCTGCCAGGTGCCAACGCACCGCTGCCTTCATGTGCAGACTGCCCGTGGCATCGATGCGAATTTCACCGCCGGCAAGATAGGCCCAGATCAATCCCGCCGCCATCAAAAACGTCGCAGTAGTAAGCGTGTTCTGCAACAGTTCCAGGCACGGCAGAACGAACAGGTAGAAGCCGATGTCACGCGCAAAAATCGGATCAGTGGTGCCGAACTCCTGGGCCCAGAAAAAGCGCACCAGCACGTCCCATTTGCCCATGAGCACGAGGGCAAAAATCAATGCCAGCACGAGCGAGAGGGTAGCCACGGTGCCGTGGTACAAGCCGGTTGGCGGGATTGTGCTGCGGCCGCGCGATTGCGCCGAGGTGACCAACGAACGTACATCCAGATTCGTCGAGAGAATGCGCAGGTTCGTCCAGAAATACGCAAACGTGACTACCAGCCCGCACGTGAACGCACTCAGCTTCAGCAGGCGCAGACGCCAGAAAACCTCGGTGTAGCCAAGGGCTTCGAACCACAGGTAGGTCGCAATCCAGTCCGCAAACAGTATCCATGCGGCGAACAACGCGATTGCTGAAAACGTGATTCTGATCTGCGATGCCGACATGGTGCTCGGGAATATACGTACAAACGAAGTATAGCGCCGTCTGAATGCGTGATGCCTGTGGACCTGGAAGGTTCCCCCGGCATGCCGTTGAGCGGCGGATGATCCGCCCGGGTTCGGCACCGCGTCGGCCTGTCGCGTGGCGGGCGATGAAGAGATTCACCTGGCCTCCGGTGCCGCCGGCGCAGACTCGGGCTAGAAAACGCGATAAATTCGGTACAAAATGGGGTTTCAGTCTTCGCTTCGGTGTGTGCAGATAAGAATTGCCAGATCCGGGCTGGAACAGCAGCTCAGGCTGCGGCTCACCATCCATTTTCCGCCTTGCATGCATCGAATCAGGCATCGCGCATCGCGAACCGGGCATCGGGCAGATAGGAGCGGGGATCACGCGGGCGCCGCTGGCGTGTTTTACGCAGGCCGTGAGCAGCCTGGCGGAGTTCCTCGAACCAGACGCCACGGCCGGCGGTAAATGAGATGACATCGAGATCGCGGCAGGGCGTCGCAGTGCTCGCGGTGGGCGGGAACTCACTGATCTCCGACAGCAAGCACGAGTCGATTCCCGATCAATCGAACGTCGCCGAGGAAACCGCGCATCACATCGCGGACATCGTCGCTCGGGGATGGCGCATGGTCGTCACCCATGGCAGTGGTCCACAGATCGGTTTCATCCTGCGCCGCTCCGAGCTGTCACTGGCCGAAGTGCCCCCTGTGCCCATGGACTATGCCGGTGCCGATCTGCAAGGTGCTATCGGCTACATGCTGCAGCGTGCGTTGTACAACGAGTTCCGGCAGCGCGGGCTCGACGAGCGTGCGATAGCCGTCGTGACTCAGACGCGGGTGGCGCGCGACGATCCCGCCATGACCCACCCGAACAAGCCGATCGGTTCTTATATGGACGAGAACACCGCGCGACAGCGTAAACAGCAGCTCGGCTGGTCAATCATGGAAGACGCCGGGCGTGGCTGGCGCCGCGTGGTTCCGTCGCCCGAGCCCCGGTCGATTGTCGACCTCGCGGCGATCCGGGACCTGCTGGCAGCCGGCTACACTGTCATCGCCTGCGGCGGCGGCGGCATCCCGGTCGTGGAAGACGAACACGGCCTGCTCACCGGCGTCGAGGCGGTGGTCGACAAGGATTACGCCTCGGGACTGCTGGCAGCGGAGTTGGGGGCCGATCGGTTTATCGTGTCCACCGCGGTCGAGAAGGTCGCGATCGGCTTCAACACGCCGGCCCAGCAATGGCTGGACCAGGTGTCGTTGAGCGAAGCCCGCCGCCACGACGCTGACGGTCAGTTCGCCGAGGGCAGCATGGCGCCAAAAGTGCGCGCCATCATGCGTTTCGTGGAGCGCACCGGCCACAGCGGCGTAATCACCAACCCGCCGAACATCGGCCTTGCGCTGGCCGGCGAAGCGGGCACGCGGATAGTGGCGGACTGACGGCCCAGGGTAACGAGGTCAGGGTCAACGTTCACGGCTGCGCAGGCTGCACGGCACCCGAACGTCCCGCAAAGCGCAGCGCCAGCACGCCGTTTGCGTGTTTTTGCCGCGCTCGAATCCCTCGGAGACGCGCAACTTCAAGGGGTCGGATCCCTTGAAGTTCCCCTTGAACCGTGTAGCTAGAACGCGCGATACAGCAGCAAAAACCCGATCGCGGTCAGCAGAACAGTAACGATTTGATCGAAGCGCACCTGCGAAACACGATCACGGATCTTTCGACCGAGCGAGAAACCTAGCAGGGCGGGCACGATCAGTGCCGCTGACACCACCAGTTCTTCCAGGGAATAGAGCCCGAAGTAGGAAAGCGTCAGGTAGATCGGGATCGAGTTGACGAGATACATCAGCGCGATGGCGCCCACGAATTCGTTCTTGTTCAGTTTCAGCGCCAGCAGGTAGGTGATCAACACCGAGCCCGACAGGATCGTGGCGCCACCGATCAGGCCGACCACTGCCCCCACGAGAGGGTCGGTGAAGCGCTGGCGATCGGGGGCTATCGAGAGCCCGAGCGGAAACGCGCGCGACACACAATAGAGCACCACGATGACGCCGATCACGCCGCCGCTCAGGCGAGCGTCCACCAGGGCCAGGAACTGGCTGCCGATCACGGTTGCGGGTAACAGAACGAGCAGCAGACTCCAGAATCGCCGCAGCGCCCAGGTGGCACAGCCCGAATCGTGCAGCTGCCAGAGGTTGGAAACCAGCACCGAGCCACTGGTCAGCGCGATGGCGGTCGCTGGCTCCAGAACTATCGACATGACGGGCACTGCGATCAGCAGGGCGCCGAACCCGGTGACGCCTTTAACCACGCTGCTCAGCAGGTAAGCACAACCGATGAAGGCGAGCGTTGCCGGGTGCAGCAGTTCCACGCGTGCGTCTCTAGGTGCGACCGGTCATCATCGGGCTCGGAAGTCCACTGCGCACAGGGGCTTTTCATTGTCGAGCGTTGTTCCTATGCTCGGAGACCTGGCAACGAACCTGGCGCGGGGAACACGATGCAAGAGCAGACCATGGGCAATGAACTTCGCCATACGCTTACCGAGCTTGCCACAGCCTGCCGTGTGCTTGCGATGGAGGGGCACGAGGACGGAACGCAGGGTCATCTTTCCTACCGCGATCCTGATGGCCGCGGATTCTGGTTGAAGCGTATGGGTGTGGGGCTGGGCGAGATCAAGGATGCCGACGATTTCATTCTGATAGACAGGCAAGGCACCAGGCTGGCCGGCGAGGGGCGGCGTCACGCCGAGTGGCCGATCCACACCGAGATCATGCGGGCCCGCCCGGAGGTGAACGTCGTTGGTCATGGCCACCCGCACTTCGCGACCCTGTTCACCGCCCTCGAGGAGGAGTTTCGTCCGTTCGTGCAGGACGGCTACCGGGTGCGCGGGCACGCAGTTCCCCGCTTCGAGGATACGTCGACGCTCATCCTGAGTCCCGCGCTGGGCAGCGCGCTGGCTGCAGCGCTGGGGGACAAGTGGGCGGTGCTCATGCGTAACCATGGCATTTCCTTCTGCGGTGAGAGCATTGCAGATGCCGCGCTCACAGCCATCTTCCTGGAGCGCGCCTGCAGGGCCTTTTTCGAGATCAGAGCCACCGGGTTGCCCTTTCGCGTGCCGAAC
>JAHELT010000256.1 GCA_024644045.1 Chromatiales bacterium | reverse complement strand
AAGCGGGGGCTGGTCAGTGAGCCCGCCCGGCTGCTGAACCTGGTTCGGCTCAATCTATTCCTCGATCTCCCTTACGAAGCGGGAAAGCTCCTGGAAACGGAGATCGCAAGCGGTCGCCTATCGGCGGAGCGGGAGCACCTGGAGCTGTTGCTCTCCGCTTGGACGGCCGCCAGGGAGTTTTCCAGGGCGATCGGTGTCATCGACGATCTCGCCGCGCTGTCGGAAGATGGGGGCTATGACCTGCAGAAGGCTCGGCTGCTGGCCGAGCAGGCGGATTGGGCGGGTGTGGTCGATGCTACCGAGCGCGCACTGGCGCAGGGCGGGATCGAGCCGATCAGCGATGCGTGGATATTGAAGGGCATGGCTCACGCGGAGCTGGCGCAGTACGATCCGGCCCTCGCCGCCTTCTCGGAAGCTGCCCGAATCGACGAGGCTGCGCGGGAGAACGCCCAGGCCTGGATGGACTACGTCAACGACCGACGCCGGGTCGCAGCGACGCATCGCTGAGACCCTGGGGCTCATCCTTCGGCTCCCGGACAGCCAGATCCGGCTCGCCCAGCCACTCCAGCATCGCCTTCCGCGAGGCCTGGAGCAGTGCCCGGGCGGAAACGTGGGCGGTCGGGTGGACGGGCGTGCAGATTCGAATCGACAGCGCCCCCGGTGCGCACAGCCAGGAGCCCGAAGGCAGCTTGGCCCGGGAGCCCCTGATGATGATAGGTACCACCGGAAGCTCGGCCCGCCTGGCTGCGGTGAAAGCGCCGAGCTGGAACGGTCTGAGCCCCGGGGCGGCATCGAACGTCCCCTCGGGGAAGAAGGCCAGGGCATCGCCGCGCTCCGCGGCCTTCAGGAGACGCCGCGCGACCCGGTGCCGGTGGGAGCTGTTCTCCCGGTCCACGAACTCCGAGCCGATTCGCTTCAACAGGAAGCCCGCGAACGGCAATCCGGCCATCTCGTGCTTGATCAGGAACGTGAAGTTCGGCGGCAGGGCTGCCGTGAGGATGATGCCGTCCAGATAGCTGGCGTGATTGGCCACGACGACGCAGGCCTCGGCCGGCAGCGCGTCGGCGCGCTCGAGCCGCACCGGGCTGCCGATCAGCCGGAAGAAGGTTCGCGCGCCCCAGCGCGCGACCTGTCGCCGGCCGCCCCGGGTGGGCGTCACAACCAGCAGGATCAGTGCCGGAATTACGACGCCGGTCAAGGCCGTCCAGGCATAAATCCCGTATGTAATACGGGCTAACTGACCTTGGAATGCGGTAATACTCACGGTTATGTCAAGGCTGGGGCGTCCAGGGCGGCCTGGCGGGCGTTTCGGGGCGTGTTTTCTGTGACCGGTGTCTCTTTATGTTAACGGTTTCAAGTATTTGTGAAACTGGTCACGATGCAGCCCGGGCGCCTCAAGCATACTCGACGAGCATGTGGTGATAGGGCAGGGAGCCATCGTTCACGCCGCAATACACTGAATCCTATAGATTAACCCTGTGTCGAAGCACGCACGAGGATGCGTCTGTCGCCGACTACCCGGTGAACATACCATCAATCTGGCGCTGCCGAGTCGCGGAATCGAAAGTACGACAGCAGAATGGCCCATAACTTCTTGACCGATACGTCCAACGAAACCGGGGCAGGCCTTCCAAAGGATCCGAAAGTGGTCATCGACCGCTTTCTGGACGCCATTTGGGCGGAGCGCGGACTCTCGGAGAACACCCTTGGGGCGTACCGGGCGGATCTGCTCGCCCTGAACCAGAGGCTCACGAGCCGCAAAGTCGATCTGATTCGCGCTACCCGGGCGGACATTCTCGAGTACATCTCCTGGCGGGTGGACGGTGGTGCGAAGCCCCGGTCCACGGCACGGCAGTTGTCGAGCTTCAGGCGCTTTTTCCGCTATCTGCTGCGCGAGGGCGTCATCGCCGAAGACCCGACCGCTCAAATCGCCATGCCGAAGATCGGCCGCGCGCTGCCTCAATCGTTGACCGAGGAGGAGGTCGAGGCCCTGCTTGGCGCCCCCACCGTCGCGGACCCGCTGGGTCACCGCGACCGCGCCATGCTCGAGCTGCTCTATGCCACCGGAGTACGGGTATCGGAGCTCATCAACCTCAAGCTGTCCCAGGTGAACCTGAACCAGGGGGTGCTCCGGATCATCGGCAAGGGTGACCGGGAAAGGCTCATACCGCTGGGCGACGAGGCCCAGGACTGGCTCAAGGAATTCATCGAGGGTCCCCGTGTGGAGATCCTCCTGGAACGCCAGACCGAATACCTCTTTCCTACCCGCCGGGGGGATCGGATGACCCGCCAGGCGTTCTGGCACATCATCAAGCGCTACGCGAAAAAAGCGGGGATCGGCAAGAAGCTCTCGCCCCATACCGTGCGCCACGCCTTCGCAACCCACTTGCTCAACAATGGCGCGGACCTGCGGGTCGTGCAGCTGTTGCTGGGCCACAGTGACGTCTCGACGACGCAGATCTACACTCACGTCGCCCGGGAGCGCATGAAAGAGTTGCACTCCAGGCATCACCCTCGGGGTTAGGCACTGCTGGTGTGCCGCCGGATCTGCTAGGATTACCCCACGGCACGCTTGAACTCGCTGGTAACTCGAGGGTCAAATCAGCCGGTTGATCAGTCTCGCAGGGAGATCGTAGTGCAAGCTAAATGGACATTATGTCTGCTCGCCTCGACGGCTACGGTTTCCGTTGGGCAGGAGGCGGCCGACAAGCTGACCAAAGAGGAGCTCGCCGCCGCGCTCCCCGGGGTCGAGGCTCACGAGATCTTCGAGTCGCCCATACCCGGCATGTTCGAGGTAGCCGTCGGTTCCCAGGTGGCCTACGTCTCCGATGACGGCCGGTACTTTCTCCAGGGCGACCTCTATGATCTGGATTCGAACCAGAATCTGACGGAACAAAGGCGGGCGCGGGCTCGAGCGGACGTCCTCGCAGGCATCGATCCGCAAACCATGATTGTCTTCAGCCCCGCGCCGGATAAGCTCAAGCACACGGTCACCGTTTTCACCGACATCGATTGCGGCTACTGCCGGCAGCTCCACCGGGAGATGGACCAGGTCAACGCTCTCGGCATCGCTGTCCAGTACGTGTCTTACCCGCGAACCGGACCCGATACGGACTCCTGGGACAAGGCGGACAAGGTCTGGTGTGCTCCCGATCGCAACACGGCCTTCACTGAAGCCACCTTGGCCGGCAAGCTTCCCGAGGACATGTGTGAGGCGACACCCGTCGCGGCACACTATGATCTCGGCCACCTCGTAGGCGTGCGCGGGACACCGACCGTGCTGACCGCCCAGGGTGTGCAGCTGGGTGGCTATCTGCCGCCGGAAGAGATGTTCGCGCAGCTCGAGGCGCTCGCCGACCAGCCTGAATAGCCGCCCCCGGTTACGAACCACCGAGAGCGCGGCGGCCGCCCGGCCGCCAAACATACGGTGAGCGTGAGCACGCCTCGAGCGGCCTGGTTGTTGCAGCCCCACCTTGGTGTGAATTGCTTCGGCGCCAGCCGGACGCCGAGCACGATCGGCGTTTGCGATCAGGCGTTCCCGCCAGCAGGCAACCGCCGCGATCTTTACCTAGAACGCGAGATTTCAACGCTAACATTCTGAAAATAAAAGTTGCATTAGGCGCTTTTTCCGATCGTTGTCGCGTTGCTCGGCCTGCCGACATGGCAAGACTTTCCTGAAACGAACGAGCCCCGAAGGCAAAGCATTATGTTAAAGCGCCCTCGAGGCGCTGTGTTGTCGCAATTTTGCGCCATATAGGTGGTCGCGAATTCATCCTGTAAGGTTCCCGCATTACATAACAAGAGCGCGACTCTGCCTCGAGCGGAAACGGTGATTCAGCTGTTCAGTCGCGCCTTTCAACGGATTCGACGTTTTGGGAGATACCGATTCTCTGCCGTAGTTCTCTGTCTTCGCTAGGACAATCGGCGCACGACACAGCGTGGCGAGCACGCTGGTTGCTGACCCCGGCCCAATGCCGCGCCGTATCAGGAGCCGGCAGTTGATGCGTGGGGCAGGCTCGACCTTACTCTTTCTCTCAATCTTCGCGCCCGGATTCGCCGTCAGTCAGACGGCGACGCTTTTCAGCGATGACTTCGAGCGTCCCGACGCTGCGCTAGTTGGCAACGGCTGGACGGAGCATGAGCAGTCGGGTGGCGCGGTCGATATCAGCGATGGTCGGTTGAGGTTCGTGGA
>JAHELT010000110.1:1381-16963 GCA_024644045.1 Chromatiales bacterium | reverse complement strand
CAGGCGAATCAGCATCTGCGTGACCCGCAGCGCCGCTACTCACCGCTGGGGGACCGGCTGTGCGAGCTGGGGCGCTTCGGGCAGAAAACCGGTGCGGGTTACTACCGCTACGCCGAGGGCAAGCGAACTCCCCTGCCCGATCCGGCGGTCGAGCAGCTCATCGCCGGCGTGTCCCGCGAGCTGCAGATTACCCGCCGCGAGATCGACAGCGAGGAAATCGTGCAGCGGTGCCTTTATCCGCTGGTCAACGAAGGGGCGCGTATCCTCGACGAAGGGATCGCGTTGCGCGCCGGCGATATCGATCTGGTGTACGTGAACGGTTACGGCTTTCCGCGCTGGCGCGGCGGTCCGATGTACTGGGCGGAGCACATCGGGTTGGATAAGGTGCTCGACAAGATGCGCGGTTTCGCCGTGCACCATGATTTCTGGGAGCCGGCGCCGCTGCTGGAGAAACTGGTCGCCGAACACGGCGGCTTCGGTGAGTACGACGCCACCCCGTAGAGCCGATCGATGCTGAGCAGACGTAAATTCATCCAAGCATGTGCCGCCGGTTGCGCGGCCGCCGGAGGCGGATACACCGACGCTTCGCGTTCCCCCGAGTGGACCGAACTCACCGCGGCCCCGGGCAGCGCTCCGCTGGTCGACACGCAACAACAGACTGCCGTCTGGGCGTACAACGGCACGGTTCCAGGGCCGGTGTTGCGCGTGGCGCAGGGCCAGGAAGTCAGGGTGCGACTGCGCAACCGTATACCTATCGGCACGACCCTTCACTGGCACGGGATACGCCTGACCAACGCCATGGATGGCGTCGGCGGCCTTACCCAGGCGCCGGTGTCGGCCGGCGATGTCTTCGAGTACCGGTTCCGCGCGCCGGATGCCGGTACCTTCTGGTACCACCCGCATTTCCGGTCCGCCGAAGCGGTCGCACGCGGGCTCTACGGCATGCTCGTTGTCGAAGAACAGGCACCGCCCGACTTCGACCGTGATCTGCCGCTGATTCTGGATGACTGGTTGCTCGACGACGCGGATCAGATAGACACGGCTCGCTTCGGCAACCTGCACGATGCGGCGCACGCCGGACGTCTCGGCAACGTACTGACCGCCAACGGCAAACCGGCTCCCGACATTGGAGTGCGACGCGGCGAACGCCTGCGTCTCCGGCTGCTGAACGCCGCCAATGCACGCGTTTTGACGCTCGCGTTTGCAGACCTGGCGCCGACGCTCATTGCGCTGGACGGTCAACCCATCGCGGCGCGCAGTCTTAGCGATGCAACGCTCACACTGGCCCCCGGGCAGCGCGCCGATGTCGTGATCGACCTGTCGCTCGACGCCGGCCAAGCGCGCGAACTGCGTGCCGTGACCCGCGGCGGTGAGACGCCGGCGGTCCGGTTCGTCGGCACCGGGTCTCCGCTGCGCGATGAACTGCTCACGACACCGGTCGCGCTCCCGGTTAATCCTCTCGACGGCGCGTTCAGCTTCGCGGACAGACTGCAGGTCGACCTGGTGATGCGCGGCGGCGCGCGAGGCGATTTGAGCTCAGCGGTGTATCGCGGTGAACAGATGCCCCTGCGCGAGCTTGCTCAGAACGGGCAGGCGTGGGCGCTCAACGGGCAGGCCGGCATGAGCGAAACCCCGTTGTTCTCGGTGCAACGCGGCCGCACCGTCGAACTGCGCCTGGTCAACGATACGCGCTGGCCGCATGCCATGCATTTTCACGGACACCATGTACGGGTCGCTGCGAGCACACGCTCGGAAACCGCCGGCGACTGGCGCGACACGGTGCTGCTGCAGGCGCGCGAAACGCTGCGTGTGACCTTCGTCGCCGACAATCCGGGCAAGTGGATGATTCATTGCCACATGCTCGAGCACCAGGCGGCCGGAATGGCCACCTGGTTCGAGGTGGCCTGACCCGGGGCTGCTGCACGACCGGCACACATTGCGATTTCGTCACCTCGATACCACGAGTGTCCAGGCTCGCGTTCGCGCGAACTTGCATGGGCGCGCGTTTCCGTTTCCACCGGGGCCACGCAACCTGCTCCTGTTTCGATGGTAAGCTTGTGTGCTGATGCCTGATCTGGACGTCTGACGTGGAAGCTTACGCGCAAATCGTCGACACGCTGGCCTTGACCCTGGGTGTCGCCTGGGCGAGCGGACTCAACCTGTACGCAGCGCTGCTCATGCTGGGCTACATGCATGCGAGCGGCGCTGCGACACTGCCGCCCGATCTGGTGATACTGGCCGACCCGGTGGTGATGCTCGCTGCCGGCTTCATGTACCTGGTGGAATTCTTCGCCGACAAAACGCCGGGTGTCGACACCGGCTGGGATGCCCTGCACTCGTTCATCCGCGTACCCGCGGGCGCGGTGCTGGCCGCCGCGGCGGTGGGTGAGGTTGCGCTGCCGCTTCAGCTCGCCACGGCAATCGTCGGCGGCGGCGTAGCGGCTGCCACGCATGCGACCAAGGCGGGCAGCCGTGTGCTGATCAATACTTCGCCGGAGCCCTTCTCCAACTGGGCCGCTTCGATCGCCGAGGACATCGCGGTGTTCGGCGGTTTGTGGATGGCATTGCACAATCCGTGGCTGTTTCTGGTTCTGCTGATCGCGTTCCTGCTGCTGCTGGTGTGGCTGCTGCCCCGGCTGTGGCGCGCGATCGTCCACGTTTACCGTTTCCTGGTGAGCAAGCTTCGCGGCCAGCCCGCACCGCCCAGGCCGGAAGACATCCATCTGCTCACCGCCAACCTCAACCGGCCGCGCGAGTAGCGCTCAACCGTAGCAGGCGTCGGGGATGACGACCAGCTTACCGACATGACGCTTGTCGGCGAATTCCGTTTTCGCACGATAAAATTTCACTCAGCCGGTAGGTCGCGTGCAGCAGCGGGCGGATTTTCTCCGTTCCGATGTAACCCAGCAGGGCACGGAATGCCCCGCGGGTTCCCTGTGAGGAGCCGTGCAGCTCGAGATGTTTCAGGTAGACCGTGCGCAGATCGAGCGCCACCCCGACCCGACCCCGCCGGACCCGTTGCCCGATGCGCGACGCCGCCACGCCCTCGCCGGTCGCGACGATGACGCCGACAGTGTCGGCGCCCTGGACGCGCGGAAATCGCAGGGTCGATTCGTGGCCGCGGCGCCACGAGGCGATCGCCGGCGGATCGTCGTCGGTGCCATACGCGCCCTCGCGCACCCAGATATCGGTGTTGTTGATACCGCACGCGCGCACCGCGATCAGCACCTCACGCGCGGCCGGCGCCGGCACAGGAACATCGGTGCGGTACTCGAGCTTGTCCAATCCCCCGTGACCTGTGAGCAGCACTGCGCACATGCGTGCGGGAATGGTCATTCGGCGGCGGCGTCGCGCATCAGCGGCATGAAGTACTCGCTGGCAAAGACGGCGGCCTCGTCAAGGGCAAACGTCTCGCGCGCGCTGCCGGCCTCATGCCAGCGTCGAGCCACCTGCGCACCACCCAGGAAAACCATGTTGCGGCACAGGCTGTGTGCGGCATGACCCTGCGGCTCGCGCCATTCGATGCCCACCTGAACGGCCATACCGTCGTCCGTGGGTGTCTCGTCCGGCGCTTGCTCTATCGCGATCGACTGATCGGTCAGGGCGCAGACTGACGCGATCCGGGTAGTGCGACCCGTCATCGGCGCCACGGCCAGCGCGTCGAGTGCGCACATCGCGAAGATCGACTGCCCGCCCGAGCACACCCGGTGCGGTGTGGCGGCAAGGGTAACCGGGTAAGCGCCGACCGGCTCGCCGCGCGTGTCCAGTATCACCAGATCGTCAGTGCTGAGACGCTGCAGAGCCGAGGCAACGTCGAGTTCCGCACCGCACGCCTGCAGCTCCGTGTCGCGCGGGATGCGGCTCTCCTCCAGGAGGCAGTTGAGGACAGTCAGGTGCACGCGGCGTATGTCGGGCGGCAAAGCGGCCTGGCGGGCGTGCAGCGGCGTCAGCGCACGCAGGTGGGCGACTCCTTCCTGCACTTTGCTGCGCCTGCCGGGCGAGAGCTCGATCATCGACCGTCCAGACACTGCCACTCAGCGGTACGTCACCCCGGGCAGCACGCAAAGCATCTCGTAGAGCAGGTTCGCGCCCAGCAACGCAGTGTTGCCGAACGGATCGTAGGGTGGCGCCACTTCCACCAGATCGCCACCAACGAGCTCCAGTCCCCGGCAGCCGCGAATGATCTCCAGCGCCTGGGGCACGGTCAAACCGCCGACCTCGGGCGTGCCCGTGCCGGGTGCGAACGCCGGATCGATGCCGTCGATGTCGAAACTCAGGTACACGGGTCCCTTGCCCAGTCGCGCACGTACCTGCTCCATGAGCGGCACGAGGCTCTTGTACCAGCACTCATCCGCGGGCACGACTACGAAACCCCGGGCCCGCGGCCAGTCGAAGTCCTCCGCGGTGTAGCCGGTGCCGCGCAGACCGATCTGATAGACGCGCCCGCAGTCCAGCAGGCCTTCTTCCACCGCCCGTCGGAACGGCGTGCCGTGAGCGATGCGCTCGCCGAACATCTCGTCGTTGATATCCGCATGGGCGTCCACGTGCACCATACCGACGGGGCCGTGTTTGCGCCGCAACGCACGAAGTACCGGCAACGCGATCGTATGGTCCCCGCCGAGCGTAAGCGGCTGGCAATCGTGCTCCAGAATCGCGTCGTAGGCCGTCTCGATGATGCCGATGCTTTTTTCCAGGTTGTAGGTATTGATGGCCACGTCGCCGATATCGGCAACCTGCAGGCTGTCGAACGGCGCTGCGCGCGTGGCCATGTTGTACGGCCGCAGCAACGCGGACTCGGCGCGAATCTGCCGCGGACCGAAGCGCGCGCCTGAGCGGTTGGAGGTACCTATATCGAACGGCACACCGACGAAGCACGCGTTCAAGCCGCGCGCGTCTTCCTGCGCGGGCAACCGCATCATGGTGCCGGGACCGCCGAAACGAGGCATGCTGTTTCCGCCCAGCGGCTGGTTGAGTCCGGTCGTCATCGGCTGGTGCCTCCTGTGGCCATGGCGGATGGGCGCCGCGGTCATCGAAGCGTAACCGAATCGTTCGCGCCGGGGGAATATCATTGCGGGCCTACAACCGGAGAACACGCGATGGACCTATCCGCCTTCGCGGCGCTCGGCACCCGCCTCGCCGACCAGTCGCACAGCATCATTCTCGAAGCGCTGAGCAGGCCGCCGCCGGTCGAAATCAAAGCGGACGGCTCGCCCGTGACCGAGGTCGACAAGGCGGTCGAGCGTGCCCTGCGCGACACCATCGAGCGCGAGTACCCGCTGCACGGCATTGTCGGCGAGGAATTCGGCAGCGTACGACGGGACGCCGACTACGTCTGGGTGCTGGACCCCATTGACGGTACCAAGTCATTCATGTCGGGCCTGCCGACCTTCGCCACATTGATCGCACTGGCTTACCGCGGGACGCCAGTGCTCGGTATAATGGACAGCCCGGCAACCGCGCAGCGCTGGATCGGCGGCGATGGCATCGCCACCCGGTTGAACGGGACCGCGGTGGGTCCACCGCGCGCCTGCGCCGACCTCACCCAGGCGCTCGCGCACACCAGCTCGCCGGACTATTTCGCCGGCGCGACCCTGCAATCGCTGAGCCGCGTGAAGGAACGTGCCCGGTGGCTGGTGTACGGTGCCGGGTGCCATGCGTGCGCGCGTCTGGCCGGAGGGTTCATCGATCTGGCGTTCGAAACCCGCTGCCAGGTATACGACTACCTGGCGCTCGCCCCGATCCTGCACTACAGCGGCGCACTGGTCTCCGACTGGCGCGGCAACCCGCTGACCCTCGACTCGGGGGCGCAGTTTATCGCCTGCGGCGATGAGCGCGTGTACACTCAGGCGCTCGCGCTGCTGGCGACGTAGCGCATTGCGACTACGGATCAGGCAATCGCCAATGGCGCACCTCGACATCGATTACGTACGCGGCCGCTTCCCCGCGTTCTCCCACCCCGACACCGCGCAGTGGGCCTTCTTCGAAAATGCCGGCGGATCGTATGCGGCGGCACCGGTCGTCGACCAGCTGCAGCACTTCATGACTGCCACCAAGGTGCAGCCCTACGGCGCCAGCGCCCCATCGCGCGAGGCCGGCGAAGCGATGGATCGCTCTCAGCGGCTGCTCGCCGCCGCGATCAATGCCGCGGAAGACGAGGTGATGTTCGGTCCTTCGACCTCCATGAACACGTACGTCCTGGCGCAGGCCTTGCGCCCGCGGCTCAGCGCGGGCGACGAGGTGATCGTCACCAACCAGGATCACGAAGCCAACGTCGGCGCCTGGTGCCGGCTGGCGGACGGCAACTCGGGTATCCGGGTGCGCGAGTGGCAGGTGGATGCGGAAACGGGTCTGCTGGACGTCGACCGGCTCACGCGTCTGATCAGTGATCGCACAAAGCTGGTATGCGCCACCCACTGCTCGAACATCGTCGGTGCAGTCAACGATATCGCCGAGATTGCACGACGGGTCCACGATGCCGGCGCGCTGCTCGCCGTCGACGGCGTGTCCTATGCGCCCCATGCGATGGTCGACGTCAAGGCACTGGACGTGGATCTCTACTACTTCAGTTTGTACAAGACGTTCGGACCGCACCAGGGTTTGCTGTACGTGCGCGGCTCGCTGCTCGACGAGCTGCCGAATCAGGGACACTTCTTCAACGCCGCCTACCCGAACAAACGCCTGACACCGGCGGGGCCCCAGCACGGTGAAATCGCCTGCGCCTCGGGGATCGTCGATTACCTGGAGGCCGCTTACCGCCATCACTTCCCCGCAGGCGGTGAGCACAGCGTGCACAGCCGCGCGGCGGCGATAATGAATCTCGGCCACACGCACGAGTGTGAGCAAAGCAACCGTATCCTGAGCCTGCTGCGGGACAAGGGCGTGCGCATTCTCGGGGAGCAGACCGCGGCATTCGGGCGACGCGCGCCCACCATCGCCTTCAGCGCGCCCGGCTGGCAACCGCAGGCGCTCGCGGAAAAGCTGAGCGAGCGCAAGGTGAGCATAGGCGCGGGGCACTTTTACGCCTACCGGTTGATCCAGGCGCTCGGCATCGAGCCCGAAACGGGTGTGTTGCGCATCTCGCTGGTGCACTACACCTCAGCCGACGACGTCGACCGCTTGCTCGGCGCGCTGGACGAGGCGCTCTAGAACGGAACCGCACCCGTTTCGGCGCGCTAGCTAAGCGCTTGCCCCACGTTTACCCGGCCAGCCAGGCCAGGGCGCCCGCGCGGGTTCCTAGGTAGTCCGTCGGGAAACCGGCCGGGAGGCGGTCGCCGAACGCAATACGTATTCCGCGCAACGTCCGCTACCGGCTCTCTTCCCTCGAATCGACCACGAGCTTGCGGCCAGTGCGCAGGCAACGACCTGACACAGCGCGTTGCGGCAATGTGCGCGGCTAGTGAAATGTCAGCGCAAACACACCGGGCCGGTTCCCGCGACCGTCGAGCCGCTGCCCGTAGCCGGGTCGATGAGAATCAGCGCATCGCCGTCGGACACGCCGTACAAGCGGTTGGTGCCGGCGTCGAACGCCAGCGCTTCCACGTTGAAGAAGTTCATGGCACCGATTGGCGTGCCCGACCCCGTCGCCGGATCGACTGGTGATCAGCTGCAGCGATGACTCGTCGACGGCATACAGGATGCCTGCGTTCGCATCGTAAGCCAGGGCGTGAACGTCCGCGAAGCCGATCGCCCCGACCGCACTTCCCAGACCGGTGACCGGGTCGACCGTGATCAGCTGACCCGTGCCGCGGTCGGCGCCGTAAAGAGTATGGCTGTTGGGGTCGAACGCCAGAGCCTCGACGGAATCGAACCCCAGCTCGCCAAGGGAACTGCCGGTGCCTGGTCCGGATCGACCAGAATGCTCATCCGACCCTCGGCCACGCCATGCACGGCGTCGCGGCTCCCTGTAGCAAGTCCGGTGAGTTGGAAACCCAGCGCGCCGACGGTCGTGCCGGTCCCGGCCGCCGTGTCCACGCTGATCAAACCCGCGTCACTGTCGCCGGCAACACCGCGGGCCGCATCGAACGCGAGCGCCGCGGCGTTCTGATACCCGAGGCTGCCGACCGGCGTGCTGGCAGCGGTTGCGCGGTCGATGACGACCAGTGCCTGCGAGCCCGTGTCGGTGCCGAAAAGCGAACCGCTGGCGGCATCGAAAGCCAGCCCCACGGCGCCGTCGACCCCGAGCGAGCCCACCAGCGAGCCGGCGCCACTCGCCACGTCGATTGTCAGCAACTCACGCGTGCCCGCGTCAACGCCGAACAGCGTGCCGGTGCTGCTATCGAAGGCGAGCCCCGCAACGTTGTCAAACCCGAGCGGCCCGGCGCCTGCGAGCGTGCCCGCACCGGTGGCCGTATCGATAGTGATGAGCCGGTCGGTGGACTTGGAGTAAAGAATGATTCATATTTTGCCCGTAATTGGGTAAATTTATGTCAATTCATAAGCATTTTTGGCAGTATCGCCTGATGGAAGACGATCTCGAGCTGTTGGCGGCGCACATCACCCGCACCGCGGGACTCGATCGGTCCCGCGCCCTGCACCTGATCGCGGAGGTCGTCGACTTCTTCACCGAACCAGTGGAGGGCTTCGTGCACAAACGGCATACAGCGCTGCAGGCCGCCGGCCTGCGCAACGACGCGATTTATCGCCAGATCCAGCAAGAGCTCGACGCACGGCGTTTTCCGGCGCCGTCGCTGTCAACGCGCCAGATCCGGCGCATGATCTACGGGTAGTCGCCGATGTGTGGAATCGTCGGTTACGTGGGACGCCAGGAGGCCCTGCCGATCCTCACCGAGGGGCTGCGGCGCCTCGAGTACCGCGGCTACGACTCGGCCGGGATCGCGTTGCACCGCGCGCACAAGCTGGCGATCTTCAAGGCGTGCGGGAAAGTGCGCGAGGTCATCAGCACGCTGCCCAAGCGGATCCGCGCGCACACCGGCATCGGGCACACGCGCTGGGCGACGCACGGTGTACCGAGCGACGTCAATGCGCACCCGCACTGTGACAGCGAGGGGCGTATCGCCGTGGTGCACAACGGCATCATCGAAAATGCTGCAAGCCTGCGCGATCAGCTGCTCGCGCAGGGGGTACGGGTCGTTTCCGACACAGACAGCGAATTGCTCGCCCACCTGATCGCGCGAGTCGATGCCGATCGCCTGGACGATGCCGTACGCACGGTGCTGCGCTCGATCACCGGCACCTACGGCATCGCCGTGCTCGACACCGCGCACCCCGAAGAGATCGTTATCGCTCGCAACGGCAGCCCGGTGATCGTCGGCATCGGCGACGGGGAGACGTTCGTAGCCTCCGACAGCGCGGCCCTGGTGCGTTACACGCAGAAGGTCGTCTACCTCGAGGACGGCGAAGTTGCGCGCTTGACGGCCTCCGGTTACGAGGTCACCACGCTGGACGCCGCACCCATCGCTCGGGCCCCGGACGCCATCGAGGTCAGCGACGGCAGCTACGAGAAGGCCGAGTTCGACCATTTCATGGCCAAAGAGATCCACGAGCAGCCTGAATGCATTCGCCGCACGCTGCGCGGGCGGCTGGACAAGCGCTTCCACAGCGCGCGCCTCGACGGACTCAACCTGAGCGCAAACGCGTTGCTCGGCTTCAAGCGGATCAAAGTCATCGGCTGCGGGTCGGCCTACATCGCCGGCCTGCTGGGTGCAAAAATCGTCGAGCGGCTGGCGCGCATCCCGGTCGATGCCGAAGCGGCCGCCGAGTTCCGCTACCGCAATCCGATCATCGAGCACGACACCCTGTATCTGGCGGTCAGCCAGTCGGGCGAGACCCTGGACACCCTGGTTGCAATCGATGAGATTCAGCGCAAGGGCGGCACCGTGCGCGGTATCGTAAACGTGGTCGGAAGCAGCATCGCGCGAAAGTGTGCCGGCGGCATCTATCTGCACGCCGGGCCGGAAATCGCAGTGGTATCCACCAAGACCTTCGTCGCCACTCTGATCGCCTTCACGCTGCTCGCCCTCTACCTCGGACGCATGCGCGATCTTTCACCCAGTGACGGCCGGCGCCTCATCGAGGCACTCGAGGCGCTGCCCGCACAGGTGAGCGAGCTACTGGAGCGCGAGTCAGACTACCGCCGACTGGCCGCCCGCTACGCGCGCTACGACCACGCTTACTTCATCGGCCGCAACTGCGGCTACGCGCTGGCCATGGAAGGTGCGCTGAAGCTCAAGGAAGTCAGTTACATCCACGCCGAGGCCTACCCCGCCTCCGAGTTGAAGCACGGCCCCATCGCGCTGGTGACGGAACACACACCGACGGTGGTACTGATCCCCGACGATGACCTGGCGGAACGCAACCTCGCCTCGATCGAGGAAATCAAAGCGCGCCGCGGACCGGTGCTCGCGATCATCCAGAACCCGGACCACGCGGCCTCGGCTGACGACCACGTGACAGTGCCCGCGATGCACGAGCTGCTCAGCCCGATCGCCATGCTCATCCCGCTGCAGTTTCTGGCGTACTTCGCGGCGATCGAGCGCAACTGCGACGTCGACCAGCCGCGCAACCTGGCGAAAAGCGTTACCGTCGAGTAGCGCTGCGCGGTACGCGGGCGCATGCCTTTGAGCGCACGGCCTTTATCTGCATAATCGGCGCTCGGTTCGCTTTGCCGCGTCAGCCGCACGGCGTGGCTGACGCGCGGTGTTGGAAACATGGTCGGTAAAAAGAATTCGGTAACCGTGATCGGCGCCGGCATCGTCGGCTTGTGCAGCGCGCGCTACCTGCAGCTGCGCGGCTGGGAGGTGACGCTGCTCGACCGGCTGGGTCCGGCACAGGCCTGTTCGTTCGGCAACGCCGGGCTGCTCTCGATCTGGTCGCTGCTTCCGATATCGGTGCCGGGCCTGTGGAAGTCGGTGCCCCGCTGGCTGCTCGACCCCGTAGGACCGCTGCATGTGCGCTGGCGCTACTTGCCGCAGCTCGCACCCTGGTTTGTGCGGTTTTTCAAGGCCGGCAATCACGCGCACGTGCAGAAAGCCGCCGGCGCGCTGCATGCCCTGAACAGCCAGTCGATCGAGCTGTACCAGTCGCTGCTGCGCGGCAGCGGGCACGAGCAACTGATCCGCGAGTCCGGCTATCTGCACGTGTATCGCCGGCATCGGCGCCTCGATCTCGATGACCCGGCGTGGCGGCTTCGGCGCGAACACGGCGCGCGACTGCAGGTGCTGCGCCAAGGCGAGGTCCGCGAGCATGAGCCCGCCCTGTCCGACGAGTACACGGCGGCCGTACGCATTTCGCCGATGGCCTATTGCATCGACCCCGGTGGCCTGGGTCTGGCGATCGCCGATCTGCTGCAGCGTGACGGCGCCCGCTTCGTCACCACCACCGTGCAAAGCCTCCGTAAAAACGCGGACGGGCAGGTTACGCTGCTCGCAGACGACGGCGAGCATACTGCGCAAACGCTGGTCGTCGCCGCCGGCGCCTGGTCGGCACGCCTGCTCGAAACCATCGGCTGGACGCTGCCGCTCGAAAGCGAGCGCGGCTACCACACCGTGTTTGCCGAGCCCGGCGTGCACCTCGCCGATCCGGTGCTGGACACCGATCACCAGTTCGTCGCGACGTCCATGCGGATGGGCTTACGCTGCGCGGGCACCGATGAGTTCGCCAGCCTGGACGCCCCGCCGGACTGGCGCCGCGCCCGGATGTTTGAACGGCTCGCAAAACGGATGCTGCCGTCGCTGCACGATGCAAAATCCAGCGTCTGGATGGGGCAGCGACCAGCGCTCCCCGACAGTCTGCCGGTAATCGGCCGGCTGCCCGGGCACGCCAACCTGCTACTCGCGTTCGGACACGGTCATCTGGGCCTGACTCAGGGCGCACCGACCGGACGCCTGATCGCGCAACTCGCCACGGGCGAGACGCCGAACATCGGCATGCAGGCCTTTGCGCCACAGCGCTTTTCGTGACCGGGCTAGTGTGCGCTTTGCGTTTGCGCGACCGACGCGCGCAGGGCCGTGCCGTAGGCGGCAGGCTCGAGGTCGTCCAGGCTCAGGCGGGCGCACCCGTTGAACTGTGCGAAGCACTTCAGCTCACCGCCAAGGCGTTCCAGAAACTCGTCCCGCCGGCGGAGCCGTGGCTCGATCAGAAGACTGCGCACGGCAAACACACCCGCCCTTCTGTCCGCTTTGCAGTCCACCCGGGCGACGAGTCTGCCCTGCCACAGCACCGGGAGGCAGAAGTAGCCGAACTTGCGCTGCGCCTCCGGCACGTAGCACTCCAGCTGGTAATCGAAACCGAACAGGTGCCGCACACGCCGGCGCTGGATGACCAGGTTGTCGAAAGGCGACAAGACCCGCACCGTGCGACGAGCGATGCGCCGCGCGAGCAACGTCTCAAAGTCGGGACACACGTAGTAGCGCTCCTGGCTGCCCCGAATACGCACCGGCAACACCTTGCGGTCTTCGACCCGCTCCGCGAGCGCCCGGCGAATCGCCGCGCCGGTGCCTTTGCGCAGGTAACCGAACTCGACCTCCCGCGCAATCGCGTTGGCGCGGAGGAACCTGTCGATCAGGTGATGCGCATACTCGTTCTCGCTCGGCGTGCGGGTGTCGGCGTCCGGCGGCAGCACGCGCTCGGCCAGATCGAAGACTTTCGCAAAGCCCTCGCGGCGCGTGACCAGCAACTCGCCTTGCATGAACAGGTACTCGATCGCCTGCTTGACCGGCCCCCATTCCCACATCCCGCCGGTGTTGCCGGCGTGCGCCTCGAAGTCCTTGGCCTGCAGCGGACCTTCGGCGCGTACCCTGGCCAGGACGTCTGTCATCAGCCGCTGGTCCTTGCGATACCAGTGCCGTTGCCCGGCGGCCATGGCATGCATGCGCGGCAGGCAGAACCGGTAGTCGCGAATCGGCAGGTAGGCGGCGGCATGTGCCCAGTACTCGAAGATCGACCGATCCCGCACCAGCCGGTCCAGGTAGCGATGCCGGTAATGCGGCACCCGGTTCCAGAGCGTGTGGTGGTGCGCGCGCTCGACGACCGAGATGGTGTCGATCTGCACATAGCCGAGATGCTCGATGGCCTGCAGCGTCCCGGCCAGGCCGCGCGCAAAGCGCGAACGCGGCAACTGCTGCGCGGTGAGCGCCAGCTTCTGCGCATCGCCGCGGGTGATGTCAACGGCGCCGGGCAAGATCGCGCAGTCGGTTCGCTTTCAGCCAGCGCCTAGCCCGCGGCCTGCAGCGCTTGCTCGAGGTCCGCGATCAGGTCGTCGGCGGCGTCCACACCGATCGACAGGGGCAACAGATCGGCGGGCACCGGCGATGGCGGACATTCCACGCTGGCGCGGTCAGGCAAAGTCGCGAATGCGCAGCACGATCTTGCCGCGATTCGCCCCGCTGACCAGCAGGCGGTGCGCCTCGGCGGCTTCACCGAGCGCCAGCACCGTTTCCACGATGGGTTTGACTTTACCCTGTTCGATCAGCGGCCAGACGTGCTCGCGAAGCTTGTCGGCGATCGCCGCCTTGAAGGCGGGCTCGCGTGCACGCAACGTCGACCCGGTCAAAGTGAGACGTTTCATCATCACCGGTGCAACCTGGATCTTCGCGGCACTGCCGCCGAGCAGTGCTATCTGCACCAGCACACCCTCCGTTGCCAGCGCGCTGATATTGCGCGCCACGTAGTCGCCGCCGACCATATCCAGGATGACGTTGACCCCGGCGCCGCCGGTTTCTTCCTTGATGACCGCGACGAAATCTTCCTCGCGGTAGTTGATCGCCCGCCTGGCACCGAGTTCCTCGCACAGCGTGCACTTCTCGGCGCTGCCCGCAGTGGTGTACACCGTCGCACCGAGACTGGCGGCCATCTGAATCGCGGTCGTGCCAATGCCGCTGGAACCGCCGTGAACGAGCAGTGACTGGCCACGCTGCAGCCGTCCACGGTCGAACACGTTCGACCACACGGTGAAAAACGTCTCCGGCAGTGCGGCCGCTTCACCGAAATCGAGCCCGTCCGGCACCGGCAGGCACGAACCCGCCGGTGCCACGCAGTACTGCGCATAGCCCCCGCCGGCTACCAGCGCGCACACCGCGTCGCCTGGCGCGGGCCGCGTCACCCCCTCGCCCACGGCGAGGATCCGCCCGGCGGCATCCAGTCCGGGTATGTCGGTGACCCCCGGCGGCGGCGGGTAGCTGCCTTCCCGCTGAAACACGTCAGGCCGGTTCACGCTGGTCGCGTAGTTCTCGATCAGCACTTCGCCCGGGCCGGGGCGCGGTGTATCCCGTTCGGCAAGCTGCAGCACCTCGGGCTCGCCCGGTTCGGTGATGACGATCGCCTGCATTTTTACTGGAATGTCTGTCATGCGGGTCCTTGAAATCCTGTTGCTGCGTGAGGTACGTTCGACCGACCCGTGAGGCCGGTTCGCACTCGTACGGGCCGCGTCCGCGCCGCCCGCCGTCAACCGCGATTGTAGAGCATGCCAACGCCGCCGTTACCGGCGATCGCCCGCGCGCCCGGCCGGCGAACGTTCCCGCCTAGCCGTCCGTCAGTTCCGACACCAGCGCCTCGAACTCGGCAACCCGGGCGCTCAGGCGTTCGATCGTCTGCGCCCAGAAAGCCGGCTCCTCGAGCGACACCTGCAGATGCTCCCTGGCAAGCTGCTCCGCGGTCATGCGTCCGGTGTCTCTCAGCAGCGCCACGTAGCGGGCGTAGAAATCGCCGCCCAGCGCCTCGCGTTTGAAATACACACCGGTGCTGAACAGGTAGCCGAACAGATACGGGAAGTTGTAGAACGACAGGCCCGAGATGTAGAAGTGCAGCTTGCTGGCCCAGAACAGCGGATCCGGCTCCGCCATGGCATCGCCGTACCAGCGCGTCCAGGCCTCCGCCATCAGCGTGTTGAGCTCGCTCGGGCGCAGCGGGCGTTCGCTGCGGCGTTGGTAGAAGGCGTTCTCGAACGCGAAACGCGCCGGAATGTTGAGCAGGAACGTCGGCAGCGCCGCGATCTCTTCCCACATGATCGCGAACCTGGCCGCGGGGTCAGGCGCACGCTGCAGCATCGCGTCACGCACCGCGGTCTCGCCGAAAGTGCTTGCCGTCTCGGCCAGCGACATGCCGTAGCTGCGCTGACTGTCGGGAAGGTCACGCATCGCCCAGGCGTGAAAAGCGTGGCCGAGCTCATGCGCCAGCGTGATCACGTCGCTGCTCGAGCCGCCGTAGGTCATGTACACGCGCGAGTTACCGGATTTCGGAAACCGCGTGCAGTAGGCGCCCGGCCGCTTGCTCGATGTCACGGTGCCTTCGATCCAGCGCCGCTCGGCCATCAGATTGACGAAATCGCCCATCTCCTCATCCACCCCGGCGTAGGCAGCGGCGATCAACTGCAGTGCCGTATCGAACGGCAGCGCCGCGCCGGCAGAGGAAAACTCGGGCGCGGGCGCGCGCAGGTCCCACGGACCGAGCTGCTCGCGGCCGGCGGCTCTGGCCATGGCCCGTGCCGCCCGGCGCGCCACCGGCGCGGACGCCTCGCAAACGGCGAGCAAGGTGTCGAGCGTGGCTTGCTGAATCTTATTGACGTGTAACGGGGCATCGAGAAAGTGCACGCGACGCTGCGTCGAGCGTTTGCCGACCAGCTCCAGG
>JAHELT010000110.1:0-1371 GCA_024644045.1 Chromatiales bacterium | reverse complement strand
TTGAGCGCGGCGGCGCAGGTTTCCTCGTGCTGTTTCCAGGCCGCATTGACGCCCTGCCACGCCGCCTTGCGCTGGGATTCATCGGGCTGCTGCATCAGCGAGCTCGCCTGCGCCAGCCCCAGACGCTGGACGTCGTTGCCGACGGTTACCTCACAACGCACCGTTCCCGAGAGTTGCGTGTAGAGCCGGCCCCAGGCATGGATGCCGTCCTGCGACAGTCCGCTGATCAGCTGCTCCTCGGCGAGCCCCAGCCGCTCGTGGCGCCGTTCCCGGTCGTGGCGCACCGAGAATGCCGAGGCTTCGACCGCGACGTCGTGAAGGTAGCGGTCGATCACCGCCTCGCTGGCACGGTCCAGAAACTGCTCAAACGGCTGCAGCAGCTCCGCAGCGCGTTTGCGATACGTCAGCAACCGTCCCTGCAGCATCTGTGCGTCGTCGTCGTTCGCATCGACACTGAGCAGGCAGCTTGCGTACACCGAGACGTTGCCCAGCAGACGCTGCGCCTGCTCGGCCAGTGTGAACACCTCGCGCGCGGCGGCAATGGTCGCTGCGGCCGCATCCACGTCCAGCGTATCCAGCCCGTCGGCGTGCTCGATCAGGGCCGGGTTACGGTTCTCTATCTGCTCCAGCAGCTCGCTCAGGGCGGCAAGATCCGCATCGACCTCGGCGGCAGCCGGGTACTCATCGCTCAGATCCCAGGCAGGGCCCTGAACCGGCTCGCGCGCCGGCGCCGGGGTGGTTGTGGCTGTCATGCTGCTGTTGCTCCCTTGCGCCCTCGATCAGTTCTGCATGTCGTCGAACGAGGCGTAGTTCAGACGGTACAGGCGTGCGTACAGGCCGGCGTGCGCCAGCAACTCCCGGTGCGTGCCGCGCTCGATGATCTCCCCGTCCTGCAGGACCAGAATACGATCGGCGCCGCGGATGGTCGCCAGGCGGTGGGCGATCACGATGGCCGTACGGCCCTCGAGCAGGCGGGCCAGCGCGAGCTGAATCCGCCGCTCCGTGTAGCTGTCGATACTCGCGGTCGCCTCATCGAGGATCAGTATCGGCGCATCGGCAACCAGCGCACGCGCAAAACTCACCAGCTGACGCTGGCCTATCGACAGGTTGGCGCCGCGCTGCTCGAGCTCGGTGTCGTAACCCAGGGGCATCCGCTCAATGAACTCGTGCGCACCGACCGCCTTCGCGGCGGCGACCACCGACTCACGCGTGGCGTCGGCTTTGTTGTAACGGATGTTGTCGTACACGGTGCCGGCCTCGCCGGCCATGAGCGAGGATCCCTACGTCAGCGTGCCCGGGTCCGGGCGGCGCGGGTAGCGGACAAGATGCGCCGCGCGGCTCACGTTTAACGATCCACACGGAGACAAGAAT
>JAHELT010000109.1 GCA_024644045.1 Chromatiales bacterium | reverse complement strand
GATCGCCTACGTCGACGGCGACCGTCCCGCCACCGAATCGAAATACCGCAGCGGCGATACCAGCCGCGCGCCGACCGATATGGCGGCAATCGCCAAAAAGCTCAATGAGGATGAAGTCGCAGAGATCGCGAAGTATTTCGCCGAGCAGAAGTTTGTGCCCCGCCAACAGGCGTTCGATGCGGCCAAAGCTGAAACCGGCAAGAAAATACACGGACGTGAGTGCAAGAAGTGCCACGAGGACGGCGGTTCCTCACCGGACGACGACGCCGGCATCCTTGCCGGGCAATGGATGGAGTATCTGCGGCACGCCTTCAAGGAGTACGCTTCCAGTGCGCGATCACAGCCCAAGAAAATGAAACCGAAAATGGAGAAGCTCAGCGAGTCGGATATCGACGCACTGGTTCACTACTACGCGAGTTTGCAGTGAGCAACACACCCGGCGGGTCCATCTGAACAAGCAAATATCGGCCATGGACAACAACGAAAACGGCGGTCGCTGGCGCGCACTGTGGCGCAAGCCCAGAGCGCGCTGGATGTTCGGCCTGCCGGTCGGCGCAGTGGTTTTCTTCGCTGCCGGCATCGTCTTCTGGGGCGGCTTCAACTGGGCGATGGAGCTCAGCAATACCGAGACGTTCTGTATTTCCTGCCACGAGATGCGTGATTTCGTTTACGAGGAATACAAACAAACCATCCACTACACGAACCGTACCGGGGTAAGGGCCGTCTGCTCGGACTGCCACGTTCCGAAGGAGTGG
Source organism: Chromatiales bacterium (assembly GCA_024644045.1). Classification (GTDB taxonomy): domain Bacteria; phylum Pseudomonadota; class Gammaproteobacteria; order JAHELT01; family JAHELT01; genus JAHELT01. The sequence continues at coordinate 16,257 of JAHELT010000109.1, read as the reverse complement.
ATCCACAAGGTCGTACGCAAGATCAAGGCGACCAACGAGGTGTATCACAAGGTGTTGGGCAGTATCGATACCCCGGAGAAGTTCGAAGCCAAACGGTTACACATGGCTGAACGTGTATGGGCGGCAATGCGCGCCACTGACTCGCGCGAGTGCCGGAACTGCCATTCGCTGGTGTCCATGGATCTCGATGAGCAGGACAAGAGCGCGCGCAAGAAACATACGTTAGAGCGTGCTGCGGAAAAAGGCGAAACCTGCATCGACTGTCATCAGGGTATAGCGCACAAGTTGCCCGAAGGCTACGAATAGAACTGGCGTGATCTCGCTTCGTCCATCGGGCAGCGCTCGCGCAGGCGCGCCTGATTCACGTGTGGTCAGGTTGCGGGCTCGCAGCCCTTTGTTTCATCCAGCGCCCACGCCTGCACCGCGCGCGCATGGGAATTCCAGCGTTTGAGGCTGTTTTGCACGGTCACGCGGGTTTTACCGTTTTCCGTAGTTATTTCGATGGGCATGTGGGTGATGTTGCCCGAGATTCCCTGTTGCGCAACGGCGATGCGTGCCGATTGGGTGTTCTCGAACAGCTCTCCGGTCACCTTGGTCCGTGAAAGGCCGATCGAGGGGACGCATTCGGTGGCCCGCAGCAGGACTCGTGCGAACACCGTCTTATAGTTGTCGGCCGAATAGAAGCTGTAGTTGACCGTGCCGCTCTCCGCGTTGGCCGCGGCGCCCGGCGGAAGCAGGGAGCAGCCGGCGGCCGAGACCGCCCACAGAACCATCAGGCCAAGCGCTTGTTTAACTTCCATCCCGATTCCCCGCGGCCGTTGCCGGCACATGCAGTCTGTCAAATCCCCGGCGCCGCGCGGGCGGTGCTCAGTCGCCGTCATCGACACGCACGACGGTATAGGACACACGTATCAGCGTAGCGGAACTCGGCGGCTTCGTCGACTGTGCGAATCCCGCCGGGTCGGTGCATGCGCGCTCGGCCGCGGTTTTGTCGATTGCGGCTGCGTGCCCGCGAACGACGGCGATGCGCGGCTCGTGGACGCATTTGCCATTGCGCGCGAGCTGCAGGCGCGCCGCGGTATGATGATCTACCCGTCTCGGGGGCCAAGATCCGTAGCCGCAGGACGAGCGCGAAAGCCCGGCGTTCAACGACCGGCTGCGGCGCTGCCAGCGCCCGGTCGGCAGCCAGCGGTTCTTCGAGCAGGCGCGTGCCGGCCGGGTGTGACGGGCTCCGCCTGCCGTTTCCTGCGCATCGTCTGCCTGAAGGAAATGCAGCAGGCTCCGCGCTGGCCGGGGCGAGCGCGACACGTTAACCTTGCGCCCTTTGCCTCGCCCGCAAGATTGACGCGCAGCATCGTCGTCGGCCGGACCTGGCGGTTGACATGGAAGGAGCCTCGATGACCCAGCGATCCAACCACACACCTTTGCGAGCGGCGTTCGATGCGATCGCCGCGCCCGGCGACAAGTGCCGCGCCTACCGTATCGACCGCAATGTCGATGCGTTCGCTTCCCGCTGGAAAACGCTCGCGGCGGCCCGGAGCTCGTTCGATACCACTTACTTCATCTGGGAGAAGGACGTGTTCGGCTTCGCCTTTCTCGGCCACCTGCTGAAGAAAGCGCGTGACGGCGTCGCGGTGCGCGGCATGTTCGACGCCTTCGGCGACCCGCTCGGGAAGCACGGCTTCAAGGGCAGTGGGCGCGGCCAGGACTACCTGCAGGAGCTGGTCGGCGTGGATCCCGCCCGGGTGCGCTTCGGCGTGTTCTATCCGCTGTACAAAAAACGGCCCTCGAGCCTGAAGCGCCTGCTGGTGAGCAATCACGACAAGCTGGCTATCGCTGACCGGAACGTGGTCGAAACCGGCGGGCGCAACATGTCCCGGCACTACTTTTCCGATCCGCTCGACCTTGACCGCGTGTTTCTCGATACCGATATCCACGTCGAGAGCGAAGTCGTCGCAGCCAGTGCCACCGCGGCATTCGATGCCGAGTACGACGAGAGTTTCGTGCAGTTCATCAAGCCCGACCGGTTCGGCAACTGGATCCGGCGCGACCTGGTGCTGCTCGGTGCGTACCTGATGATGGACGAGTGGTTGCGCGCGCCGACCATGTCGAGCGAGGAAAAAAACCAGGTGCGCGGCGACGACTCGGGGCGTTCGTCCCGAGCCGCGGCGGTGATCGAGGGCGTGTTGCACGCGCTGCCGGGGGTCGGCGTGGATCGGCGACCGCTGGACCGCGAACTGAAAGTCCTGAAAGCGCTCGCCGAAGAGCTGGTCGACAACGTCGAGCTGCGCGGCGCTGCACGCCTCGAGCCGCGCTGGTTCGACGGTGAGGTGAAGATCGTCGACAACGTATCGACGTTCAGCGGCGGCGAACGCCGGATCGGCGGAGCCCTGCGTTCGTTGATCGCTGCGGCCGCCCGCTCAATCTACATTCACAATCCCTACGTGGTGCTGAGCGACGATGCCATCGACACACTGGCCGAGGCTGGCCGGCGGGGTGTGGAGATCGTCTTCGGCACCAACAGCCCGCTCAGCTCCGACAGTGCGCTCACGCAGGCGTTTTTCCTGGACGACTGGCCGTCGATCCTCGCCCGTGTGCCCAACGCCCGGTTTCTCGCCGCGGCCGGCGCTCAGCGCCACCATTCCAAAACCTTTGTGGTTGACGGTGTGCTCACCGGGATCTCCTCGTTCAACGCCGACTGGCTCAGCGAGCAGGTGAACAGTGAGGTCGTCACGCTGCACTGGTCGTCGGCCTTCGCGGCCGACACGGTGGCCGGCTACCGGCGCGGGATCGACGACGAGGTACAGGCTTTCGTGGAGTACAGCGTGGCGCGGAACGATGACGGGCGCGCACTGGTGCGGGACGGTGAACCGGTGGTGGCGTTCGGCCCCGAAGACCACGTGCCCGAGGAAGTCCTGAGTAAGAAGTTCGCGCTGTTGCGGCCGGCGCTGCGATTCGCACGCCGCATACTGCCTTCGCTGCGGCCGCTGCGCCACCGCGCGCTCGATCCGGGCCTCGATCCGATTCAGGTCGTGGCGTGAGCAGGAACGTGCGGTCCGAGCAACGGTGTGGTGGTTGCCGCCGCATCGCCCGCGGTCGTCTATCCTGACCCTCCGCACCTTGCCGCTTGAGGATTTTTGTGCGGCCAGCGCGTGAAATCCCGGGAGCGTTCGCGCTGTTGCTGTGCGACCGGCGAGGACTTGCCCCTCGGCCGGCCCGCTGTTGGCACGCCGCAGCTCAGAGCTCTTCGATGCGTGCCAACACTTTAAGCGCGTCCGAGTGGAACTCACGGGCGTAGAGCACACCCACGACACCGCTCGCCGCAACGGCGAAGAACAACGGATGAATGAACCAGGGCAGCACCGCCAGGCCGAAATAGTACCCGCGCAACCCCCGGTTGAACTGCTTGGTCGCCATGGTCGCCATGGCACTCGCGATCTCGACGAACACCTGTGCCTGGGGTGTATCGGCCTCCGCGGGTTCCGGCGCCGCGCCGACCAGGTAAGCGAGGTGATTGAACTGGCGAACCGCCCAGGTGAACTTGAAAAACGCGTAAACGAAGATTGCAAACAGCAGAAGCAGCACAAGCTCCCACCATTCCTGCGTGATCTCTCGCGTGTAGGGCAGCGTGGTCACGATCCTTATCACGCTGTCGGTCGCGCCGAGCACCGCGGCCAGCCCGGCAAGAATCAGCAGGGAGGTAGAGGCGAAAAAGACGACACTGCGGATAACCGCGCTGACAACCTGGATGTCGACCATGCGCATGTCCCGGGCAAGCAGCTTGCGCAGCCACCGACTGCGCCAGTCGTGGGTCACGGCCATCAGGGTCCTGTGCCGCCTTGAACTCCAGTCCGCGAACACCGTGTAGCCGAGCCAGTTCAAAGCGAACCAGGCCACCGCTAACAGGTCCCAGGTCTGCATCGGAACATTGCTCACGCGGGGCGCTCAATGAGCAGTGTTGACGTTGACATCGTGCGCTTCTCATGCGCGCGCAGGTGGCCGCTCATCCATCGTTCACCGGTTAGATACACACACGCAGACGACAGCTAACATAGCACAAGCCAATCCAATGAGGCTCGACCCTGGGCAAGCTTTGAGCTCAGGCTAAGTGCCGTCCTGTTCGATCTGGCTCTTTACCGGCTTCAGAAACCGCAGCGTCAGAAACGTGAGCAGGCTGATGGCGATTGCGATCTCGAGACGGTGTACAGCGACGGACAGGCCGATGGCACCGGTCGCCCACAGGCTCGCTGCGGTGGCCGTTCCCTGCACGATGCCCTCGTCGCGTTTCAATATCGCGCCGCCGCCGATGAACCCCATGCCGGTAATCAGCCCCTGAATGACGCGGGCCTCGGCATCGGTCGTATCGAGAATCTGAATGCCGGTGAGCGTGTAGCCGCAGGCGGCCACCGCGACCAGCGGGAACGTGCGCAGACCCGCGGTGCGTTCCTGTTTTTCGCGATCCCACGCGATCGGCAGGGCCAGCAGGTAGGCAATGGCCATCTGCCGCAGATGATACCAGACCACCTGCCAGTCGATTCCAAGCCACTCGAGAAAGTTGTCCATCGTCAGCGATTCCTGAATTGGAGAGCCGGCTATTGTCGCAGAGATACGTGTGTTCTCCACCCGGTCGGCGTGAACGAAGTCGTTGCGTTCAGCGCAATAGCGTGGACAAGCTGGGCGCCGTCTTCCGCGAGTTCGTCGACAGCATCAGACAACGAAGCCAACGTTTCACCTGACGAAACCTCGCCACTTTTGGGGAGTGTCCCCGAAGTGGCGAGGTTTCGTCAGGTAGCACGTTCAACTGTAGTCGGGACTGCGTGACCGCACGCGAACGACGGACACTAGCAGCACTGCAGTATCATCCAGACGTTCTGGAAGTTCCGCTGTTGTAGATCGTCCTCGCGAACCCAGAAGTACAGCATGCCGCAGTCACCCCACATCATGCCGATGTCGTCGTCGGTATCGACCTGAAGCAGCAGCCGCCACGCCTGCGTTCCGTCGCGCAACGCATCGGTGCGGCTGTCTTCACGCGCTGATGAATCACCGCAGTACACGCCGTTGGAGGCCAGCTGGCACTCGAGTTCCATCTGATCGTCCTGCACCGGATCGGGCATACCACCGACCTGGTGATGCGGCAGCTCACCGTAGACGGATCTGCATTTTTCCTCGACCAGTGTCCAGTCGTCTCTGGAAAGACCGCTCGGGCTGAGGTTGAGGCGCCCTGCGGACGGGTAGCTGGTGACGCTGACGCCGCCGATGCGTTTTTCCGGGTATACGCCGTCACGCGGAAGGTCCTGGGGCGGTGTAGCCGGTACGGTCCCGGCCGACTCCGGAGCGAACAGAACCTGCCAGCTACCGCGGTCCCGAGGGTCGAAGCCCCAGGTCGACTGCCTGGCCTCGTAGAAGAAGTACACACGCCCGGTTATTTGCAGCGACGCTTCGACGGCGTTCGCCTGCAGCTGTGCGAGGTCGAGCAGTGCCACGAAACCGAGCGGCACGCCCTTCCACCGCGGCCAGTCGAAATCGGCTGTGACATCCGGTGTGCCGCCGAGCTTGGAGAACGTTACCGGTTCGGTCGATGCCACCAGATGCAGCGCCGGACGTCTGCGCGGTTCGAGCAGCGCAACCAGCGCATCGGCATCAAGCGGTACATCAACCAGCTCGGCTGCGGCGGACATTTCCTCGAACGTTCTGGTCGGGAAAAAACCGAGGTCCCGGCCGGCAACCAGATAGAGCAGCGATTCGAGCAACAGCAGCGGCACGAGCAACACCATCAACGTGCCCATTGCAATGCGGAACACCGGGCTTTGATCGCGCAGGCTCCTCGCCTCGTGCCAGTACACGAGCCTTTTCCGGCGAATTGTCTCGATGCGTTCGCGCATATCGATACAACTCCGTCGCAGATCGGTGAAGGCGTGCTGCTGCCCTGCAGCATGCCAGCAACAGGGCTCTGCGGCCAGGCTGAATGTCACTCGCGCCTCATGCCGCCGGATCCGGCGTTACGGAAGTTTGCAAAAACATCGGCGCCTGACTGGTCGAAGCTGTGTAAACTGCCCGCCGATCACGGCGGCCCGAAGGCAAAGAGAGCCGCAGTGGGCGCTTATTCACCGAAGAAGAACGGGGTTACTCATGACAAAGTGGACAGTTCGTCAGCTGGCCGGCGTGGCAATCGCCGCAGTTATAGCGGGCGGCGCATCGGCAGGGGAGGCGGATGACGCGTGGAAAACGACCCTTGCGCTCGGCGTGAATGCAACCGACGGCAACAGCGATTCGGCACAGGCCAATGTCGATCTGACTGCACAAAGAAAGCGGCAGGCCGACGAACTCTTGCTTGGCGCACGTTACGCGTACGGTGAAACGAGTGATGTCATCACGACACGTAACGGAAAACTGGGCGCGCAGTATAACCGTCTCTTCTCGGCGCAGTGGTACGGATACCTGAACACGTCGTTGAGTTATGACGATATTGCCGAGCTGGATCGGCGCTTCATCTTCGGACCGGGTGTGGGCTACTACTTCTTCAAGGACAAGGCGGCCTCGCTCGGCGTCGAGTTCGGTGTGGCATACATCGAGGAGAAGGTCGCGGGCGTGGAGGACGATGCGGTGGCGTTAAGACTCGCCGAGCGTTACGAACGGGCGTTGAGCGAGACCGCAAAGGTCTGGCAATCGCTGGAGTACCTGCCGCAGGTCGATGACTCGGACAACTACCTGTTGAATTTCGAGATCGGCGTCGAGGCCACGCTCACCTCGAATACCAACCTTAGAGTCGCGTTGACTGACCGCTACGACAACCGGCCGGCACCGGGACGCGAGGAGAACGATGCAGCGTTGAACGTTGCGCTCGTGTTCAACCTTTGACCCGGTGGGTTAGGCGTAGGCCGCGTGCACCGGCTGCCGTCGACGAATCGAGCTGCATCACCGCGGTCACGCTTTGCGCAATGCTGTCCGAGGTGCAGCGCGGTTGATTGCGACAACCAGTAATCCACCGGCCAGCAACAGCAGTGTCCACGGCCCGAGTGCGCTGTTGTCGCTCGGACCACCTCCGCCGCTCGAGGCTTCGACGGTGATCGCCACACTGTCGGCGTCCGATTCGCCGGCCGCATCGGTCACCGTGAGCTGGAAACGCAATACCCCTGCCGAGGACGGTGCGGTGAATCTGACCGTCGCGCGGCTCGCGTTGCTGAATTGCACCTGCGAGCCGCTCAGCTGTGTCCACGCGTAGCTCAGCGGTGCCGCTTCCGGATCGTGGCTACCGCCGCCATCGAGCGTGACCGAAGCACCCGCGGTCACGCTCCGGTCGGCACCGGCGTCGGCTACCGGCGGCGCGTTGGGCGGTGCGGTGACCGTGACGATGACGTCGTCAGTATCACTCGAACCGTCGCCGTCGGTAACCGTCAGTGTGAATGTCAGGCTTGTGCTGGCGCCCGGCGCCGTAAATGTGGCCGTGGCGGTATCGGCACCGTCAAGCATGACCGTGGGGCCGTCCATCTGTGCCCAGGCGTACGTCGCGATCCCGTCGTCGGTGTCGCGGCTTGCACTGCCGTCGAGCGTTACCACCACTCCCGCCGCGACCTCCTGGTCGGCGCCCGCGTCCGCCGTCGGCGGCGCGTTGGGCGGACCGAGAACCGTGACGTTGACGGTGTCAGTATCGCTCAAGCCGTCATTGTCGGTAACCGTCAGTGACAACGTCAGATTTGCGCTCTGCCCCGGAGCAGTGAAGCTGGCCATAGCGGTATCGTCAGCATTGAGTGTGACTGCCGGGCCGGCCGTCTGCACCCAGGCATACGTCCTGATTTCGCCGTCCGGGTCATTGCTCGCACTGCCGTCCAGTGTGACCCCCGCACCGGCCGCGACGGTCTGATCGGCACCGGCCGCGGCGACCGGCCGCGTCCCGGCGCAGACGTACACCCGAACATCGTCGAGCACCCAGCCCAGCGGTCCGGCGAGGAAAAAGTTGCTGCTGGAGCGCCAGCGAAACCGCACGTTCTGCCCGGCGAGGCTCGACAGTTCCAGCCGGGTCGATACGTAACCGCGGCTTTCCGCCACGAAAGCCGCTCGGCCGGGATTCGGATTGTCCGAGAGCGTCGTGATCGTGCCGTTGTAATCCTGCCCGGCGTCAATCAATCCGCCCGCGTCGCTCCAGGTTGTGCCGCCGTCGGCGCTGTATTCGAGAAAACCGCCGTCAGGTGCGCTGGCGCCCGCGAACTCGAACGCGAATGCGTGCCTGAAATGCAGAAAGGGTCGACCGCCCGCCGGCAGGGCGATGTCTTGATTAAAGGCCGCGGCGATATCGGAGATGCGCCCGAACGGCCCGCCCTGGTTCTGATCCCACAACGACCGGGTGCCGGAGGTGGCGAAACCGCTGTCGTTGATCCAGCTCCCGACGCCCGCCAGCAGTGCGAAGTCCCAGTTGAGCGTGCCGTTCTCCATGTTGTCGTAGAACAGACTCAGCGGATCGACCTGACCGTCGCACAAGGGCGCCTCCGGGTTGAAGCCGGCGATGTTACCGGCGTCCATTTCCACCGCCTGCGTCGCCGCCTGCACCTGGTCGCAGTCGGTAGCGCCGATGCCGGCGGTCCCGAGAAGATTCTGACAGGCCTGATTGAGTGCATCGTACAGGTCGGCATAGTCTGCGCCCGACGTGAGGAGGTTGGTCTGCGCCTCGTAGTAGACTGCCGCAACGCGATCGATACCGATCCCGGTGACGGTAAAGCCATTGAATGTGTCGCCGTCGGTCATCAGGTAGGCGGCCTTGTTGTTCACGCCGCTGTTGATGTGCACGCCGCCGTTGTCGTCCGGCCCGGTGTAGTAGTTGGGGCTCGAGATCCGGTCGGGGTCGAGAAACGGCGCCATCTCGGGATTGCGCATGTTGCGAATCGCCCCGAACACCGGCAGATCCTCACCCAGCTGCCAGCGTTCGGCGGCACCGTCGCTGCCGCTGCTGTTGGTGAGATCGACGAACTCGCCCCAGACGTCGGACAGTGATTCGTTGATCGCGCCCGACTGGTAGTAGTAGAGCAGGTTGGAGGTGGCCTGCGTCATGCCATGGGTAAGCTCGTGCGCGACCACGTCATCCGCGCGTGCGAAGCCCGCGCAGTAAACCATCTGCGCACCGGTCCAGAAGGCATTCGGGCAGATCAGAATCTCGTTGAAGTTGACAGTCGAAACCAGCGCCATGCCGTTGCCGTCGATGCTGTCTCTGGCGTGGCGGCTCTGATAGAAGTCATAGGTGTCGCCCGCGTACCGGTGTGCATCGTCCGCATCGGGATTTCCACCGCTGGTGCAATCCGGCTGGCTTTCGTCGCACACCAGCGTACCTGGAAGGGTCGCGGTCGCATTGGCGTCGTAGGTCAGCCGGTTCCTCACCGTGTGGATCTGATTGAAGTGCAGGCTGATCACGCCGCTGAGCGCGTCCACCAGCACGAGTTCGCGCACCGGCTGCAGCCCGCGAGCGCCCACTTCCAGATGCCATACCAGACGCGCGGGCCATGCCCGCCAGTGGAGCAGCTGCGGATCGTAAATGGACAGAGTCGCGGCGGACGCCTGCAGATCGCTCGTCTGCATACCGTGCCAGACGGCGGTAGCTGAGAGCGCGATCGCCTGTGCCTGCGCCGCGGTGACCGCCGGGTTTGTCGAAAGCCGCAGCGCCGGAGACAGTTCCCCGTGCATCGACAGCAGCTCGCCGGCCGCGTTCATGTTGACGAGCAGCTCCCCGCCGATGACGGGTAGAGACTGATGACGCTGCCGGTAGCGCGCCACGCTGCGGCCGTCGCGCGCGTTATCGACACGGCCAAGCGAGAGCTGGGTAGCGGGATCAGTAACACCGAACAGCGTGCCGTAGCGTTGCACGTGAATGGCGGCATGATCCGTGGGCGTACTGCGTACGCGCTGCGCGTCCAGTGATTGAACAGGCGTATTGGCGTCGATGCCGATGTAGCGGACCCTGCCCGTCTGTGCGTGATAGCCGATACGCGCACCCTGCTGCGCCAGACGGTCGGTCGGGCCGGTCGCTTGGGTATCGGTCGCGCTGGCGGTGTGGATCGCAGCAGCGGCCGCCATCAAAACACAGCCCGCAAACCGACAGGTGAGAGTCCGTACTGTGATTTTTATCGCTCCCTGCGCCATTCGGCGCCGGCCCGCGCAAGCCGCTGCGAGCCGAACGTCATTGTAACGCTTCGCGCATCTCCGAAACGAGCACTTTTACGAGCGCCGCGTAAGACGACTGGGCGACGTTGAGCGAGTCGAGACGCACGACGGTTCGTGCGTCCGCCACGGCCAGCTGCAGGTCATAGTGCACGCAGTCTGCGCAGCGGCTGATTACGCCGCTGCGAGCCGATGCCCGATCCGTGTCCAGTTCGGCGAGCAGTGTCGCGACACGTTCGCGCTTGGTCTCGGAGAGCCGGCCGGTGCGCGTGATTCGCTGCCTGCGGTCCACTGCCGAGAACCACCCGCTGTCGGTAACCTCGAAGGATTGCACGATCCCGCGCAATCCACCCGACACCGACATGCTCACCCGCCAAAGCGGCGAGTCCGGCGAGCTGGTGTCCGTGGCCGACGTCGCGCATGCCGATGCGAACAGCAGCAGAGCCAGGGTGGCCGGCAGGGGTCTGGCAACCGACATTACACGCCTCATCATGGAACGCGCCGGGTGGCACGTCGGGCGAATCGATTGTACCGCAGCGATGGTGCGGCGGGCTGTCTCGCTTCATCACAGACGGCGTTGTAACATCGATGACCACCCGTAGGGGAGCGCAGTATGGCGTGTGAACATGCCCGGGCAATCCAGCTCGCCGGCGAGGGCCGCTGGGAGGACGCGCACGAGCTCGTGCAGCCGTGGTCGGACCGGCTCGCATGCCTGATCCACGGCTACCTGCACAGAGTGGAAGGCGATCTCGATAATGCGGCCTACTGGTACCGCCGGGGCGGCGAGGCTCTGGCGGACAACGCGCTGGACGAGGAACTCGTGCGCCTGACCGAGGAAGTACAACGCCATGCAGAATCCGGGTGAGATACTCCGCCGGGTGCGGAGCGGAGTGGCGCGGCGCCGCTTGTGCCGCGCGCCGGGGGGGAGGTGGCGGCGCTGATGCCCGAGTTTGACGAGTCGCGGGTAGGCGCGCTGCGCCGGGAGATGATCGAGCAGATCAGACTGCACTCGACCCATGTGGCGGGTGAGACGGGCAGGGCGACATTGAGCGAAGCGGTGCTCGCGGCCATGGCCAAGGTGCCGCGTGACGCGTTCGTCCCCGCGGAGCTGCGGCTGTTCGCTTACCTGGACACGCCCTTGCCGATCGGTTCGGGCAAGACCATCTCACAGCCGTTCATCGTTGCGCTGATGACGGACCTTCTCGAACTGCAGCCACAGGACCGGGTGCTGGAGGTGGGTACCGGACTCGGCTACCAGGCGGCGATCCTCGCCGAGCTGGCCGATGCCGTCTACAGCGTGGAGATCATCGAAGAGCTGGCGCGTAGCGCGCAACGGCGCCTTGACGAACACGGTTACGCCGGCATTGCGCTGAAGACCGGCGACGGCTCACGCGGCTGGCCGGAGCACGCGCCGTTTGACAAGATACTGTTGGCAGCCGCTCCCGAGCTGATTCCGACGTCGCTGCTCAATCAGCTCAAGCCCGGCGGCCGAATGGTGGTTCCTGCTGGCCTCGAGGATGCTCAACGGCTGTTGCTGGTGGAGAAGAACAAGGCGGGTCAGCTGCATACACAGGAGATACTGCCGGTGCGATTCTCTGCACTGGTCGTACCGCATTGACACCTGCGTTCTTCAGCGTGTAGGCGCGGTACGCGCGCGACGTCGGGCATTCAGGCCCTCGCAGCGTTGTCTCTCACGACGTGCATCGGCGCGCTTCCTGGCGGGTCTCGACGCTGGATCAGGTTCCGCGTGGACCCAGAAACAGCCACAGCAGAAAACCGAGCAACGGCAACAGCAGGATAAGCACGACCCAGAGCACCTTGGCTCCGGTGCTTGCCCTGCTGTTCACGGTCTTGACAATCGCCCATACGTCCAGAACGAGCAGTATCAAGCCCAGCGGTCCACCTACTTCGATGCCCACGTCGCGGTGTCTCCCTCGGTAATCGGTATTGTCGTTGCGCCCTGAAGTTCACCCGGTGGTTGATATCGTGCATACCGGTGCAGAGCGGGTTCCTGTGCGCCTGGCAGTTTGCCCAAGGGGGTCTGCAGACGCAAATCAACGGAGCGCGCCGCGGCGTCCGCGCCCAGAAAAAGGCTGCACCGGGTTTGATGTGCGCAGAACGCTGTGACACGATGCCGCGCGAAAGACCGACGACGAAAGACCTGCATGCCGCGCCCGGAGGCGTCGATGGACCGTATCAAGATTCAGTTCACGCTGTTCTCTGCGTTTTACACGCCCCTGATCGCGGCCATGGCGGCAGGGTTTCTGCGCGAGGAGGGACTGGAGTCGGAATGGTCCGTTGCAGCGCCCGGCGCGTCGGCCCTGGATGCGCTCGAGGACGGTTCCGCGCACGTTGTGCAGTCGGCGCTCAGCCAGGGTTTCGCCTCGCTCGAACGGGGTGAGGCACCCGGTGCCGTTCACTTCGCGCAGATCAACGAGATGGACGGCTTTTTCCTGACCGCTCGCCAACCGGATCCGGACTTCCAGTGGCGCAAGCTTGAGCACGCCGATGCGGTGCTGTTCGGCGGCGGGCAGCCGCTTGCGATGTTCAAGTACGCCTGTCACCGGGCCGGCATCGACTTCAACCGGATCAACGCGATTCATCCCGGCGGGGCGGCGCAGATCGACCGCGCGTTTCGCGAGGGGCAGGGGCACTACGTGCAGCAGCAGGGGCCGTTTCCGCAACAGCTCGAAGCGGACGGCGTCGGCCACGTCGTCGCGCAGATCGGGCCGGTGATTGGACGCTGTGGGTTTTCGAGCCTGGCGGCCAAGCCGGCGTGGCTGGAAACGGACATGGCCCGGGCATTCATGCGCGCCTACCGGCGCACCCGGCAATACATCAACGAGACGCCGGCGGCCGAGATTGCAGACCGGGAGCAGACTTACTTTCCGGACATCGGGGCTGACGTGCTGACCCGATGTATTGCCGCGTACCAGCAACTCGGCTGCTGGACGCCGCACGTCGAGATCACGCAGGAGGCCTATGCGGCGACGCTCGACATCTTCGAGTACAACGGCCTGCTCAAACAACGTTACGCCTACGAACAGGTTTGCACCGCGCCGCCGTAACCGACCTGCGCTCCTCTCGCGTTGACGAAATCCCGACAGTTTGGGGACTGTCCCCAAACTGATGAAAAATCGTCAGGGGTGGGGGTTTGCGTCGTAGAATCCGCCGATGGACATCGTCACCCAGGGGCTGTTAGGCGCCGGTCTGGCGCAGACCGCCGCCGGCAGGGACCTGCGCCTCGCAACCGTGGTCGGCTTCGCCGCCGGCTTGCTTCCCGACGCCGACGCGCTGGTCCGCAGCGATGCCGATCCGCTGCTGTTTCTGGACTTCCACCGGCACTTCACGCATGCGCTCGTTTTCGTGCCAGTCGGCGCGGCGCTGGCGTCGCTCGTGCTCTGGCCGTTCGTGCGCCGGCGGCTTACCGTTTCGCGACTCTACCTCTACGCGTTTCTCGGCTGTGCGCTCGCAGGTGCGCTCGATGCGTGCACCAGCTACGGCACGTACCTTTTCTGGCCGTTCCTTGACGAGCCCGTCGCCTGGCGCATCATCGCCATTTTCGACCCCGTTTTCTCACTCATTCTGCTGCTCGGGGTCGGTATCGGTGTGGCTACCAGGCGCAACTCGGCAGCGCGCATCAGCCTGCTCCTCGCCGGCGCCTACCTGGGGCTGGGCGTGTGGCAGCATCATCGCGCAGAACACATCGCCCGCGCACTGGCCGCGGAACGCGGACACAGCATCGAACGCCTGCTGGTCAAACCCACGCTCGGTAATCTGGTGTTGTGGCGCTCACTCTACGTTGCCGATGGCCAGCTCTTCGCCGACGGCGTGCGCTGCGGATTGACGGGCGGCGAGCGCGTTTACCCCGGGGAAAGCCGGCCTTTGCTGCAACCCGGTTCGCTTCCACCGGACGCAGGTTTCAAGCTGGGCGATATCGAGCGCTTCACGCGCTTCGCCGACGGTCTGCTGGTGCGCCATCCGACCCGTCCCGGGATGATCGGCGACGCCCGCTTTGCGATGCTGCCTACCCGGCTGCGGCCGCTGTGGGGCATTGAGCCGGTTGCGACCGGTGCCGTGCCAGGGACGCGCTTCGTGACCGATCGATCGATGAGTGAGGACGAGCGCGGCCGCTTCGTCGACATGCTGCTTGGGCGCCCGGTGGTGCAGCCCTAGCCCGCATGTTGCACGAAAGCGGTCACGAGTCCCCTGCGTTTCACAGTCAAATCAAACTTCACGCCGGTACTTGTGCGTTATTGCCAAGCTACAGTTTGTCCCTGTTCACTTTCAGGAAAAATCTGGCGTCGCCATCCGACTTCGATAGTGGCGCGCGATCCCCCTTGAGCAAGAGTCCGACTAATTCTCTGCACGCGATCGTCCAATCTCTACTTAGCCAGATTCTCCCTGAGAAGCGATTTGAACAGCGAGTCGCTGGCCCGCAGGGCGCAAGGCGCAGGGATGCCCGGAGTTATCCTTCATGCAACATGAGGGCTAGCGACGGGCGGTCCGGGCCTCAGTAGGAGCGCGGCAGCCCGAGCACGTGTTCCGCCACATAGCTCAGGATCAGGTTGGTGGAGATCGGTGCCACCTGGTAAAGGCGCGTTTCGCGGTACTTGCGTTCCACGTCGTACTCCTCCGCGAAGCCGAACCCGCCGTGTGTCTGCAGGCAGGCCTCACCAGCCGCCCAGGCAGCGTCGGCGGCCAGCATTTTTGCGAGGTTGGCTTCCTCCCCGGGATTCTCCCCCTGCTCGTAAAGCCGTATCGCTTCGCGCAGCATCAGCTCAGCGGCACGCATGTCCGCATAAGCCCTGGCGATCGGAAACTGAACCCCCTGGTTCTGGCCGATCGCGCGCCCGAACACCTGCCGTTCCCTGGCGTAGCCCGCAGCCTTCCCGATGAACCACTTGGCATCGCCGACGCACTCGGCGGCGATCAGAATGCGCTCGGCGTTCATGCCGGAGAGAATGTAGCGGAAGCCGTTGCCTTCCTCGCCGATCAGGTTAGCCGCGGGCACCGGCATGTCGTCGAAGAACACCTCGGTGGTCGCATGGTTCATCATGGTGCGTATCGGCCGCACGGTCAGCGTGCTGCCGCGTGCCTCGCGCATGTCGACCAGCAGCACCGACAGCCCGTCGGTTTTCTTGTTCACCTGCTCGCGCGGGGTGGTGCGGCAAAGCAGCAGCATCAGGTCCGAATGCTCGGCTCTCGAAGTCCACAGCTTCTGCCCGTTGACGATGTAACGATCGCCATCCCGGCGTGCCGCGGTCCGCAGCGCCGTGGTGTCCGTGCCGCTGCTCGGCTCGGTCACGCCGAACGCCTGCAGCCGCAGGCTCCCGTCGGCAATGCCAGGGAGATATTGCTGCTTCTGCGCCTCCGAGCCGTGCCGCAGCACGGTGCCCATCGTGTACATCTGCGCGTGACAGGCGCCGGCATTACCGCCGGAGCGGTGAATCTCCTCGAGAATCGCGGCGGCGGCCGACATCGGCAGACCGGAGCCGCCGTACTGTTCGGGAATCAACGCGCCCAGAAAACCGCCTTCAGTGAGCGCGGCGACGAACTCCGTCGGGTAGGCCCTGTCCCGGTCGCAGCGGCGCCAGTACTCGCCCGTGAACTGGGCGCACAGTCGCGCGATGCCGTTGCGGATATCCTCGTGGTCCAGTTGATAGTTCATGCCGTCTCCGCCGTTGCCTCGATTGACACGGGCGCCGCTATTGGAGTGTGATGATAACGTCGCCATACGGCCGCGAACAGCGTAGGCCGGGGCGCCGTTCGGTGGAGTTCCGGCGTCCCGCACTTGCGGCGACGCTTTCGAGTCCGTTCTCACAGCAAGGGGTCAAGATGCAGACGAACGCCGAGCGCACGGTGTCACCGCGGCGCAGCTTCATTTTCTCGCCGGGCCTCGACCCCGGGATGTTCCCGAAGGCGCTGGCGTCGGGTGCCGACATCGTGTGCCTGGAGCTGGAAGACGGGATCGCGCCGAAGCACAAAGACAAGGCCCGCCGCAACGCGATGACGCTGCTCGGCGAACCGCAGGCCGACGACGGCGTCGAGCGCATCGTGCGCATCAACTGCCTGCGCACGGCATTCGGCCTTGCCGATGTTCAGGCGGTGCTG
>JAHELT010000108.1 GCA_024644045.1 Chromatiales bacterium | reverse complement strand
GGTGGCCACGTCGGCATGCATGCTCTCCGGGCTTATCTGCATGTAGCCGACAGGATGGTAGCTGAACGCCTGCGCGTCGCTTTCCCAGACCGACACGCTGTGCGCCATGAGCTCGCGCATCGCCGGCTGAAAGTAGTTATTGCGCACAACACCGCAGGCAATGCCGGAGGCGCCGGCAGCGATGGCGGTCTTGTCGACGACCAGCACGTCTTCACCACTGCCTTTACCGGAGGCCTTCAACTGACGGGCCAGATGCCAGGCCGTGCTCAAGCCGTGAACGCCTGCGCCGACGATCAAAAATTTCGTGCTGCTCGGAAATGCCATCGGTTGTCGCTCACCACTCGCTTGTCGAATTGATCCCTGCGGCGTTCGTTGAGCAGCGTCGGCTGCCGTCGACAGGTCGCCCGGCCGGGTTTCCGCGCAGGAAAATTGGTTTAGTGTCGATCGGACCAAATCTAGACCAAATCCCGTTTCGCGTCAACCCGATTCCGACGCAGATCCATATCCGTAAATTCAACTTAAATTGCTGATTAATATATGATATTTATTAGAAACGTTTTCGTGCAAGGTATCGAAAGGCGAGCTTTTGGGGGGCCTTCGACAAGTGGATTTGCCAACCCGTATATGTTCCAATTAAGCCCAATTCCTGTCGACGTTTGCGCAAGCACTTGCAGGAGCTTTTACCGATGTTTGATCACGACCCCGAGAACGCAACGGAACGACCGCCGATGCCCACCGCAAGCGCCGCCCGGATTGCGGCAGATCTGCGCGCGGCGATCGAGCAGGGCGTGTACGCGGATCAGGACCGCCTGCCGCCCGAGCGACAGCTCGCCGACCACTTCGGCGCCTCGCGGGGTACCGTTCGCGAAGCGCTGCGCCGCCTGGAAGACACCAACATGGTGGTGCGCAAAGTCGGGAGCGGCACCTTCGTGCGCTACCGGGCAGGCGAACTCGAAGGCGATATTGCCAAGGCAACCAGTCCGATCGAGCTGATCGACGTGCGCTTCGGGATCGAACCGCAGATGGTGCGTCTGGCCACCGTCAACGCCAACGGCCACGACATCGAGAACCTGGATCACGCATTGCAGCGAGTGTGCGCCGCGCGGGATCCGGAAACCTTCACTGACGCCGACGAGGCCTTCCATCTGGCACTGGCCGACTGTACGCGCAATCCGCTCATGAAGTGCCTGTACAGTCAGCTCAACGAAGTGCGTGGCCACAGCCAGTGGAGCAAGATGAAGGATAAAATACTCGACGCGGCGCGCATCAGTGAGTACAACCGTCAGCATCGTAAACTGTTCGATGCGATTGCGGCGCGTGACAGCAACGCCGCCGTGGAGCATATCGTGCGGCATCTCAAGACTGCCAAAGACCATCTGCTCGGCGCCACGGAGGAGCTGCTGTGAGCGCCGCCTTGAACGTGCAACCGCGCGTGCTGGAGCCCGGGCTGGTGCTGTTGCCACCCGGGTTGGAACGCTATGTGGTACGCGGCAACGGCGTGACCGTGTTCCACCTCTTCGCTGGCGACCGGCTGGAAATCGTCGATCCGCAGGGACGGCAGGCGGCAGAGATCGTCAGTGTAGCGCTGCAAACGGGGCGACCGATCACGCTGACCGGCGATTTCAAGCGCGCTGAACCTGCCGGCATTCAGCGCATTCTGAGCGAGGATCGCGAAGACGCGCGCAGCGTACTGGCCGCGCTGAAACTCAAAAACATCAAGCTCGGTGAATGCGATGCCATGCGCGTGCTCGAAGGCGATACACCGCCCGGCACCAGCGCGCAGTTGGCCGCCGAAGAGGACCTGATCTGCATCGTCGGCGCGCCGGGTGACGACATGCCGGTCGATGCACAGACGCCGCCCACCGATCTGACCGCCTACGTGCACCGCGCGCAGCCGACCGAAGCGCGTGAAGCCGCCCTGCCCGCGCCGCTGGCCGATCCCCGTCTCGACCTGCGTGTGGATCGCCGCACGGCACGCGCTTACGAAGTCAAGGCGGGTGAGTTCATCCAGATCATCGACGTCGAGGGCCGCGAGTGCTCCGACTTTCAATGTTTCAGCAGTGCGCAACTCGACCGGGGCATCGAACGCTGCCTCGACGCCACCACGACGCGGCATATCGTCGGCGCCGCCTACCCGGCGCCCGGCCTGTATGCAAAATTCTACGATCAGGACATGCAGCCGATGCTCGAGGTGATTCGCGATACCTGCGGACGCCATGACAGCTTCGGCACCGCGTGCACCGCGAAGTACTACGAAGAGATGGGTTACCCGGGTCATGTCAACTGTTCGGACAACTTCAACCGGGCGCTCGAGGCGTACGGCGTCGGACCGCGTCCCGGCTGGATGGCGATCAATTTCTTCTTCAACACCGGGGTCGACGATGCCAACCAGATGTACTTCGACGAGCCCTGGTCGAGACCGGGCGACTATGTGCTGGTTCGCGCGCTGCAGGACATGGTGTGTGTTTCCTCGGCGTGTCCGTGTGACATCGACCCGGCCAACGGCTGGAACCCGACCGACATACATCTGCGGGTCTACCCGGCCGACAACACCTTCAAGAAGGCGGTGGCATACAGAATGACGACAGATGCTGAACCCGAGCTGACTAAAGAAACCGGTTTTCATTCCCGCACCTCCAGGCTGACCCGCAATTTCACCGAATACAGCGGTTACTGGCTGGCCAACAGCTACACCAACCACGGCAAGGTGGATGAGTACTGGGCGTGCCGGGAGGGTGTAGCGGTGATCGACCTGTCGCCGTTGCGCAAGTACGAAGTGCTGGGGCCGGACGCGGAACTGCTCATGCAGACCTGTGTCACGCGAAACATCCGCCGCCTCACGCCCGGTCAGGTCGTCTATACGGCGATGTGCTACGACACCGGCGGGATGATCGACGACGGCACCGTGTTCAGGCTGGGCGAGAACAATTTCCGCTGGGTGGGCGGCGCCGATACCAGTGGTCTGTGGTTACGCGAGCAGGCCAGGGAACGTGGCTGGGAGGTGTGGGTAAAGAACTCTACCGACCAGTTGCACAACCTGCAGGTCCAGGGCCCGAAGAGCCGCGATGTGCTGAAGCAGATCGTCTGGACCCGTCCCGATCAGGCCAGCGTCGAGGAGCTGGGATGGTTCCGTTTCAGCATTGCGCGCATCGGTGATGAACACGGCACGCCGATTATCGTCTCACGCACCGGCTATACCGGCGAGCTGGGTTACGAGGTCTTCTGCCACCCGAAAGACGCGCCGGCCGTCTGGGATGCGATCTGGGAAGCCGGCCGGCCGCACGGCTTGACGCCGCTGGGCCTCGAGGCACTGGACATGCTTCGGGTGGAAGCCGGGCTGATTTTCGCCGGCTACGAGTTCGACGACCAGACCGATCCGTTCGAGGCCGGTATCCCGTTCACCGTGCCCCTGAAAAGCAAGAACGAGGATTTCATCGGTCGCGATGCGCTGCTCGAACGCAAGGCGAGCCCGCAACGGGTCCTGGTCGGACTGGAACTGGCGGGCGACGAGCAGGCAGCAAACGGCAATTGTGTGCACGTCGGTCGCAATCAGGTCGGGACGGTAACCAGCAGCGTGCGTTCTCCCACCCTGGGGAAGAATCTTGCGCTCTGCAGGATGGCTGTGCAGTACAGCGAGCTGGGCACGCAGGTGGAGGTCGGCAAGCTCGACGGTCACCAGAAGCGCATTCCCGCCGTTGTCGTGCGCTTTCCCTTCTACGATCCGGAGAAAACCCGCGTGCGCGACCTGCCGTCCGATTGAGAAAGGGCGATCTGCACGCCGGGAGCAGCGCGAGATGCAGATGAGTATCGAAATCGTAGAGACGCAGCCGGTGACACTGGCGGTGGCCGAAGCCATGGTGCGGCAACCCGAGATCCCGGTCCGGATCGTCGAACTTTTCGACGTCGTCTACGCGTGGCTGCGTTCGAAGCAGCTGACTCAGTCGGGAGGCAACGTCGCCGTGTACCGTTTCGGTGAAACGCCCGGCATGGAGATGCAGGCTGGTGTCCCCGGTCCTTTTGCCTCCGAGGATGCGGTGAAGTGCGTGCAGTTACCGCGAATGAAGGCAGCCCACTCAAAACACATAGGCCCCTACGAACAGCTCCCCGATGTTCACGCACAGCTGAACGCGTGGTGCGAGCGGCAGGGGCTGGCCCGGGGGACACTCGCCTGGGAAGCTTACGGCGACTGGGAGCAGAATCCCGCAGAGCGGTAACGGATGTCTACGTGGAGCTGCGCTAGCACGAAGCCTGCGCGCGAACTACCTCGCGTGAAACCCTCGGTTCCCGCTTGCTCCAGCACGCACCTCGCGGGAGGAACCTATCGAATGAACGCGCCCGGCAAGGCACTGCTTGAACGCACCCGTCAACTGCGTAAGCTGAAATGGGCCACGGCGGTTTCGATGGCGGGCACCGCGTTGTTCATGGGCGCCGCCCTGATAATGGGTGACCTCTCCTCCGCGCGGTTCTGGGCCGTTGGCGCGCTGTCGATTCTGCTCGTGGCGGGCGCATGCATCTATCTCTGTCGTTCCGTGCGCTGTCCCGGCTGCGGGGCAAGGTGGATCTGGTTGATGGCCAGCAAACGGCATGACGACCCAGCCCACTGGGATATGCGCTGCGACGCCTGCAGCGTGTGCGGCGAAGACGCGCGTGGTGGGCGGCCACCGCAGCGAACCCGGTAAAGCCCGCAGCCTTATGGCGGCACGCGCCGATCGTGAAATCAGTCAGCCATACACACAGGTTCGAAACGGCGGCTCCAATCGACGAGGTGTTCCCCCTGTTCAGCCCGGAAGGCGAAAAGCACTGGGTGCCGGGCTGGGATTATGAGAACGTCATGGGTACCACCGACCTTTGCGAGGACTATGTGTTCAAGACCACCAGCCACAATCACGGTGCGGCGGATGCCGTCTGGATCGTCAAGCGGCATGAACCCGACGACGGCCTGGTGGAGTTCATCAAGGTAGAGCCGGAGCAGAAAGTCGGCATCGTGAAGGTGTGCTGCACGGCGCTTGCACCCCAGCGGACGCAGGTCGAGGTCACCTACACGTACACCGCACTCTCACCGGCGGGAGAGCGGTTCGTCGCCGGATTCGATCGTGCCGCCTATACGGCCTTCATCGGGGAATGGGAGATGCTGCTGTCCAGCTACTTCGAGTGCCGCCGGCAGTGAAAAGGTTTCTCACCGCGGGCGCACGGCTGCATTGCAAACAACCGGCTGCATCTCCCCGGCCATGAACCGCATGCAGATTCGCGAGGAGCGGGAAGATGACGCGAGCGCCGTTTACGCCGTGAACGCGGCCGCTTTCGAAACGTCTGCCGAAGCGGCGCTGGTCGATCTGTTACGCCGGCAGGCGCGGCCCGTCGTATCGCTGGTCGCCGAGGTGGACGGCTCGATCGTGGGGCACATCATGTTCTCGCCGGCGGCGCTTACCGGCCCTGAGCAATGCCGTCTCATGGCGCTCGGCCCCATGGCGGTAAGCCCGCGCTGCCAGCGCCGCGGCATCGGCTCGGCGCTGGTTCACGCCGGGCTGGACCGCTGCAGGGCCCTCGGGTTCGATGCCGTCGTCGTGCTGGGCCACCCCGCGTTCTACCCCCGTTTCGGGTTCCAGCCGGCATCCCGCTTCGACCTGCGCTGTGAGTACGATGCCCCGGACGATGCGTTCATGACGATCGAGCTTGTGGCCGGGGCACTCGAGGGCAAAAGCGGCGTGGCCAAGTACCACTCGGCTTTCAGTCAAGTGTAGTATCGCGTCTGTAACCGGCGTGTACGCAGGCGGCCGGCCCGGAGGTTACGATGACTGATTACTCGATCTCACCCGAGCACCGAAAATGGATCGTCGGCGCGTTGCTCGTGCTGCTGATGAATCAATCTTATTTTCTGGGCGGGTACGTGCGCCCGGAGGACTGGGATTCCCCGCCGAGCCTGTTCATTTTCTGCCTGGGCGGACTGGCCGCGGCGTTCCTGATCATCGAGCTGCTGCGGTTCTTCCTGCCGCCGATCGCCTCATGGACGCACGCCAGGCAATTGAAAATGACCCCGCTGCTCGCGCTTCCGGTGCTGGCTGCCCAAGGGGGGCTGCTGCTGGCGGTCGAGCAAAGCCGGACGGTTGCCGTTTTCGGCTGACCGGCGTGTCGCCCACTCAAGAAAGCCCATATCGTGCGTGGGGGCCTGGCGGGCCCGCTCAGGCGAGCTACCGCACTGTGAATCGAGGCACAGACGCATGGCCCTGCTGAAGATTCTGGGTACCGAACTCCCGATAATCCAGGCGCCCATGGCGGGCGCGCAGGACAGCAAGCTCGCAATAGCGGTATCCAACGCCGGCGCGCTGGGCTCGCTGCCCTGTGCGATGCTCACCACTGACGGCGTGCACGAGCAAATGACGGCGGTCAGGGCGCAGACCGACAAGCCGGTCAATGTGAACGCATTCTGCCATGTGCCGCCCACCCCGGACGGCGCGCGCGAAGCCGCCTGGCGAAGCGCCCTGGCACCGTACTTCGAGGAGTTCGGCCTCGACCTGGACGCCATTCCCCAGGCGCCGGTACGCGCGCCGTTCAGCGACGAGGTGGCCGAGGTGCTGGCAGCGTTCCGGCCGGAGATCGTGAGCTTTCATTTTGGCTTGCCGACCCCCGCCCTGCTGGCGCGCGTCAAAGCCTGGGGCGCGCGCGTGCTCTCTTCGGCGACCACGGTCGAGGAAGCACGCTGGCTCGAAGAGCGCGGCGTGGATGCCATCATCGCCCAGGGGCTCGAGGCGGGTGGGCACCGCGGAATGTTCCTGACCGACGATGTGACCACGCAGATCGGCACCTTTGCCCTGCTGCCGCAGCTGGTGCGGGCGGTGAAAGTGCCTGTGATTGCCGCCGGAGGCATCGCCGACGCCAGTGGCGTTGCCGCCGCAATGGCGCTTGGCGCCGCCGGTGTGCAGATCGGAACCGCCTATCTGCTGTGCCCCGAAACGATGATCAGTGACGCGCACCGGGCGGCCTTGAAGAGCGAAGCGGCACGCTACACGGCGCTCACCAACCTGTTCTCCGGACGTCCCGCCCGCGGCATCGTCAACCGTGTGATGCGGGAGCTCGGCCCGATGAGCCCGGTGGCGCCGGCGTTTCCGCTCGCATCGGCGGCGCTAGCGCCGTTGCGCGCGAGCGCGGAAAGCCACGGCTCCGGCGATTTCTCGCCGCTGTGGTGCGGGCAGATGCCCGACGGGTGCAGGGAAGTGCCGTCAGCCATGCTTACGCAGGATCTGGCGGCCGGTTTATGACGTATAACCGCGTCGCAGAATGCGTTGTAATGCCGCCATTGAGGGAAGCGCATCGTGCCTGATGCATCGCTGGCTTTGTTCCTGATCACCTCGCTGGTGGTCATTGCGGCGCCCGGTCAGGACATGGTGCTGGTCATGTCGCGTTCGATTGCGCTCGGTTCAAGTGCCGGCGTTGTCACGGCGGCGGGCGTGAGCACCGGCCTGATCGGCCACACGCTGCTCGCGGCGCTCGGGCTGGGCGCGGTGCTGCAGACCTCCGCACTGCTGTTCGAGGTGTTGAAAACACTCGGGGCGATCTATCTGATCTACCTGGGCATCCGGGCGTTGCGGGCGCCGCCTGTCGAGTTCCGCGGACCGGTGCAACCGGGCTCCCTGCGCAAGCTGTTCGCCCAGGGCGCGCTGTCCAATCTGAGCAACCCGAAGATCGCGGTTTTCTACTTCGCCTTTCTGCCTCAGTTCGTGTCCGCCGGATCGGCCCATGCGACCGGCACACTGCTTGCCCTGGGGGTGGCGTTCGCGCTCCTCACGTTCCTGGTTAAAGGTCCGGTCGGTTACCTGGCGGGCGTGCTGTCGGGATGGCTGCGCGCGCGCCCCGCCGTGCAGGTGTGGCTCAATCGAACCTCCGGCGGCGTGCTGATCGGTCTGGGGCTGAAACTCGCTTTCGAGGGCCGGAACGGGCAATGAGCCTCCCGCCGCCGCAACCCCGTACCGGTCTGCGTCGATGACCTCGGCCAGCGAAGCGCTCGAGCGGTTGAAAGACGGCAATCGGCGCTTCGCGTCGAGCGAGGCCCAGCTCGACATGCGCCTGGTTCACAGGCGCGATGCGCTGCTGGAGGGACAGCAGCCGATGGCCATCATTCTCGGCTGCTCGGACTCGCGCGTTCCGGTGGAGCTGATTTTCGACCAGGGGCCGGGCGAGCTGTTCGTCATCCGCGTGGCCGGTAACATCGTCGCCTCATCGCAGATCGGCAGCGTCGAGTTTGCCGCGGCACAATTCGGTATTAGCCTGGTCGTGGTGCTCGGTCATACGCATTGCGGCGCCGTCGAAACCACGCTCGAAGAACTGCAGCGCGAAACGCAGAGCCAGTCGAAGAACCTGCGCTCCATCGTCGGTCGGATCGGGCCCGCGGTGCAGGGATTGCTGGCGACGGAGCTCAAGCACGAACCCGGCGCGCTCATGCACGAAGCGGTGAGATCCAACGTCCGCGCTTCGGTCAACCAGCTCCGCCACGGTTCTGACATCCTGGAGCGATTGATCGAGACCGGCGCGCTGCGGATCGTCGGTGCCGAGTATTCCCTGGAGACCGGGCTGGTCGATTTCTTTCACTGCGCTGTGGACTAGCCCACGTCCCTGTCCGCTGCACTGCGCGCGATTTGATATGATCGGCCTGGGATTCGGCAGCGGCGGGCCGAAGACTCTCGAGGCCCGTGCCGCGCATTGCCTCCTACGGTGGAAACCGCGGGTTCGACTCCCAAAATACGCCGGTCTCACGGGGGCTGCGGAGAAGCAGCAAGGCTCGTGCTCTGCGGGTCTCGAGCCCCCGCTCGGGCGTTGTGCCTCCGCGAGATCCGGTTTCAACCAGCAACGGGTGCCTCATGTGGAACTTTGGTCTGCTTCTCCTTGTCATCCTCGCGCTCGGCGCGGCCGCCTGGCTGACCCTGCGCAGGACCACCGTGTACCAGTACCAGCACGCGCTGCTGTTCAGAGACGGCCGCTTCGTCAAGCTGCTCGAACCCGGGATCTACTGGCTCTGGAAGCTCAGCTCACGCGTCGATGTGCTCGATGCCCGCCCGCGCGTGCTTACGATCCCCGGCCAGGAGGTGCTCTCGTCGGACAGCGTGCCCCTGAAAATCAGCCTGCTCGTGCGCTTTCGCATTGACGACCCGAAGGTCGCTCAGCTGGCGTTCGAGGACTACCTGCAAGCGCTCTACGCGCACGCGCAGACTGTGCTGCGCAAGCTGGTCGGCGAAACGCCTATCGAGAAGCTTCTGGAAAATCGCGCGCGTCTCGACGAAGCGCTGGACAGCGAAGTCAAAACGCTTGCTGCAACCCTGGGACTGGAAGTAGCGGCAGTGACGATCAAAGACATCATGTTCCCGGGCGCCTTGAAGGAAGCGTTCTCGCAGGTGGTGCGTGCCCGCCAGCAGGGTCTCGCCAGCCTCGAGCGGGCCCGCGGGGAATCGGCGGCACTGCGCAAGCTGGCGAACACCGCCAGGCAGCTCGAGAACAATCCTCAGCTCTACAAACTGCGCCTGCTGCAAAGCATAGACGGCGCGGGGTCGGTAATCGTGCAGCTCGGCGCCGATCCGGGGGGCGTGATACCCGCACGTCAGGAGCAGGGGTAGTCTCGGTGCGTGGTGCCGGTAACTCCGGGTAAGCCGTGGATATCCAGCCGGTGCACAAGGCATCATGCCACTGCGGTGTGGTGCAATTCGAGGTCACTCTGCGCGGCGGGTTGCGGAATCCGCACCGCTGCAGCTGTTCGCTGTGCGCGAAACGCGGCGCCGTCGTCGCCTCAGTCGAGCTGGCCGACCTGAAGATAACCTGCGGTGAGGACAAGCTGTCGCTCTATCAGTTCAACACCAGGACGGCCAGGCACTACTTCTGCTCGATCTGCGGCATCTACACGCATCATCAGCGGCGCTCGAATCCACGCCAGTTCAGCTTCAACGTAGCCTGCCTCGAGGGCGTCGACCCCTACGCGTTCGGCGAAGTGCCGGTGGCGGACGGTATCAATCACCCCTGCGACCGCGGCGGTTGAGTGGCGCGCAGCCGATGAGCGTCACCTACTTCTGCCGCACCACGAAGCCGAGGCGTTTATCGAACCCGAAGTGGCCTCGGATCGGAAGGCTGTGCGGGTCCGGGTCCTCGTAGGCCCACAGTGCGTTCTCGAGATCACGGAATGACCAGTACGAGGCGGTGCCCTTGATCGGGCAGTAGGTGGTGCGTTCCGTCTTGTGCAGCTGGCTGTGGTTCACACTTTGCGGCGGAAAATACACGACCGGCTCGAGCGCCTTGCCGACATGGTGTTCGCTGAGCAGCACCACGCTCGACGATTCGGCGACCACCTCGTCGTTCAGGAGCGCTACGTAGGATTTGGCGGGATTGGAGAACTCCGCATAGTGGCTGTCGGTGGCTGGCATGTTCTTCTCCGTGTGCTTTTGATGATGGCCGATACGCATCGTAAAGGGTTTCGCACACGGTTAATACGGGCGCGACCTGCGTGCGCCCGCTTCAACCCGGCAGTCGGCGTGGCGGGGTTGCCCCGACCACGCCCTTCGATGCTCAGGCGACCGCCGCCTGCGGCGTTTCGGGCAGAGCGTAGTACTGCCCCAGCGCGTCGAGCACGGCCGGTTTGTCGAACGCCGCGCCCATCTGCAGCATCGCGTCGGCGAAGCGGCTCACGATCTCGGTGACCGCCGTTTGCGTGAGCTGATTGAGAATGCCGATTCGTACCTGCACCGGCTCGGACAGGGTCGGCCAGATGCCGAAGCCTTCTGCGCGGCAGGCGCCGACCAGCGCTTTTTCCAACCCCGCCAGCCGCGCGGGTAGATTCAGCACCACCAGGCTGGTCATGTTGGAGGTGACTTCGCAACCCATGGCGGTGACCGCCTCGCGCAGGGCGCGCTCATGATAGGCATAGTCGGCGGCTTTTTGTGCCACACCGTGCGCGAGCAGGATGCGCAGCGCCTCGTGCAATGCCGCCACGGCATACGCCGAATGCGTTCTGTGGTAAGTGCCGGCGGCGACGTCCTGACCGTTGACTATCCCCCAGTGACGGGCCTCCAGGATCGGATGGTGCACGTAGGTGTGGCAGCCGCGCTGTCCAAGCAGCGCGATCGCCTGGTCGCTGAAGCTCACCGGCGCGTAGGTCAGCGGCAGGCACAGCACGCCCTTTTGCGGACAGGACGCCCAGGCGACCACCGCCGGGTAGTCGTCGATCCGGAAATCGGCGACGCCGAGGCTCGAGACGGCGTCCACTATCCCCATCGCGCCGTGCTTCGCGCAGGCGTCGTTGAATCCCTGCAGGTCGTTGATGCGGCCGCTGCCGGTTTCCCAGTGTGCCAAGAAAGCCCACATCGGCCGGTGCTCGGCCAGCGCCGCCTCGACCACCTCGCCGCTCACCGACTGCCCGTGGGGAACCTGCACCACGGTCACACCGGCGGGTTGCGGGTCGAGCGGGTCGGCCGCGAGTTCCTCGCGGGTGGCGGCTTTCATACGAATCGTCAGCGCGTCGAGCCCGCTGAACGTGCCGTTCACGAACGCAACCACGGTGTCACCGGGCAGGATCATGCTGAGTGCGCAGTCCAGACCGCTGAAGCCCGTCCCGCCAACGCCGAACGTATAGGCGTTGTCCGTGCCGAAGACCTGGCGCAACATCTGTTTGCATTCGACCATGCCGCGCAGCACGTCGGCCTGCATGTGATCGGCCACACCGGTGTGGCATAAGCGTTGCAGCACCCGCGGATCGGTGTTGCCCGGTCCGGGGCCCGCCGCCAGTGTGTCGGGTATTTCAAGCGCGGGAAAGTGGCTCATCGATGGCTCCCTGGTTTATTCGTTGACTGAATGCCACGATATAGCGCACCGGAAATTAATAAAAATCCAGATTCCTTATCGATACAATAAGTAATCCATTATGCAATCAGCGACGGCAGCGGCACCCCGGAAAGGCCGACACCGCATGGACCGGAGCGCCGCCGCCGGCAATCAGAAGGAAACCCTGAATGAGTAAAGCAAAGATCGTCGTGACGCGGCGCTGGCCGGACGAAGTCGAAGCCCGTCTGCACGACCGGTTCGATACGGTATTGAACGAGGCGGACGAACCGATGAGCAACGAGCAGCTGCGCGCTGCACTGCGTGAGGCGGACGCGCTGCTGCCGACCGTCACCGATCGCGTGGATGCTGCGGTGCTGAGCGAGCCGGACCGGCGCGCCAGGATCATCGCGAGCTACGGCGTAGGCTTTAACCACATCGACCTGGCGGCGGCCGAAGCTGCCGGCCTCACCGTGACCAATACGCCCGACGTGTTGACCGACTGCACCGCCGACCTCGCCATCACACTGCTGCTGATGGTGGCGCGGCGCACCGGCGAGGGCGAACGCCACGTGCGTGCGCAGGCCTGGAGCGGCTGGCGCCCCACTCACATGATGGGGACCAGCGTGACGGGCAAAACGCTGGGACTGATCGGAATGGGGCGGATCGCACGGGCCGTGGCGCAACGCGCAGCGCACGGGTTCGGTATGCGCATCGTGTTTCACGATCCGTTCCCGCCCGATGCAGCGCAGCTCGAAGGCCTGAACGCAACGGCGTGCAAGTCGCCCGAAGCGGTGTTCGAGCAGGCCGATTTCGTGTCGCTGCACTGCCCCGGCGGCAAACAGACCTATCACCTGATCGGCGCAGCGGCGTTTGCGGCGATGCGGCCTGACGCTTTCCTGATCAACACGGCGCGTGGCGACGTGGTCGATGAGCAGGCGTTGATCGAGGCGCTCGAGAAAGGCGAGATCGCCGGCGCCGGACTCGACGTGTTCGAGCATGAACCGCGTGTGTCGCCCGAGTTACTCGGCCTGGAGAACGTAGTGCTGCTGCCGCACCTGGGCAGTGCATCACGCGAAACGCGCGTCGCCATGGGCATGCGCGTGCTGGAGAATCTCGAGGCGTTTTTCGCGGGCGACGTGCCGCGCGACAAACTCGTCTAGCGCAGCCGGTGGCGGACTCGCGCGAGACCCCGCGACCGAGCGTACTGCGCGATCAGGCGCAGGCGATCTTCATGGCCGGGGTACGTGCGGCGGATCCCGGCGCGGCGGTGCGGCGCCACCTGGCGGTCGAGAACGACCGGCTGCAGATTGTCTCCAGGCGCGGAAGCACGCGGTCGCAGGCCTGGTCGAAAGTGCACGTGGTGGCCTTCGGCAAAGCGGCCGTGCCGATGGTGCGCGCAGTGCTGGAAGTCGTGCCCCGGGGGCTGCTGGCCGCACCGCCCGTTGCCGTGACGAGCTACGAGAACGAGACCCCCGTGGAGGGTGCTCAGGTCCTCGGCGCGGCACATCCACTGCCCGATCTCAACGGTCAGGAGGCCGCGCGCCGCGTGGCCGGCATCGCAAACGCCGCGCAGCGCGGCGAGCTGGTTCTGGCGCTGATCAGCGGCGGCGCATCGGCATTGCTGCCGCTGCCGCCGGAGGGTATCTCGCTGGCCGACAAAGTCGTCGCCACGGACCTGCTGTTGAGCTGCGGCGCCGACATCGGTGAAATCAACACGGTGCGCAAGCACCTGTCGCTGCTCAAGGGCGGCGGGCTGGCACGTCTCGCCGCGCCTGCGGATCTGCATGCCCTGATCCTGTCGGACGTGATCGGCGACGACCTGAGCACGGTAGCCAGCGGCCCGAGCGTCCCGGATGACACGACATTTGCGCAGGCGCTCAAGGTTTTCGAAAAGCGCGGCCTGACGGCCCGCCTGCCCGCCTCGGTACGCGACTACCTGCAGCGCGGCTGCGCCGGTGAAGCGATCGAAACCCCCGGCTCGGACGACCCGGTGTTCGCAAACACAGGCAACACACTGGTCGGGAGCAACCGCATCAGCCTAGATGCCGCAATCGACAGCGCAAGGGAACTCGGGTACACGGTACACGTGCACAGCGACAGGCTGCAGGGTGAGGCGCGCGAGGTTGCACAGGAGCTGGCCCTTGCCTGCGCGAATCTTTCACCGGGCAAGCATGCCGTTCTCGCCGGCGGGGAAACCACCGTCACGCTGCGCGGTACCGGACGTGGCGGCCGCAACCAGGAACTGGCGCTTGCATTTGCACTGCACGCCGAGCTGCTTGAGCTGCCGGCCGACTGGGTGGTGTTGAGCGGCGGCACCGACGGTATCGACGGCCCTACCGACGCTGCCGGCGGGCTGGTCGACGCGAAGACGCCAGCGCGTATCCGCCGCGCCGGGGGTGACCCGCAGGCGCTGCTCGATGACAATGATGCTTACCGGGCATTGAGTCTGTCCGGCGATCTGGTGATCACCGGCGCGACCGGCACCAACGTCGCCGACCTGCAGGTGATCCTGTACGACCGCCCGGCGAGCGGCGCCAGCTGACAGTAAAATTGGGACGATCCAGAGGAGCCAGACTGCATGACCGACCGCACCATCATCGACACCGGAAACGCCGAGTTCAAAGTCTACGACCTGGAGGGGCCGGTGCAGGAAGACATGTCCTTCCTGCCGTTGAGTTATGACCGCGAGACCAGACGGGGCGCCTACATAATGCGCATGCAGCCGGGCTCGCAAACGATCACGCACACGCACCGCTGCCGCGAGGAGTTTCTCATCCTGGAGGGCGAGGTCATCGAGGACGACGGGACCGTGTATCGCGCCGGCGACTACGTGATACTCGAGCCGGGCACCCGCCACAACAGCCGCACGGAAACCGGTTGCCTGCTGATCGGGTTCGACTGGAACCCTGATTCCTCGCGTCCCTGATCGGGGATCGATTGATCCACGTCAGGGCCATTTGAACGTGGGCAGAAATGACGGGGGCGCGAGTGAGTCGGCTATCTTTGTGTCCCGCCAGTTTTCCTGGCGGCACCGACGGAAGCGCCCGTTGTTCAGGGACGGTTGTCGATCAATCAAGCTGTGAAAATTTTAGGGGGCCGGCCGTTTACGAAGCACGTCGGTCCCGCGATCGTGATGGTTGACCAGGATGCGGCCCGCGATAGCCCTCCGCTTCGAAGTACGCCGCGATACGGATCCGCGTTACCCCTTCGTCCTCTACGATCAGAACATGGTGGTGCAATGGTCACCACTTTCTCGAGCGGCGAAAACCCATCCTCATTTTTTCTTCTCCAACATGTTCGCAGTGTGGTCGAACAGCTCGGTCACCGGTTCTTTTATGAGAAGCTTGCTGAAGCTTCCCCAGATGTACTTGAGCTTTGCAGCAGCCTCCTCGGCCGAGGCCCGGCAATCGTAGATCGTGGTGCTGATACCGTGCCCGTCGGCTCGCCAGACGGTATTGTATACAACAATACCCGGAAGGGCTCTGCAGTGGGCCCGAAGGTCACCTAGCTCGGCATCCATCTCATCGAGCCGCGCCGGATCAACTTGATAAGTGGTTACTCTTGCATACATGATTTCAACCTCGCTGGTTTGTCAACAGTAGAACCCAATATTTTGGGTCGATTTAATTGCCATTGGATTTTCAATCAATTCACGTCACAGATTCGTTTTCAGGGGAGTACACGATTGTCGGGCAGCGGCGTTCTGAACGGTTGGTTACGCAAGGATTCGGCCCTCATGAGCAATCCATGGTTCGGCGTTTTCAGTTCCCCTATTGACTCACTTTGCCGCCGCGCGACTTCGGTGAGCCCCCAACTAGACAACCAGTGGACCGGCGGCATCGGAGAAGCTGAACGCCCGTTAGGAGAACGATTTCACAGCCTCAGCTCAAAGGGGATGCGCTGCGTGCACGCCGAAAGCTTTCGAGGTACCTGGTCGGCTGTAGCGTTGAGAAATCCCGGTAAGAATCGCTCTCATGCGCCGAACAATACCTTGACTAATGTGGCCTTATCGATTGAACCGACGATCTCACCTTGCTTGTTGGTGACCGGCACCGCTTTTTCCGACAACATGATTCTTTGTGCAACGTTTTCCAGCATGGCATTGCTCTTTACCGGCTCGAGGCCGTTGTCCCCGTCCTGACCCGGCTTCATTACCTTGCCGACGGAGATCAGCTTGGCTTTCGGCGCGTTTTCGACGAATGCCTTGACGTAACCATCGGCGGGTTCCGTGACCAGGTCTTCAGGCGTACCGATCTGGACCAGCCGTCCGTCCTTCATGATGGCGATCCGGTCGCCGAGCCGAACGGCTTCCTCGAAATCATGGGTCACAAACACGATGGACTTGTGAAGCTGCTTCTGCAACCGCATGAATTCGTCCTGCATTTCTTTGCGGATGAGCGGATCGAGTGCGGAAAACGGTTCGTCCAGAAACCAGACGTCGGGTTCCACCGACAGACTTCGACCGATACCCACGCGTTGCTGCTGTCCGCCGGACAACTCACGAGGGAAGTAGCTCTCCCTGCCGGTCAGGCCTACGATCTCGACCAGCTCACGGGCTTTCGCAATCCTGGTCTCCTTATCGACATGCTGAATTTCCAACGGGAACGATATGTTTTCGAGCACGGTTCTGTGGGGCAGCAAACCGAAATGCTGAAATACCATACCCATCTTGTGCCGTCTTGTTTCAGACAACTCCTTACCCGACATTTTTGTAAGATCAGTGCCGTCGAAGAAGACCTCCCCCGAAGTGGGTTTGAGCAGTTGTGTAATGCATCTGAGCATGGTGGACTTGCCTGAACCACTCAAGCCCATGATCATCAGGATTTCACCTTCGTGGACATCGAAACTTACGTCGCGCACTCCCGCGATAATGCCCGCTTCCGTAATTTGTTCGAAAGTGGGTCGGTAATCGTGGTTTCTCAGAAAGCGCTTGGCGCCAGTGCCAAACAGTTGCCATACGTTACGGCAGGAAATCTTTACGTTGTCCGGTGCGGAGTTTGTCATGGTGATTCGTCCTCAACCAGGAGGAGATGGTGGTCGTCAGACATTGACAATCGCGGTAATTTTCACAATCGTCTGAAGCGATGCAGTGTAAGCTGCGACCGGGATGCCTGCACGATCCTGGTCGATTGCTAGCTTACTCCCAGCAACTTTTTACGTTGGTCAGCCCAGGTTCGAATAACCTGATCGATTGCGAGCCCGATAAAGGCCACGCATAGTCCAAGCGTCAACCCGTTGCCGACGCCGAGTCTGTCGGATAAGGATTTGAGTAT
>JAHELT010000255.1 GCA_024644045.1 Chromatiales bacterium | reverse complement strand
GCCGTCCTGGGCCTGCGTGTATACGCCTTCTTCTACGACCAGACAGTGCACGGCGATACCGCTGACCGTACCCGGGACGCTCGTTGCGCGATCCAGCCGCACATCGAAACTGTTAGCCACGGCGTTTTGTACGCGAACGACAAGCGGCACGGTGGTGTTGTCGTAGTTGGGAGAACACACTACCACCGGGGCGACATAGGTCCGCGACAGGCTCGCTGGCGTCCAGCCGGTGCTGGAAACGTCGGGTATCACGACTGCTTCGACGGGCACGCCGCCTGCAACAACCGTGACGATGACCTGATCGCTGGCCGTTGCACCGATATCGTCCGTGACGGTGAGATCGATTGTGTGAGTGCCGATCGCAAGCGTCACCGACGGAGTTTCACCCGCGGCGATCACGCTCGCCCCTTCACGCCACGTATAATCGACCAGCGTACCGTCCGCATCGCTGCTGCCTGAACCGTCCAGCTGCACCGCCTCGCCGTCACCTTCGGCATCGACGATGCCGCTCTGGTCGGGCCCGGCATCGGCAACCGGCGCCTGATTAACATCGTCGTCGAAAATCGTCAGCACCGCACTGCCCGGTGTCCCTACCGTGGCGCCCCCGGTCGGACTGCTCAGCGTCAGGTCGACGGCCTCGTCCCCTTCCAACGCAGCATCGTCCAGGATCGAAACCGCGAACGACTGTGCGGCCGTCTCGCTGTCGCCCCAGCTCAGCGTACCGCTGGTCCCGGTGTAGTCGGCACCGGCGGTGGCGCCGGCATCGGCACTCGCGTAATCCACGCTTACCGGACCGTCGCTGCCGCCGACCCGCTCCACCGTGACAGTAGCGGTGCCGTCACCTTCGCTGACTGAAAAAGCGCTGGTCGAGAACTGCA
Source organism: Chromatiales bacterium (assembly GCA_024644045.1). GTDB lineage: Bacteria > Pseudomonadota > Gammaproteobacteria > JAHELT01 > JAHELT01 > JAHELT01. The sequence continues at coordinate 3,346 of JAHELT010000255.1, read as the reverse complement.
ACGTGCCCGCCACTAGCAGGTTGTTCACCGTCACCTCGAGCGGTGCCGAGACACCCGAGTTACCCGCTGCATCATCGGCCTCGGCCGTCAGCGTATGCGTTCCGTTGGCCACGCCGTTAGTTTCCCACGACACCTGATACGCCGGGATGCTGTCGGAACCAATCAGCAACCCGTCAGCCAGAAAGCGTACTTCAGTCACACCTACATTGTCGCTCGCCGAAGCGCTCAACATCACGGTACCGCTGAGCGGTGACACCATCGGTGTCAAGGCGACTGTCGGGGCGATCGTATCGGGCGGGGCGACGACAGTGACAATGACCTGATCCGCGTCTGTTGCACCGAGATTGTCGGTGACGGTGAGATCGATCACGTGGGTGCCGATCGACAGCGTCACCGAAGGGGCCGCACCTGTGGCGATCACGCTCGCCCCTTCACGCCACGTATAATCGACCAGCGTACCGTCCGCATCGCTGCTGCCTGAACCGTCCAGCTGCACCGCCTCGCCGTCACCTTCGGCATCGACGATGCCGCTCTGGTCGGGCCCGGCATCGGCAACCGGCGACTGATTCACGTCGTCGTCGAGAATCGTCAGCACCGCGCTGCCCGGGGTCCCCAGCGTAGCACCTCCGGTGGGGTTACTCAGCGTCAGATCGACAGCCTCGTCCCCTTCAACCGCAGGATCATCCAGGATCGGTACCGTGAAGGTTTGCACGAGCGTTTCGCCGTCGCCCCAGCTCAGCGTGCCGTTGACGCTGGTGTAGTCGGCCCCGGCGGTGGCGCCGGCATCGGCGCTGGCGAAAACGACGCTCACCGCCCCATCGCTGCCGCCGACCCGCTCCACCGTGATAGTGGCCAAGCCGTCGACTTCGTCGACCGAGTAGGCCGCCGCCGAGAACTGCAGCGTGCCCGGTGACGGCGGGGGTGGAGACAGGGATACACGAACGGTGTCGGCGATCGACGGTACGCCTGCCGTGTTGACGATGAACAGCATGTATTCGCCCGGTGGTGCGAGATTCCCGTCGGCGGGCGCCTGGACGTCCAGTCCACCGCTCGCGGCGCTGAACGTGAGCGGCACATAGCGCTGGCTCTGATTGAATCCGTGAGTAGCGGATCCGTTGGCAAGCAGCGCCACGGAGGCAACGGCCGCGCCGTCGGGAGTCGCCACGAAGAAACCGCTACCGTAGCTCAAGGTTTGCGGCACCGCGGTGATCGTAGGCCGCGGTCCGTTGAACAGGTACGGCGGTGAATAGAGCTCGGCGTTCTCTTCAATGTAGTTGGACAGCTCACCGCCGTTGACCAGCACCCGGCCGTCCTGCAACAGCACCGCATTGGAGTGGTACAGCCGGGGGATCTGCATGCTCGCCACGGTGCTCCAGGTCTCCGTCGCGGGGTCCCAGATCTCTGCGGCAAGAATCGCCTGCCCCGTGTTCGCTCCGTTGGTGGTCGTCTCGCCCCCTGTCACCAGCACGCGGCCATCGGGTAATATCGTCAGGTTGTGGTAAGCGCGCGGGAATGTCATCGGTGCGACTTCGCGCCAGGCCGGAGACGGACTCGTCATGTCGATGACAACCGTTCGCGCATTCACCGAGGGCAGGGGGAAGTCCGGGTCGCCGAGCGTGCCGGATTTCATGACCAGGCCGGGGCGGTACATCACGGCGCTGTGTCCTGTGATCAGGCTGTCGCCGACGACATTCCAGGTTTCACTGGAGAGATTCAGGCTGCGCGTCACGGTGTCGCGCACGCCGCTGACGACGCCGGGCCCTGCGTTGAACACGCTGCCGTCCGGCAGCACGAACATGAACGAATACATCGGATGGTTGAACTCTGCATTCGGCAGAGCTGTCCAGGTATCGGTCGCCGGATCGTAGATTTCCGGGATATCGGCTTTCACGGCAGGGGTGGTCCATCCACTGATCGCGAGAATTCGGCCATCCGGTAACGTGGTCGCGGTCGGGTACCAGCGTGCGAAATTCATGTCCGCCATCCTTGACCAGCTGCGCGTGACCGGGTCAAACAGGTTGGTATCCGGGATGCCGGTAAAGCAGCACGGATCCACCTGACCGCCGATCACAATGCTGCGTCCGTCCGCAAGCGAGGTGTGTCCCGAGCAAAACAGATTTGAGGCAGTCGGAACGGGCGTGAAGGACGCGGTTGAAGGATCCCACAGGCGCGCCGACTGACCGCCCTGGAACTCGTCGAAGACCAGCACCTCGCCGGCGGGTTGCACCAAATTGTGGACCGCCGCGATTGGCCAGTTGAAAGGACCCTCCCACTGGCCGAGCGGGTTGGACCCCGAGTTGTCTATGGTCACCACAACGGGCGACGACGTGGCCGTGTTGCCTGCCGCATCGCGTGCGCGTGCAGTCAGCGTATGGCTGTTGCTCAGCGCGATGGTATCCCAGTTGATTGAATAGGGAGCGCTGGTATCTTCCGGTTCGAGATCGGCGCCATCCAGCAGAAACTGCACGCCGGCAACACCGACGTTGTCAGTGGCATCGGCCACCACGGTGATCGAACCGGACACTGTCGCGCCGTCCTGAGGTGCTGTGATGGCAACGGTCGGCGGCGTCACGTCCGAGGGATCGACGATGGTATCGAACGAAACAGTGTCGTCGGAGCCAGGGATCTCGACGTGGTCCGCCGCAGCAACGATGCCGACGAGCGTGTGCGGACCCGCAGCCACGCCGGTCATTTGGAACACGCCATCGAAATCCAGGTCCATGATCGTCGCACCGCCGTCGAGGCGGAAGTGTGCGTGATCACCCGGGTTGGAGTCCCCGGCAGTGGTGTACAGGATGTCTACCGTGGCACCGGTGATTGTTTCACCTTCGGTCGGCGCGTTAATGGTGAGTGTCGGCGGCGTAGGGCCGGGGTTCCCGATTGCCGTGGTCATGTCCGTGGCAATCTCGCTCGCGCTCCGTGCCTGGTTGTAGACTCGAACCTCGTCTATATCACCATTGAATTCTTCGCCCGGAAACCCGATCCCGATACGGAGCGTTTCACCATTTGCCGTCAATGATTGAGATTCACCGGAAGACAGGACCTGTACGCCGTTGACGTAAAGCGCGACGTTGTTGGCGGCGTCGCTGTAGACCGCCGCAACGTGATACCAGGCGTTCGGCTGGATGTTGACGCCGGCTGTCGTATGCTCTCTCCAGCCCCCGGCGTTGAAGCCGAAACTCAATTCGTCTCCGAGCAGCGCCATATAGTAGTTCGTCGGCAGCCCGGTGGTGGTCTTGTCGACGATAACCCTGTAACCGCCGACTGCACGGGGAAAAATCCAGGCCTCCAGAGTGAGTTCCGCGGTGATGTCCAGGCTAGCGCTGTCCTGAACCTCCACGTAATC
>JAHELT010000107.1 GCA_024644045.1 Chromatiales bacterium | reverse complement strand
TTGCGTGTGAGGGTGCGGAACGACATCGTAAGCAAGTCCGTGGGTGTCCAGAAAGTGTTGCACGGTGCGTGCGATCGGCATGGTTGAGTTCCATCGTGCTGATGGACAGGATCTCAACAAATCGAGCCGGCGGCGTGTTGATCTCAGTCAAATGGGCGTGCCGGACCGGCCGCGTTGATGCACATCAAGATGCCGGTGGGACTTATACCCAACCATAGTACGTCTGAGCAACGCTTCTTCGAGGACCAGCAAATGGTGATTGGCGATATCTCCCAACGAGACCTGGTTACCTGTGAGCGTGACAGTTCCGTCCAGGAGGTGGCGGCGCTCATGCGGCTGCAGCATGTAGGCGACGTCGTGATCGTGGAGACCGAGAACGGCGTCAAGCGCCCGATCGGTATCGTGACCGACCGCGATCTGGTCATAGAGCTGCTTGCCACGGAGGTTGATACGTCGTCGGTGTGTGCGGGTGATGTCATGAGTCAACAACTCGTCCAGGTCAACGTCGATGACGACATACCTGCGGCAATCGATGCAATGCGCGACGCGGGGGTCCGGCGGATGCCCGTGGTTGACACGCACGGGGCGCTGGTCGGGATAGTCACTGTCGATGACCTGATAGACTGGCTCGCCGACGTGCTGAAGAACCTGGGACGGCTCATCGTGCACGAGCGTGAGGTCGAGCTGAAAAGGCGTTCGAAGCCATGAGCGCCCGGTCTGCGTCGCCCTTGTACCCTGCAGCAATGCTGATGCTGCTGGCGATGCTGTTACCGCCGCCCGGTGCGGCCGCGGACGTCGAGCGGGGTCAGCTGCTGTACGAAAACCACTGCGTCGAATGCCACGACGGACGCGCGCACTATCGTGAGAACCGCCGAGCCAGTTCGCTGGCCGAGGTGCGTCAGTGGGTCGTCAAGTGGTCGGCTACGCTCCAGCTGCAATGGAGCGCGGACGAGCGTGGCGACGTGGCCGCATACCTCTACCAGCGCTACTACCAATCAGCCCAGTGATGATCGACAAGCTCGACGGCGGCACGGCCGTCCAGTCGAGCCGTCAAGTAAACAAGCTGCCCAGCTGCGGCTCGCTGCCCTGTACGTTGAGCACGCGTTTGCTGTACCGCAGTTCATCGGCCGTGAGCGGCTCGCGGTGCTGGCGCTGCGATGATACGACGGCATCGCCCGCCTCCGAAATGGTCGCTGGGTCGCTGCGCCGCGTTTCCAGGCGCTGCCGGATGTCTGCATCGCTTGAGTGGACGTCGATGATCGTGAACTCGACACCCAGGCGACCGGCCAGACGGCGGAACAGGTCGCGATGCTCCCGTTGCAGAAAAGTGGCGTCCACAACCGCCGAGTAGCCCGCACTCAGACACAGTTCCGCGTCCTCACTCAACTGAGCGTAGGTCGCGTCGGAGGCCTGTTTCGAGTAGATGCCCTGGTTTATCGCAGCACTGGTGGTCGCCTCACGGGCCAGCCCGTGCAGGCGCTTGCGCACGAAGTCGGACCGTAACATCAGCAACCCGTTGTCGCGAACGAGTTTCCCGGCGACATAGCTCTTTCCTGAGCCGGACAGGCCATGGGTGATAAACAGTTTCGGTTCGCCCGGGAGGGTGTACTGTTCTGCGACCGACAGGCACCTTGTGAACGCCGCGTTCGGCGTTGCCCCGGCGTTCCCCTGATTTGCTCGAATCGCAATCACCTTGGCTCGTACCAGCGCGCGGTACACCGCGTACAGCTTGAACAGGTGAAGTCCGCCGTAGTCACCGGTGGCTTCCAGATAGTCGTTCAACAACACGTTCGCATGCTGTTCCGCCCCGTGCCGCCGCAAGTCCATCACGGTGAATGCTATCTCACTGATGGTATCGATAAAGCGCAGGTACGGGTTGAATTCGATGCCGTCGAACATCACCGGGTGACCGCGTATCCAGGCAACGTTGTCGAGGTGAAGGTCGCCGTGGCATTCACGCACAAAGCCGTCGCTGCGGCGTTGCCCGATAGCAGTCGTCAGGTCGAGACCGGCACGCCGGGTCCACTTCTCCAGCGCGGCGAGCCGGTCTGCGGCTCCCGAATCCCGCACCAGGGCCCGCAATTGAGCGAAATTTTCCCGCATCGGGGAAAGTACACGGGCCGGTTTGCCGTAAGCGCCGGAAGACGGACAGCGGGCGGCTTCGTAAAGATGAAACTTGGCCACTGTGCGGGCCAGGCTCTGCACATGCGTCAGGCGCAGTTCGTCGCGCGAGAGCATGGCAGAGAACAGCGCCTCCTGATCGAACTGCACCATGCGCACGGCATACTCGAAGCCTTCGCCCTTATCCCGGATGAAGGGCGTGCCCGGACTGCCGGAGAAGGTCACGACGCCCAGATAAATGTCGGATGCGTAGCGGCCGTTAAGCCTTACTTCCTCCTCGCAGAAGTACTTTCGCCGTTGCGGTGAGGAGAAATCCAGAAATCCCAGGTTGACGGGCTTCTTGATCTTGTAGGCAAAGGCGCCGGTCAGGATCACGATTGAGATATGGGTTTCGATTACCCGAATGTCACGCGTCGGATGCGCATAGCAGGCCGGATCCCGCAGCGCCTGGACCAGCGTATACTGGCGGCGCTGCTGATCAGATGGTGGTACCGCTGCGACGGGGTCTGACAGCGCGTCCACGTCAGTCCCCGGTTCCGGCTGCGTCTCTTTTGCGGAGCTCTGCATTGCCTCGTCGCGAACCTGCCTCAGTTCAACCGTGCGCAAGAAAATTGTTCGTTACCAGTGGTGCAGCCGTCGCGTACTCCCTGCGATTCGTAAGGTCGGTCAGCGTATCGATGTCCAGCCACTCTATGTCGTTGCGGTTGAATTTGATCAAACCGCGTTGCCTGAACTGGGTCAGCAGCCGGCTGACGGTTTCCACCGCGAGGTTGAGGTGATTGCCTATGTCGGCGCGCGACATCGGCAGGGTGAAGGAAACCGGGCTGCAGCCGTTGCGCTGCTGCGCGCTCGATTGCTTCAGCAGGAAAGTCGCCATCCGCTGCTGTGCGTCCAGCTTACCCAGCGTCAGCAGCAGTTCTTCGTTGTTGAGAATCGTTTCGCTGAGCATGCTGAGCATTAGTCTCTGCAGCTCTTCCTTGCGTGCCGTGTTGCGCAGCAGGTGCTCGAAGTTGAGCGTGCAGATACTCGCCGTGCCGAGGGCGACAGCGTCCACTGCGTAGTGGCCGGAAGCCAGCCCGTCGGCGCCCAGACTGTCACCCGGGCACGAAAAGCCGGTTATCTGCTCTTCGCCGTCCTCGGTGACCATGACGGTCTTGACATGCCCGGAACGCACCATGTAGAGCGCTGAAAACGCCTGCCCGCTGTAAAAGACGTGATCGCCCCGATGCAGGATGCGATTGGACACCTGAAAATCGAGCTGCTCGACCGACTTGGCGTAGGACAGGAACCGGGCATAACACAGTTCATTGCGCGGGCATTTCCCGCAGGTGCTGCCCTGCGACGGATGAAGCGGTAAGACTGTGGATGCCATCGGTGTTCCCCCTTGGTGGTTTCGTATCGGCCTATGTGGCACGTTATCCAACCACGGCGGGCGCGCCTATACGGAATCCTACGTATGGCTGTAGCGTCCTTCGCAAGGCGCCCGGGAGCCTCCCCGGTTGACCTGGATCAACCGTTTCCGGAAGCGGCATGACAGCATGGCAACGAACAGATGGAGGGTGAGACGATGGCTTTCAAGCACATACTCGTGTACGTGGACAACGATGCCGAATGCGCGGAACGCTTGAGCTACACGACCGAGCTGGTCGCGCTTTTCGACGCCCGTATGGTCGGCCTCTATGCCCGACGTCTGCTGACGATGCCGAGCTATGCGGCGGTGCACATACCGGCGCCGGTGCTGGCCGACTATGACGAGATCAGCGGCGGTCTGGCCGGCGAGGCGCAGGCGCTGTTCGACCAGGCCGCCAGGGCTGGAAACGTGTCCGGCGAGTGGTCGCCGCTGACGGGCTATCTGCCCGACGCGATAGCGCGAGCGACCTGCTGCAGCGACCTTCTGGTGCTCCCGCAGACTGCCGGCAACCAGGCGGACCTGAACGAGACTCACAGCACCGACAGCACCCTGCTCAAGGCCGCGACGCCGGTGCTGATCGTGCCCTACGCGGGCCGCTTCCAGCCGCCCGCCAAACACGTGATCGTAGCCTGGAACAACAGCCGTGAGGCAGGACGCGCCGTGCGCGGCGCCCTGCCACTCCTGCACAGGGCGCAACGCATCACGGTGCTGAGCATCGCCGGACCGGGGCAAGAGGAGATAATCGGCGCGGATCTGGGCGCCTATCTCGCGCACCACGATCTGAACGTGGAGGTTAAACAGATGCCGGCCGGCGACTGCAGCGCCTCGGATGCACTACTGTCTTTCGTGGCCGATGAGGGCGGCGATCTGATCGTCATGGGCGGCTACGGTCGCTCGCGGTTCATGGAAACCGTGCTCGGCGGCACGACCCGGGAGATTCTCGAGCACATGACCGCGCCCGTTTTCATGGCCCATTGAGGCGTCGGCGGGAGCGGGGCGGACGCCAGGGGAGCGGCGCATTCGGGTATCATTGGCGGGATGGATTCCCGCAAAGACTCCGAGCTGATCCGGCGTGTCCCGGGGCGGCACCCGACGTCCGCCGCAGGCGGTATGTTCCGGGTTTTCATGGACCACAGCCCGCTGCTGGCCTGCATAAAAGATCGTCATTCCGTGATTCGCTACGGCAACCCGGCGTGGGCGCGGCGCCTGGGCAAACCCCTGTCCCAGCTGCTCGGCCGCTCCGAGTCCGAGCTTTTTCCGCACGAGCAGGCCGAGCGCTTCCAGCGTTCCGATGCGCGGGTGTTCGAGAGCGGCGAAACCGTTGAGTTGACCGAGCAGGGCGGCATCGTAGACGGACGGCAAAGCTGGTGGCACGTCATCAGGTTTCCGATCGACGACGAGCACGGCGAGCGCCTGGTGGGTATGTTCGCGCTGGATGTAACTGACCGGGTAAGTGTGCAAACGGCACTCGCGGCTTCGGAGGCGCACGTAAAGGCGGTGCTGGATACGGCGGTGGACGCGATCATCACCATCGACACCAGCGGTATCGTGCGCTCGTTCAATATCGCGGCATCGAGAATGTTCGGCTATACGGCGGAAGAGGTGATCGGCAACAACGTCAGGATGCTGATGCCGCAGCCCTACCGCAGCGAGCACGACGGCTACCTGAGCAACTATCTGGCTACCGGTGAGCGCCACGTTATCGGTATCGGACGGGAAGTGGCCGCCATGCGTAAAGACGGTTCGGAGTTCCCCATCGATCTGGCGGTGAGCGAGGTGATGGGCGGCGGTGATCACGAGTTCACGGGAATTATCAAAGACTTGACGGAGAAGAAACGCACCGAGGCCGAGCTCAGCGAACGCGAAGCGGAGGCCCGCTACCAGCGCGAGCGGCTGACCCGCCTCACGCGCATCAACACGCTGGGCGAGATGGCGGCCGGGATAGCGCACGAGATCAACCAGCCGCTCACGGCGATCCAGAGCTACGCGCAAGCCTGTCAACGCCTGGTCGGCGCGGAGCGCCCGGATCCGGTGCTGCTCACGGCGACGCTGCAGAAGATCGCGGAGCAGGCGCAACGTGGTGGCGACATCATCCGCCGTGTGCGCGCCATGGCCACCGACGCACCGGCCCGGCGTGAACCGGCGGACGTCAGCACGATCGTGCGGGACTGCGCTGAAATGGCCACCTACGAGGCGCGGCTCAAGGACGTGAAAATCATCCTGCAGCTGGAGCCGGACCTGCCCTCAGTGCCCGTGGACGCGGTGCAGATCCAGCAGGTCGTACTGAACCTCCTGCGCAACAGCATGGACGCCCTGCAGAGCCACTCCGGCGAGCGTCGCGTAGTGATCAGCACCCGGCTGAGCGAGCACGAGCTCAGCGTGTCGGTTTCCGACAACGGCCCGGGTATAGAGGCGGCTGCAGCGCAACACCTGTTCGAGCACTTTTTCACTACCAAGGAAGCCGGTATGGGGATAGGTCTCTCGATCAGCGAGAGTATCGTAAAGACACACGGCGGCGAGTTGTGTTACGCACCGACGCAGCCCGGTGCGACTTTCACCTTCACACTGCCGCTGGTGGACCCCGATGACTGAAGCTGCGACGGTTTTCGTCATCGATGACGACGACGCGGTACGCGATGCCGTGACGCTGCTGCTCGAATCAGTGGGCCTCACCGTCGAGGCCTACGGCGACGCGCAGGCCTTCCTGGACGCCGTCGAAACCGACCGCGCCGGTTGCATCGTGCTCGACGTGCGCATGCCGGGTATGAGCGGAATGGATCTGCAGAAAAACCTGAACCGGCTGGGCAGCACGCTGCCGATTGTTTTTGTCACCGGCCACGGCGATGTGCCGATGGCGGTCGAGGCGATGCGCGCGGGCGCGGTGGAGTTTCTGCAAAAGCCGTTCCGGGACCAGGATCTGATCGACCGGGTGCACACGGCGTTGCAGGCCGATCTGGCACACCGGCAATCAAGCAGCCGGCGTGACGACGTGCACGCACGGGTTGCCCGGTTGACCGAGCGGGAACGCCAGGTGCTGGAGCAGCTGGTCGACGGAAAATCGACCAAGCAGATCGCCAGCGCCTTCGATCTGAGCCCGAGAACCGTTGAAATCCACCGTGCGCGCGTGCTCGAGAAGATGCAGGCGGGGTCGGTCGCCGAGCTGGTCAAACTGACGCTCGAAGGTTTTTGAGCCCGCCGGCTTGATCCACATCAAGCGCGCGGGTGTTTGTGATAGCGATGATGAACATATGCACGAAGTACTGCAGGCGTTACACGCAGACCATGTCAATCTGAGCAGGTTGCTGACGCTGGTGCAGCGCGAGCTGCGCAAACCGGAGCAGGGTGGCGATACCGACTACGCTACGATCCTCGACGCGCTGGACTATATCGAGAACTATGCCGACAAAGTCCACCACGTGCGCGAGAACGAGATTTACGCGCGACTCGAGCAGAAATTCCCGGACCGTGCCGAGTTGGTGGACGAGCTGCGCACCGAGCACCGGCGGCTCGGCGAGTCGACGTTGCATGCAACGCAGCTGTTGTCGAACGCACTCAACGACGTAGTGTTGGACAAGCAAACCGTCGCAGCCGGCGTGACGGACTTCATTGGCATCCAGCTTCAACACATCGGCAGAGAGGAGCGTGAGGTTTTTCCGCTCATCGATTCGCTGTTCGAGCCCGCGGACTGGCAGCATGTGATCGCTCAGGCAGCGCAGCACGCCGAAGATCCCCTGTTCGGCGCGCAAACCCGCGATCGCTACCGGACCCTGTACGCCTCGCTCAGCGCGGCGGGGGAGTAGTAGCTGGCCGCGGCAGCACGCTGTGCAGTCCCTGGCGGTTCACGATGCTGACGTGCCCGTCGACGTTGGCAATCCAGCCGCTGCGCCGGAATTTGGCCAGCAGCCGGCACAGGGTTTCCGGCGAGATCGCGAGCATGTTCGCCATGTCGGTCTGTTTCGGGCCGCGCCGTTCTTCGCGGTTATCGAATTGCTCCAGCAGCAGCGCGGCCGTGCGCTGTTCGGCGTTGAGCGAGGCGAAGCGCAGCAGCCGGTCGGTCAGCTCGTCCACTCGCGCGCTCACGCGGGTGGCGATTTTCCAGGCAAGCGCCGGTTGTGCGTGCATCAGATTCAACAACGGTTGCATCCCCACCGCGAGCACGCGCGACGGTTGCAGCGCATGCGCGCTGACCGGGAAAGGCCGCTGCGTGAATACGGTCTGTTCACACAGCGATTCGCACGGGTTGACGAAATCGACTACGGCTACCTCGCCACCGCGGGTCTCGCAGGTCAGCTTGAGTAATCCGTCGGCCAGCACGTAGAGCGCCGAACTCGCATCACCGCGCGTGAACACGCAGTCGCGGTTGGCGAAGCTCAGTTCATCGGTGAACGCTGCAACGCTGTTCAGGTCGCGTGCCGAGCACTGTTCGAAAACACCGCTGGCGCCGAGAATGTCGATGATGTCGTTAGCCACGAAATTCGAAAATCTGTTTCTCGATGGGCTAGTGTTCCCCCGGCGTCAGCACGACGGAATGATGTATGTCAATCGGTGTGCGATTGGCGGGAAAAAAAGCGGCGCGGGCGAATACATGCGCGATGAGGAGAACGGCGGTGCCGGCGCCCGCGCCTGAAGGCCGGGCAGCACCATGAAACTGCCCTGCAATGGGTGTGCATTGCACCGCAAACATAGTCGCCACGAACGGTTGGGGGCTTGACACGAATCAATTGGCCGGCATCTACGGTTGCAGCAACACCGACTTCCAGACCCCGTTCTCGAGGTAGTGACAGACCCGTTCGTGTAGTCGCTGCCAGCCCACGTGCCAGAACTCGATGCGTTCGGGAATCAGGCGGTAGGCCTGCCAGCACGCGGGGCGCGGAACCTGTACGTCTTTATAGCGGCGCTTGAGCTCTTCGAGCCGGGTGACCAGCGTATCGCGGCTTTCGAGGGGGTGCGACTGCTGCGAGGCCCACGCGGCGAGCTGGTTTTCACGCGAGCGCTTGGCCCACAAGCTGTCGCTTTCGGTGGGGTCCAGCGCCACGACCGTGCCGGCGATGGTGACCTGCAGCTTCAGGGGGGGCCAGTAGGCGCACAGCGCGGCCTGCGGATTGACTGAGAGATCCGCGCCTTTGCGGCTGTCGTTGTTGGACAGGAAAACAAAGCCGAGTTCATCGAACACGCGAATGGTCATAGTGCGAATCGTCGGCCGCGCGTCTCGCCCGGCGGTAGCCAGCATCATGGCGCCGGCATCAAGGTGCTTGTCGGCTTCCTGGTATCGATTGCGAAACTCATCGAGAACTCCGCCGGGTATGGGCACGATTGACATGCCCCGAGTGTACAGTCGCACCGACTGTCGGGCTTGACATAAATCAAGCCCTGGCAGCGCGAGCCTGCTGGGCCGGTCTGGTCATTATCCGTGCTCGGTAGCGCGTACGGGGCCCCTGTTGTGTGCCGGGTTACTGCTGCTGCGGATCGCTGAGGTTGTTTGACGTGCGTCAATCCAGACTCCGGCGTGATCTCCACAATGAGCGGCTGATTCGAACCAAGGAGAGCCGCAATGACTACCTCCAGCATTCCCGTAAAGCGCAGCAGTGGCGGCAAGCAGACGCCCGAAGACAACCACCCGCTGCAGAACCTGCGCAGCGAAATCGATCACGTGTTCGAGCGCTTCGCGCAGGGTTGGCCGCAGTGGGGCGGGTTGTGGCATCGGAAAACCGGCGCCACGCCCATGGAAGACTGGCCGGCCGTATTCGATTACCGGTCGAGTCCCGATGTGAACATCGGCGAGTCGGACGGCGAGTACGAGATTACGGCCGAGCTGCCGGGGCTGGATGAGAAAGATATCGAGCTGACGATCAGCGACGGCGTGCTGACGCTGAAGGGGGAAAAGAAGGCGGAACGCGAGGACAAACACAAGGACTACCACCTGACCGAACGCCGTTTCGGCGCCTTCCGGCGCTCGTTCACGCTGCCCGCAGGCGTCGATGAAAAGAAAGTGGCCGCCAGGTTCGCTAAAGGCGTCCTGTGCGTGACGTTACCGAAGACGGCGGAAGCCAGGCAGGGCCAGAAGAAGATCGAGATCAAGGCCTCCTAGCGGTTTCCGTTCTGCGCTCGAGGCTCGCGTGATGCGCGAGTCTCGGTCGCTTCACGCTCCGTTTCCCCGTCAGGCGGTGCATCGGCCGCGTCGTCGTCCATCAGGATGCGGTGCGCCGGCCCGGTCAAGTCGTCGAACTGGCCCGACTGCACCGCCCAGCACAGCACGACCACCACCACAGCGACCAGCACCAGCGCGATCGGGATCAACAGGTACAGCACTTCCATTGGCGTCAGGGCCTCGTGCGCTTCAGGCGCCAGGCGTTCCCGACGACCAGCAGCGAGCTCAGCGACATGCCGATGGCCGCGAGCCACGGGGGAACCAGGCCAAACGCAGCCGCGGGTAGCGCCAGCAGGTTGTAGGTGACCGCCCAGCTGAGATTCTGAACGATGACCCGCCGCGTCCGCGCCGCGGACTCGATGACGCTGCGCAGCACCCCGAGCCGGTCCCCGAGCAGCACCATGTCCGCATGCAGCGCGGCCAGACTGGCGCCGCCGCCCATGGCGATCGAGACATCGGATTGCGCCAGCACCGGCGCGTCATTGATACCGTCGCCGATCATCGCGACCGCAGCGCCCTGGCTCTGTAACTGCCGAACGCGGGCGAGCTTGTTCTGCGGCGTGAGCGCCCACTCGGCGTGGTCGATGCCCAGATCGCGGGCGACCCGTTGCGCCGCCGCGCGATGGTCGCCACTCAACAGCCACACGTGTTTGTTACGCGAGCGCAAGTAACCGACCAGTTCCTGCGCCTGGTCGCGAATCCGATCACGCAGTTCGAAGCTCGCCAGAGCGTGCCGCGCGTTGCTCAGGTAAACCACGCTGCAGTAACCGGTGCCTTCATCGGCGCCGACAACCGGGTGCTGGCCCGTATGGCGCGCGATGAAACCCCTGCTGCCCAGCCAGAAACGCTCGCCGTCCACGATGCCCGAGAGGCCGTCGGTGTCGGCACCGGCGTGCTCTGCGGCGCAGACGTGCTCGAAGCCCTGGCGCAGGGCGTGTGCGATCGGGTGATTCGAGTGCGCCTCCAGTGCCGCGGCGATACGCCGGCACGCATCGGCCGAGGTGTCCGGCTGCAGCGTGCGCACTGCGAGTATCGCGGGCAGCGGGTCAGTCAGTGTGCCGGTTTTGTCGAACACGAAGTGGGACGCGCCGGCGAGCGCTTCCAGCGCACCGCTGTGGGCGACGAGCACCCTCAGGGACATCAGCCGGCCGAGGGTGGCGGCGATGGCGCTGGGCGCCGCCAGGGACAGCGCGCAGGGGCAGCTGACCACGAGCATGGCAAGCACGATGCTGAACCATGCGCTTTCTCCACGGCTGAACCAGTAAGCGCCGACCAGCGCGGTGAGCGCCAGGACGCCGCTCACGAAAACCACGGCGACCCGATCTGCGAGTCGCACGCCGGGCGGCTTGTCGTGCTGAGCGTTCTCGGCAAGCCGGATGATCGCCGCCAGCAGCGTGTCGTCACCGCATTGGTGCACGCGCATGGTCATCGGCTTGTCGACATTCACGCTGCCCGCTATCAGCCGGTCGTCTAGCCCCTTGCGCACGGGACTGCTCTCTCCGCTCAGCAGCGACTCGTCGACGCTGCCGGAGCCTTCCGCGATCACGCCGTCGGCCGGGATCCGGTCGCCCGGGCGCAGGAGCACTCGATCGTCGGGACGCAGCTCCAGCGCGGGAACGCGCTCGGTCCTGCCGTCCCCGGTCAGGCGATTCGCCGTCTCGGGGCTCGAGGCGACCAGCTTGTCGAGCGCGTCCAGCGCTCCGCGGCGGACGCCAGCCTCCACGAAGCGGGCCGCGAGCAGCAGGAACGTGAACATGGCGACCGAGTCGTAGTAGACCTCGCCGCTGTCCGCGAAGGTTGCACCGACGCTGGCGCAATAGGCCAGCCCGACGCCCAGTGCGACCGGCACGTCCATGCCCGGGGCGCCGTGTTTCAGATCGCGCCAGGCACCGGCGAAAAACGGTTGCGCGCCATACAGCACGACCGGCGTCGCCAGGAACAGACTCACCCAGCGAAAGAAGGTGCGGAATTCGGCTTCCATTCCGTACCACTCACCCGCGTAGAGCGCGACGGCGAGCGTCATGATCTGCATGCCCAGCAGCCCCGCGATGCCCAACCTGCGAAGCTGCGTACGCCGCTCCCTGGCTGCAAGGGCGTGCCGGTTGCGGACACTGGTCGGGTGGGGGGTATAGCCCATCGCCTGAATTGCCGCCAGGACATTGCTCAGGCGGGTACGGCCCGCGTCCCAGACAACTTGCAGTCGGTGCGTGGCGTGATTGACGGTCACGCTGCGCACGCCACGCAGCGCGCCGAGGTGCCGCTCGAGCAGCCAGACGCATGCGCCGCAGGTGATTCCTTCGATCAACAGATCGCTCTCGGCCGTGCCGTCGTCATGCTGACGAACGTAGGCGTCGCGCAGACTCGGGCGGTCGAACAGGTCGCTCAGTTCCTGCGGCAGCGCTTCGTGGCGCTCGGCGGTTGCGGTGCGATTGCGGTAGTAAGCGGCGTGTCCCGCGGCCACGATCGCCTGCGCAACGGCCTGACATCCCGGGCAGCACATCGATCGCTGCGCATCGTCGATCGTCGCAAAGCAGGCGGGTTTGCCGGCGATCGGTGTACCGCAGTGGTAGCAGGCGCCGGGTGCCGATGGGGCGGCGTGCGCAGCCCGTCCTTCGGCAGTCATGACGGTTGACATGGTGGTGAGCGACTGATGTTACCGATATATCGGCCCATTGTATGAAACGCGGCAGGCGGCGCCGTGTGAGAAGTGGTTCGGACTTGACGTAGATCAAGTGGGTCGGCGGAGCGCTCACTAGACTGGCCGCCGAACGGGTCGAGCCGCGCCTGCGCGCCTGGGCCGGGTCTAACGAACGTGATCGCATCAAACAAGCAATGCTACTGCACATCTGGGGTTTGCTGACCGACACCGAGCAGGAATGGCGAGCCATTCATGGTAGAAACTATACGATCGGCAGGCTGTACCTCTCGCTTTTCCTGTTCCTGGCCCTGATACCGCCGCTGTGCGGGTACATAGGAACGACTCAGGTCGGCTGGCAGATCGGTCTCGGTGCAGCGGTCAAGCTGTCGCACCGGAGCGCGATGATGATTGCCGTGCTCTACTACCTGGCCATCCTGGCCGGAATCGGCGGCATCGGCGCCATGATCCACTGGATGACCAGGACCTACGGCGCCGAGCAACCGCTGGCTCAGTGTGTTGCGCTGGGGGCGTTTGCCGGCATCCCGCTGCTGCTGGTCGGCGTCGTACAGCTCTACCCCTTGTTGTGGCTTAATCTTCTGTTCGGCATGGCGGCGCTCGCGCTCAACGTCCGGCTGCTGTTTGTCGGCGTGCCGATCATGATGGAGATTCCGCCTGAGCGGGGGTTCCTGTTCGCAAGTGCCATTCTCGGTCTCGGGCTGGTGGCGCTGGTCGCGTTTCTCGCCGGCACGGCGATCTTGTGGGATTTCGGCCTGGCGCCGGAATTCGTCCGCTGAGACCGCATGCCAGACACCAACACGGGAGCGCCAATGCAGACGTCTGCCGAAACGTACAACGATACCGTGGTACGCCAGTTTGCAATCATGACGATTGTCTGGGGAATCGTGGGCATGTCGGTCGGTGTGCTGATTGCCGCACAGCTCGCCTGGCCGGTGCTCAACTTCGACGTTCCGTGGTTGACGTTCGGACGTTTACGGCCTCTGCACACAAACGCCGTTATCTTCGCGTTCGGAGGATCCGCGCTGTTTGCGTCCTCGTACTACGTCGTGCAGCGCACCTGCCACGTGCGCCTGTTTGGCGGCCTGCTGGCGGGGTTCACGTTCTGGGGCTGGCAGGCAGTGATCGTGCTCGCTGCGGTCACCCTGCCGCTCGGTATCACCTCGAGTAAGGAATACGCGGAGCTCGAATGGCCCATCGATATCCTGATCACGGTGGTATGGGTCAGCTATGCAGTGGTGTTCTTCGGGACGCTGGCCAAGCGGCGCATCGCGCACATTTACGTCGCCAACTGGTTTTTCGGCGCCTTCATCATCGCCGTCGCAATGCTGCACCTGGTCAACAGCGCGGCGGTTCCCGTGAGCTTCTGGAAATCATACTCGGCATACGCCGGCGTGCAGGACGCCATGGTGCAGTGGTGGTACGGACACAACGCCGTGGGCTTTTTCCTGACCGCGGGATTTCTGGGCATGCTGTATTACTTCATTCCCAAGCAGGCCGGGCGTCCGGTCTACTCCTACCGCCTGTCGGTGGTGCACTTCTGGGCGCTGGTGTTCACCTACATCTGGGCCGGCCCGCATCACCTGCACTACACCGCACTGCCCGACTGGGCGCAGTCGCTGGGCATGGTGTTCTCGCTGATCCTGCTGGCGCCGTCCTGGGGCGGCATGATCAACGGCATCATGACCCTGTCGGGCGCCTGGGAGAAGCTGCGCACCGACCCGGTCCTGCGTCTGCTCATCGTCTCGGTTTCGTTCTACGGCATGTCGACCTTCGAAGGTCCGATGATGGCGATCAAAACAGTCAACGCGCTGTCGCATTACACGGACTGGACGATCGGACACGTTCACTCCGGGGCGCTCGGTTGGGTGGCGTTGATCTCGCTCGGCACCATGTACTATATGATCCCGCGCCTGTTTGGCCGTGAGCTGTACAGCCTGAAACTGGTCGAGGTGCATTTCTGGACGTCGACCATCGGTATCGTGCTGTACATCACGGCGATGTGGGTGTCGGGCATCATGCAGGGTTTGATGTGGCGCGCCGCGAACACCGACGGCACGCTGACCTACAGCTTCGTCGAGTCCGTGCAGGCCATGCACCCCTTCTACGTAATCCGCTTCGGCGGCGGACTGCTGTTTCTTGTGGGCGTGCTGGTGATGGCTTACAACCTCTGGAAAACCGTCGTCGGCGCGCAGCCGGCGGAGATCGGCATACCGGCGCCGGCGGCGGCGCACTAGACGGGCGGGGCAGACCAATGGGTACAGCGAAGGGCATCCAGGAACGCGCGGAACGCAATGTCGGGCTGCTTATCGTCCTCATCGTGGCAGCGGCGGCGGTGGGGGGTCTGGTGCAGATCGTGCCGTTGTTCTTCCAGCTGTCGACTACGCAACCGATCGACGGGTTGCGGCCTTACAATGCGCTGCAGCTCGCTGGCCGCGACGTGTACGTGCGCGAGGGCTGCTACAACTGCCACTCGCAGATGATCCGCCCGTTTCGCGCAGAGACCGAGCGCTACGGCCACTATTCGGTTGCCGGCGAGTTCGTGTATGACCGTCCCTTTCAGTGGGGCTCCAAGCGCACGGGTCCCGATCTGCACCGGGTCGGCGGCCGCTACAGCGACGAGTGGCACCGTGTACACCTGCTGAACCCGCGCGACGTGGTCCCCGAATCGATCATGCCGGGCTACCCCTGGCTGGCACAGGCGTCGATCGATCCGGCGCTGGTGCAGCGGAAAATGCGCGTGCTGCAACGGCTCGGCCACCCGTACGCGGCGGCCGACATCGAACAGGCGCCGGCCATGGTGCAGGGCAAGACGGAGATGGACGCGATGATTGCTTATCTGCAGGGCCTGGGCACCACGCTCAAGCGCCGCTGAGGACCGCAAACCCATGACTACCTTTTATAGCCTTTGGACGGTGGTGCTGCTGGTCGCTTTCATCGCGATCGTGGCTTGGGCCTACAGCCGGCGCCGGCGCGACGGATTCGACCGCGCGGCGCGCTCGGTGCTGCAGGATGAAACCCCGCCGGCGCAACCGGGAGAACGGAAAGATGGCTGACTTCACCAGCGGCTTCTGGGACTGGTACATCATCGTTCCGACGCTGCTCGGTATCGTATGGCTGGTGGTGCTGGTCACCCGGTTCTCGCGCGGGTCCAAGACCGCGCCCGGCGAGCCGGTCGAGACCATGGGTCACATCTGGGACGGGGACCTGGAGGAGTACAACAACCCGCTGCCGCGCTGGTGGCTGAACCTGTTCTACATAACGCTGGTCTTTGCGGTCGTGTATCTCGCGCTCTATCCGGGGCTGGGCAGCTTCAAGGGCCTGCTCGGCTGGACCGAGGTGTCGCAGTACCAGGAAGAAATGGCGCTCGCCGAGGAGACCTACGGGCCGATCTTTGCGCGCTTTCAGAATCAGCCGCTGAGTCAGGTCGCGCAGGACGGCGACGCGCTGCAGATGGGTGAGCGCCTTTTCGTAACCTACTGTGCGACCTGTCACGGGTCCGACGCCCGCGGCGCACGCGGATTTCCCAACCTGCGCGACAGCGAGTGGCTGTATGGCGCGGACGCCGAAGCTATCGAGCACAGCATCGCGCAGGGACGCAACGGTGTCATGCCGGCGTGGGGTGCCGCGCTGGGTGAGGCTGGCGTGGTGCAGATGGCGGAGTATGTACTCAGCCTCAGCGGCCGCGAGCACGACCGTGGGCAGGCCGCCAGCGCGAAACAGAAGTACGTCACCATGTGCGCCGCCTGCCACGGCGAGGACGGGGCCGGCAATACAGCGCTGGGAGCGCCGGCCTTGAACAACCGGGTCTGGCTGTACGGCGGGTCACTGACGGCGATCCGTGACAGCATTCGCGTGGGACGCAACGGCGTCATGCCCGCACACCAGGAGTTTCTGGGTGACGCGAAGGTGCATCTGCTTTCGGCCTATGTATTGAGTCTTCAAGACCGCTAGCCGCGCCCAAGCACGGCAGCCATCGCGACACGCCCAGGGCCGGGTCACACCAGTGAACGAAGCAGCGTACCAGAAGCTCAGACGGTGGTTGATCCCGGCGCTGTGGCCAAGCTTTGCGCTTGCGGCAGTCGCAACGGGTGTACTCTTCTCCGCGTTCGACCCGCACGAGCTGATGCCGTTCGGCGAGTCCGCTGCGGGTGGCCGCCTCGCGGTTTACAGTATCGGGTTCTTCGTTTTGTGGTTTTACTCGGCGCTGTCGATCGCAATCGGGATGGCGTTCGCCACGCTCAACGACGGGGCGCAATCCGGTACGACGCCCACCAACGTCGATGAATAGCGCGGAGCAGCACACCCGCGCCCGGGACGAGGCGGTTGCCCAGTCGCTCTACGAGGCCGCGCAGAAGATCTATCCGCGCAAGGTAACGGGCAGGTTTGCCACGCTGCGGCTGACTTCAGTGCTCGCGCTGCTGGGAATTTATTACGGCCTGCCGTGGTTGCGCTGGGACGAGCGTCAGGCGCTGCTGTTCGATCTGCCGGCACGTAAGTTCTACATTTTCGGCTGGACATTCTGGCCGCAGGATTTCGTCTACCTGACGTTCCTGCTGGCGCTGGCCGCGCTGGCGCTATTCTTCTTCACCGCGCTGGCCGGTCGCCTGTGGTGCGGGTATGCGTGCCCGCAGACGGTCTGGACCGAGGCGTTCCTGGCCATCGAGCGCTTTTTCGAAGGCGACCGGCGGCAGCAGATGAAGCTCGACGCGTCCGCGTGGACCTGGACGAAACTGCGCAGAAAGGG
>JAHELT010000106.1 GCA_024644045.1 Chromatiales bacterium | reverse complement strand
CTGTCCAAGTTCCTGCTCTCGCCGATGCCGGGATTGCTGGTTTCGCTCACCGTCGAGGCGGGGCAGGCGATAAAGGCCGGCGAAGAGCTGGCCGTGGTGGAAGCGATGAAAATGGAGAACGTGCTGCGCGCCGAGCAGGACGGTGTGGTTGCCGCCGTGCTGTGCGCCGTCGGCAATACGCTGGAAGTCGACCAGCCGATCATCGAGTTCGAGTAGCGGCACCCGCGCGATGGCTGCCGCACCTGCCGACCCCGAGCGTCTCGCCGGCGAGCTGCTGGCCGGCGAGCGGCGCGCGCTGGCACGCGCGATCACCCTGATCGAGTCGACGCGCCCGGAGCACCGGGCAAGCGCCGAGCAACTGCTCGCGCGGCTGACCCCGGCCGCCGGGAAATCGCGGCGTCTGGGTATTACCGGCGTGCCCGGCGTGGGCAAATCGACCTTTATCGACGCACTGGGGATGGTCGCCATCGCCGCGCACTGCAAGGTCGCCGTGCTGTCCGTGGATCCGTCCTCACAGTTGACCGGTGGCTCCATTCTCGGGGACAAGACGCGCATGCAGGCGCTGGCGCGGCACCCGCAGGCCTTCGTGCGTCCGTCCCCCGCCGGCGGCACGCTGGGCGGCGTGCACAAACGCACCCGCGAGGCGGTGCTGCTGGTGGAAGCCGCGGGCTATGACCTGGTTATCGTCGAAACGGTCGGCATCGGCCAGTCGGAAACGGCGGTCGCTGGCATGACCGATGTTTTTCTGCTACTGATGCTGCCGGGAGGCGGCGACGAGCTGCAGGGCATCAAACGCGGCGTGATCGAGATGGCCGATTACGTCATGGTCAACAAGGCGGACGGCGCGCTGGCGCTTGCCGCCCGGCAGACCGTGGCCGACTATGCAAACGCCCTGCGCTACCTGCGGCCGCGCACCGCGCACCGGCAGGTGCCGGTGACCGCCTGCTCGGCGCTGACCGGTGAAGGGGTCGCCGAAGCCTGGCAGCAGATCTGTGCGTATCACGACGAGCTGCTGGCCAGCGGCGAGCTGGCGAGACGCCGCGCCGAGCAGGCCCGATCCTGGTTCTGGTCGGAGCTGTCGGACACGCTGCTGGCGAGACTGCGCGACGACGAGACGGTCAAGGCGCTGCTGCCCGACATCGAGCGGCAGGTGGCCGAGGGCTCGCTGGCGCCCACGCTTGCCGCGCGCCGCATTTTTGAGACCTTCGCGCAAAAGAGGCACAGATGATTGGTCGATTGAATCACGTGGCGATCGTGGTAGCGGACCTGGCGGCCGCCAGTGAGGTATACAGGCACACCCTGGGCGCAAGGGTCTCGGAGCCGGTCGAGCTGCCGGAGCACGGGGTCACGACCGTGTTCGTCGAGCTGCCCAACACCAAGATCGAGCTGCTGCATCCGCTGGGCGCGGATTCGCCGATCTCGGGATTCCTGCACAAACATCCTGCCGGTGCCATTCATCATCTGTGCTACGAGGTCGCTGACATCGGCGCCGCCGCCGAGACCCTGCGCAAGCGCGGCATGCGCATCCTCGGGGACGGCAAGCCCAAGCTCGGCGCCCACGACAAGCCGGTGCTGTTCCTGCACCCGAAGGACTTCTGCGGCACGCTGATCGAGCTCGAGCAACTCTGAACGGCCCGGCGCGCCCACTCGACCATGCAACTGCGCCTGAATGACCTCGGCGTAGCCGGACTGGCCGCGGTGACACTGAGCGTGGAACCCGGCGAGTGCGTGAGCATCGAAGGCCCGTCGGGCAGCGGCAAGACCAGCCTGCTGCGCGCGGTCGCCGATCTGGATCCGCACGGCGGCGAGATCTACCTCAACGGCGACGCGTGCTCCGCGATGCCCGGTCCCGATTGGCGCCGCCGCGTGGCGCTGCTCCCGGCCGAGGTGGTCTGGTGGAGAGACACCGCGCGGGAACATTTCAAAGACCCCGCAGCGCTGCCGACGGCGGCGCTGCAGCTCGACGCAGCGGTGCTCGAACAACCGGTCGGTGAGCTTTCCACCGGCCAGCGCCAGCGCCTGGCCCTGTTACGGCTGGTGCAACACGAACCCGCCGTGCTGTTGCTCGATGAGCCTACCGCAGCGCTCGACGAGGCAAACACGGCCCGAGTGGAGGCCTTCGTGCAGGCCTACCGCGAGCAGCACGCGGCGCCCGTGGTGTGGATCAGCCACGATCGGGAGCAACTGTGCCGGGTCGCCTCGCGGCACTACGCGCTGAACGACGGCGCGCTCGAGCCACTGTCGGGGCGCCCGGGGCCGTGACCGTACACGCGCTCAGCCACTGGGACCTGATGGCGGCGGGGCTCCTGATCATTCTGCTGGGCGCGACCAGCATCTGGCTGGAGCTGGGCCTGCAGCGGCAACTGTTCGTCGCCGCGCTGAGAACCGCCGGCCAGCTGCTGCTCGTCGGGTTTGTCCTGAGCGCCTTGTTTGCAACCACCAACCCGTTGTGGGTAGTCCTGGTGGGGACGCTCATGCTGCTGATCGCGGCGCGCGAAGTCGTGCATCGCCAGACTTCGCGGCTGGCGTACAAACCCACGTTCGCAACGGCCTTCGTCGCATTGCTGCTGTCGTGTGCCTCGGTCCTCGTGCTCACTTTGCTCGTGTTCATCGGTAACCAGCCCTGGTACGCTCCGCGGTACGCCATCCCCATCTTCGGGATGCTGCTGGGCAACGCAATGACCGGCGTTGCACTGGCGTTGAACACGCTGATGCAGAACGTCTTGACGCGAACCCGCGAGATCGAGCAGCGGCTGATGCTGGGAGAGTCCCGCCAGCTCGCCGTGGTCGACATTCAACGGGCGAGCATTCGAAACGCCATGATTCCGACCATCAATGCCATGGCGACCGCCGGCGTGGTCAGTCTGCCCGGGATGATGACCGGGCAGATACTTGCCGGCACGCCGCCGCTGGAGGCGGTCAAGTATCAGATACTGATCATGTTCACGATCACCGCCAGCACCGGGTTCGCGATCATGCTCGCGCTGCGCGTGAGCACCCGGGCGCTGTTCGACGAGCGTCAGCGGCTGCGCATGGACCGGTTACACAGGGATGCCCGCACATGAGTTCGCCCAACCAGTTCAGCCTCCTGAGGCGGCGCCGCTTCGGTCCGTACTTCCTCACCCAGTTCCTGGGCGCGTTCAACGACAATGTGTTCAAGAATGCGCTGATCATTCTGATCGCCTTTCAGACGGTCCAGCTGACAGCGCTGGAGATAAGCACGCTTGCCAATCTCGCCACCGGTCTGTTCATCCTGCCGTTCTTCCTGTTCTCGGCCACCGCCGGCCAGCTGGCTGACAAGTTCGAGAAGTCCGCCCTGGTGCGGCGCATCAAGCTCGCCGAGATTTACATCATGCTGCTGGCGACACTCGGGTTCTACCTGAGCAGCGTGCCCCTGCTGATGCTGACGTTGTTCCTCATGGGCACACAGTCCAGCGTGTTCGGACCCGTGAAGTACGGCATCCTGCCGCAGCATCTGCGCGAAAGCGAGCTGACCGGCGGCAACGGCCTGGTGGAAACCGGCACCTTCCTGGCGATACTGCTGGGCAATATCGCCGGCGAGCGCCTGATGGCCGTCGAACAGCTGGGCAGCCTGCTGGTATCCATTGCGCTGCTGCTCGTCGCGGTCCTCGGCTACGTGACCAGCCGGCGCATTCCGCTCGCGCCGGCGATGGCGCCCGAGCTGCCCATCAACTGGAATCCGATCACCGAGACCTGGCGCGGCATGCGTTTCACCGCCGGCAACGTGGCGGTGTTCAACTCGATCCTCGGCATATCCTGGTTCTGGTTTCTCGGCGCCGTTTACCTGGCCCAGCTGCCGGCCTTCACGCGCTTCCACCTGAGCGCCGACTCCAGCGTGTACACGCTGCTGCTCGCGACCTTCTCGATCGGCATAGCCACCGGCTCGCTGCTTTGTGAAAGGCTCTCGGGCGGCCGCATCGAGCTGGGCCTGGTGCCGCTCGGTGCCATCGGGCTGACTGTTTTCGGCGTCGACCTGTTCTTCGCCGGCAACCTGGCGCACACGACGGAGCTCATCAACTTCGCCGGGTTTCTCTCGCAGGCGGCCGCCTGGCGCGCGCTCGCCGACATCTTCCTGCTCGGCCTGTTCGGCGGTTTCTACATAGTGCCGCTGTATGCGCTGATTCAATCGCGCAGCGAACCCACGCACCGCTCGCGGGTGATAGCGAGCAACAACATACTGAACGCCTGTTTCATCGTGGTCTCCGCGGTGGCTGCGGCCGGCCTGCTGCGCGCGGGCCTTTCGATCCCGCAGCTGTTTCTCGTGATAGCCATCATGAACGCCGCAGTGGCGATCTACATTTTCCGCCTGGTGCCGGAATTCCTGATGCGTTTTCTGATCTGGCTGCTGATTCACACGGTCTACAGCGTCCAGAAAGAAGGTCTCGACAAAGTCCCCGAAGAAGGCCCGGCACTGCTGGTGTGTAATCACGTGAGCTTCGTCGACGCGCTGGTGATCGCCGGCTGCATTCGCCGTCCGGTGCGCTTCGTGATGTACTACAAGATCTTCAGCCTGCCGATCCTGAGCTTCGTGTTTCGTACCGCGGGCGCCATTCCGATTGCGGGTCGCAAGGAAGACCCTCAGCTGCTGCAGCGGGCCCTCGACGCGATCGACGATGCGTTGCGCAACGGCGAGCTGGTGTGCGTTTTTCCCGAAGGCCAGATCACCCGCGACGGCGAGCTCAACCCGTTCCGTCCGGGCGTGGAACGGATTCTCGAGCGCACACCCGTTCCAGTGGTGCCGATGGCGCTGCGCGGACTCTGGGGCAGCATCTTCAGCCGCAGGCACGGCGCCGCGCTGAGCCGTTTCCCACGCCGCATCGGTTTCAAGATCTGGCTGGTGGCGAGCGAGCCGCTGGCGGCCGGCGAGGCCACGGCGGCCGCCCTTCAGGGCATGGTGCTGAAGCTGCGCGGTGAGATGCGCTGAGCGTTACTGAACATACACGTCGTCGTCGAACCCGGCGAGGAAGCCTACCTTACGGCCGTAGTCGACCAGCGCGGCGCGCGCCAGCTGCAGGGATTCGAAAGGTCCGACGTTGGTGCCCTCACGCGTTGCGAAGTACCAGCTGCCGTCGGCGCTGAAAAAGCGTCCCGATCGAAAGGGTATCTGTCCGGTTTCGCCTTTGCGGTGCCGCAGCCGGTTGACCGGTGTCTCTGAGCTCGATTTGCCGGCCATCTGCTCGAGCATGGCGACGGAGTAGACCTTGGTCCGCTGCCCGGCCGGCTTTACGTCCAGGATCTCAAAGAATTCCATGCGGCAGTCGGCGAGCATGATGTGGTCGCGGTCTTCCAGGCGGCGGCGCTGCACGCGCCGCCCGTTGACGTAACTGCCGTTGGTGCTGAGAAGATCCTGCAGCCAGTAGTCGGTGTCCCGCAGCACCAGCGCCGCGTGGTGAGCGCTGACGGTGGTGACATCTATTTTGATGTCGTTGTCTTTGGCACGTCCCAGCGTGTAGCTTTCTTCGGCAAGCTCCAGTTCCCTGGACCCCCCCTGGTCGTGAATTATCAGAATGCGTCGCACTGACCAGCAGCGTCCCTTCGTTCGGTGGCGGTATACATTGTATGAGTGTGTCCGGGTATAAGTGTGTCCGGGGATTGCGAACCGCGCAGTCAGTTCTCAAGCTCGAGATCACCCGGGTCGGGTGGTGGCGGCTTTGCCTTCTTCGGGCCCGGCACCAGCTCGGCGCCGGGTGCCGCAACCGAGAGTTCGCTGAGATCGGCTTCGAACGGCTGCGGCTTCGGCGCCTCCGGCAGCAGATCGGTGCCGGGCGGCGCCACGCTCAGCCCGTTCAGATCGGCTTCGAAGGGCGCAGGCTCCGCATGCACGTCAAGAATATCGACGCCCACGTCGGCCAGGGTGAGATCGCCGGTATCGGGCGGCGGCGGCACCTCACGTTGCGCGTCCGGGTCGCGCAGGTCGGCGCCGGGTGCTTCCAGGCGCCAGGTTGAGGCCGGTCCCGGCGACTTGCGTGGCGCCAGTGCCGGCGGCGGCGCAGGCGCTTCGCCGCCCGGCTGCTCGTCCATCGGCTCTATGCTGCATACTCCGCCGGCCCTGCGCAGCGTGGCCTGGTATTTCAACGCGGTCGCCCGGTCCACGTTCTTCCTGATCACGACGCGATTGCCGCTGAACAGCTTCCGGATGCGTTTTTCGTCGGCCTTGAACAGCTTCTGGAAGTTCCCCTTTACCGCCGACGCATCCGCGCCTTCGACCAGCTGACCCGCGAAAACCACCTTATACTCGCTCGTCATTGGCACCTCCTGGCGCGTGCTCGACAGCCCCGATTAGCTTTATTAGACTCGAAAGCCCGGCAATCGCCAAGTGTACGGCGCGAATAGTGGATGAACGACGAGCTCGCGAACAACCGCCGCTATGTGCGCCGCAGCCTCAAAAGCCGGGTTACCGTGGTGACTCAGGCGGGCCGCGAGCACGTGGGCACCCTGGTCGACGTCTCCGAGCACGGCTTCGGGATCACGTGCTATCACCCCTGCACGCCCGGCGACGTGCAGATGCTGGCCCTGCTGCACCTGCCGCAGGACCACGACGGCGGGCGGCTGGCCGGTCTCGAGGCGAAGTGCGTATGGTGCCGGCGGATCGGCGCGACGCACTACGCCAGCGGGTTCGCGATGCAGACGGTCTCCGAACCGGCCCGCCGGCTGCTGGAGCAACTGTTGCAACGCAATGAGTAAGCTCAAGCGCCTGGACAGCGGGTTGCTGGCCGATCTGTCGCGGCAGGCGCTCACCACGCCGCGCCTGCGAGACAACTTCAATTTTCACCCCCGCCCCGACGATCGGGTCCAGCGTCTGTGCATCGCGCTGGAGCCGGACAGCTATGTGCGTCCGCATCGCCATCCGGAGGCAGAGAAGTGGGAATTCCTGGTAGCGCTGCAGGGACGCCTGCTGCTGCTGCTGTTCGACGAGGAAGGCGTGGTCACCGAACGCCTGACGCTGGACCCGGCAGGCAGGCTGCGCGGTATCGAGATCGAGCCCAACACCTGGCACACTCTGCTGGCGGAGGTCTCCGGAACCGTGATCCTCGAGATCAAGCAGGGGCCGTACATTCCGGTGTCCTTCTCCAACTTCGCCGACTGGTCGCCGCGTGAATCCAGCGGCGAGGTCAGGCGTTACCAGGCCTGGTGCCGGACGGCCCGCCTGGGGGACCGCTACCGTTGAGACTTGGATGCAGTCCCGGGAATGCGCCGCGGTGACGGAACTCGACACGCCGCAGGCCGAGCGTCCCTTCTGGGAGCGTAAAACACTCACCCAGATGACTGCGCAGGAGTGGGAGGCGCTGTGCGACGGCTGCGGTCGGTGCTGCCTGCTGAAGCTCGAGGACGAAGACAGCGGCGAGCTGCACTACACGCGCGTCAGCTGTCACCTGCTGGATCGAACCGCCTGCCGCTGCACGGATTACGCAAATCGCCTGCAGCGGGTACCCGATTGTCTGCAGATTTCCTGCGAGGCATCGCTGTTGAACACCTTACCGCCGAGCTGCGCCTACCGGCGACTGGCCGAAGGCCGCGGCCTCGCATGGTGGCATCCGCTGGTCTCGGGCAGCCGCGAGAGCGTGCACGAAGCCGGCGTGTCGGTGCGCAACCGGGCGATCTGCGAGGACAACGTTCACCCGTCGGAGTTTGCCGCGCAGATCGTAAGCTGGCCGCTGCTGGAGCCCTGAACCCGCGGCACGCCGGTGCCACCGGGCCGCGACAACTAACCCGCATATTGCACGAAGGATAACGCCGGGCATCCCAGCGCTGCGCCCTGCGGGCGAGCCAATGGCTGTTCAAATTGTTCCCGACAATTCAGTTGCTCCTCGGGGGAAATCCGGTTAAGTAGATCGGACGATCGGGTGCAGAGTAATAGTCGGCCTGTTGCTCGAGGCCGATCGTTCGCCATTATCGACATGGGATGGCGACGCCAGATTTTTCCTGGGAGTAAACAGGTACCAAGCTTTACCCGTTGAGGTTACGGGAAAACAGGCTCAAACGATTGATTTCATCGTCAAATATGACTACTCGGTAGCCGCCTTCATGCAATATGCGGGTTAAACCAGCTGCCGGCTGAGGGCCGCAGTGGTCTCGCTCAAACGCCCGGTCAGGGTCTTCACGAAGGCTTTCAGAAATCGGTTCTGGCACTCCGTGGACGCGCGTTCGATGAGCTGCGCGTTGACGCGAATCATTGACACTTCACTGTCCGCGGTCACCGAGGCGGAACGTTTTGCTCCCGCCATGTATCCCATCTCGCCGAAACAGTTGCCTTCCTGTATGCGCTCGATCACCGCGTTGTTCTTGGTCACGGCCACCACGCCCTTGGCGATGACGTAAAAACCGTCATCGACCTCGTTCTCCTTAATGATGGTGGTGCCGCGAGGCACCGTCTTCCACTCGAAGCTGCGCAGAAACTCCCAGATTTCGTTATCGTCGAACGCCTTGAAAAAGGCCAGACCGCGGGCGATCTCGAAACGCTCCTGCAAGCCGGTCTCGCCCGAGGTCGGCGTCAGCACGTCGACCACCACGGACAGATCAGCGGCGACGTCCAGCGCCGTGCGATAGCGCTGATCGACCTCCTTGCGCAGCATCTTCTTGACCACGATCTCGATACCCTCGGGGAGGTCGCTGCGATACTGCGAGAGCGGCGCCTGCTGCGCGTAGTTGATTTTCTTGTAGATCTCCTGGAAGCTGTCGCCGTGAAACGGGTTTACGCCACTGATCAGCTGATAGGCGACCACGCCGAGCGAGAAGATGTCAGTCGCATACGTGACCGTGTTGGTGGATATCTGCTCCGGCGACATGTAGGCGGGCGTTCCGATCACGACGCCGTCAACCTGGGTCTGCGAATAGTCTTCGCGATTGATGAGCGCGATGCCGTAGTCGGTGACTTTCACATCGTCATCCTTGGTCAGCAACAGGTTCGAGGGCTTGATGTCACGGTGCGTCACGCCCTGACGGTGTGCGTGATCAAGCGCCTTGGAGATCTTGTAGATCAGCTCGATCACAAAGTTTATCGGTAGCAGCGTGTTGGGTCTGCCGAACTCGGAGAGCGTGCGCGCAGCCTCGACATACTCCATGACCAGGTAGAACAGGTCGCCCTCCACGTCCGCATCGTAGATGTGCACGATATTCGGATGATCGATGAAGCTGGAGGCCGACGCTTCATTGAACAGCATCTTGCGGTTGCGGCCCGCATTGCGCTTGTCCTTGAAAAACCGCGGATGCGCCACCTTCACCGCCACTTCGCGATGATTGAAGTTGTCCCGGGCCAGAAACACCGAGCCCATGTTGCCGCGCCCGATTTCCTTTACGATCTCGTACTTCCCGAGTTTCTTGGGGATGCGGCTCATACGGGGTACCTGCTCGGAGACTGCGTGGAATCGGAGGGCTCGCTGGTGGCGGGATTCCGGATGTGATGCGCTCGTGCCGGTTTGCCGGCACAATCGAAGGGTTGACGCCGTGAATTATGGGCGGGGCCACCCATTACCGCAAGCGGACGCTGGTGCAGAACCGGCGCGGCGCGGCGCCCGCAGCACCGCTGGCAAGCCCCGGCAGTGAAGCCGTCGGCCCGCCGTGGCTGTCTTGCACAGGAGCGAAACATGACTGACGGCGGATCAAAGCCGCTCGCCGGAACTGACAGGCCGCTTGCATGGCGCCAATACGCATGGGCCGCTGTGATCGCGCTGCTGCCGTGCGCAATGGTGTTCACAATGGTCGCCCCGTTGCCGCAGGATCTTGCCTACCACGCGTTCGCCGACCGGCGCAGCTGGCTGGGCATTCCCCATTTCGCCAACGTGATTTCCAATCTGCCGTTCGTGGTGGTCGGCGCTGTCGGACTGTGGCACGTTGCGGTGGCCGCCCGGCACGCAACGGCCCCCGGCGAGCGCGTCGCGCAACTGGTGTTCTTCGCCGGCATCCTGCTCACGGGCGTGGGGTCCTCGTGGTATCACCTGCAACCGGATAACAAGAGCCTGGTCTGGGACCGGCTGCCGATGTCGGTTGGCTTCATGGCGCTGCTCAGCATGCTGATCAGCGAGCGCGTTTCGCTCCGATGGGGCACCCGCCTGCTCGCACCGCTGTGCCTGCTGGGGCTTGTTAGCGTTGTCTGGTGGGCGATGAAAGACGACCTGCGTCTGTATGCCATCGTGCAGTTCTACCCGATGCTGATCATCGTGTTGATGCTGTGGCGGCTGCCTTCGCGCTACACGCACGGCAACTGGTACTGGGGCATCCTCGCGTGGTACGCAGTCGCCAAGGTATGTGAAGCCGCGGACGGGTGGCTGCTGCAAACCCTGCATGTGGTCTCAGGGCACAGCCTGAAGCATCTGTTTGCCGCGCTGGCAGCCTGGTGGCTGTTGCGTATGCTGCAACTGCGCAGCGGCGCTCCACGGCACGGCTAGGCGGCAAGTACACAGGTGCGCGTCAGAAACGCGCGCACGTAACAGGGCAACTCCTGCGCGTACATCAGGTAGCGCCCGAAATCGCGCTCGACCAGCTCGCTGTCCACCACGCAACCGTACCAGCGCGTGTAGGCGAGACAGAACACGTCGTATTCGCTGGTTTCCAAGCGGTTGGCACAATCGGTCACGCTCACGGCCGGCTCCTGGCGATGTCACAATCGCTAGGATTTATCGGCCGGGTGCGCCGCAACCTGAGACCGCCAGACCGGCCGTCGGGCGGGCCCGCGTTCCCCACCGGGTGGAGCTCTGCCGCTGCCCGCCGGGTCGTGCGAAAGGGGCGGCCGCAGGCTTTGCTTTTTACTGAACGCTGTTTTTTAATAGCCCCCATGGGACGTCGCAGCGATCACACCCGCGAGGAAATCCGCACCATGGCCCTCAACGCCACCGAGGCGCTGCTCGCGCAGGGCGGGCTGGCGGGGCTCACCGCGCGCAAGGTCGCCGGCGCCATCGGTTACACCGTGGGCACGCTGTATCTGGTGTTCCGCAATCAGGACGATTTGATCCAGCAGGTCAATGCCCGCACGCTCGACACGCTGTACGAACGCCTGGCAGCGATCGACACCACCGCGAACCCCGGCGCGGGGCTGTGCGCGCTGGCGCGCGAGTATCTGCATTTCGCGCTCGACAACCCGCACCGCTGGAACGCGGTTTTCGATCACACGGCGGCGGACCAGCAGGCATCGCCGGCCTGGTACGAGGAACGGGTCACCCGGCTGTTCGCGGTGCCCGAGACCGCGCTGCGCGCAATCGACCCGGCGCGTGACCCGCGAGCCGTCACCCTGGCGGCGCGTGCGCTCTGGGCCGGCGTGCACGGCGTGATCGTATTGTCGTTGAAGGACAAACTGGCGCTGGGCGAGCAGACCACCGAACCCGCGGTCCTCGAGGAACTCGTGGACTCGCTGGTGATCAACTATCTCAAGGGCTACCAGGCCCGGTGAGCGGCGCCGCGCCCGGCTTCAATCACAAAAAGCTGCCGCGGCGCTTCAGATTGGGTGCGAAAACATTAGAATGACGCTGCGCAGAAATGAGGAGAACCCGTTAATGAGCCGCGAGATGAACCTTCAGATCGCCATGAAGTTCCTGGACTGGCGCCTGCGGAAGCCCGAAGAGCTGGCCGCAGAAGGTATCCCCCTCCCGGAAGCGCTGGCCGCTGAGGGTCAGCCGGTTTTCGTGGCCGAGCGCGACAATACCATCGATTTCTACACCCGCGAGGAGCTCCCCGAGTTCTCCACCGACATCGGCGCGGCCTGGGAGGTCGCCGAGCACATGGGCGACAAGCTGGTCTCCATATCGCGCAACCTGATGGGCAACTGGGTGGTCATGGTCAACACTCCCATGGGCCCCAAGCAGTTCTCCGCGGACGAGGCCCCGGAAGCGCTGTGCCGCGCTGCGCTGGCGATCGCGGCGAAATCCTGAACCGGCCGCTCAGGCAGTAGTCAGCAGGCGAATCAGACTCGAGGTATCCCAGCGCCCGCCGCCACGCGCCTGCACCGCCGCGTAAAACTGATCGACCAGCGCGGTGACCGGCAGACGCGCCCCGCACTCACGCCCTTCGGCGAGACAGATGGACAGGTCCTTACGCATCCAGTCCACCGCAAAGCCGAATTCGAACGCGTCGTCGACCATGGTGTGGCCGCGATTTTCCATCTGCCACGATTGCGCCGCCCCCTTCGAGATGACGTCGAGCACACGTTTCTCGTCCAGGCCCGCGCGGGTTGCGAAATTCAGCCCCTCGGCGAGACCCTGCACCAGTCCGGCGATACAGATCTGGTTGACCATCTTGGTAAGCTGTCCGTTGCCGACCGGCCCCATCAGCGTCACCGCCTTCGCGTAGCTGTCCATGGCCGGGCGGGCACGCTCGAACGCCGCCGCCTCGCCGCCGACCATGATCGTGAGCTGCCCGTTCTCGGCGCCGGCCTGACCGCCGGAGACCGGCGCGTCCAGGAACGCGCAGCCGGCCTGGTTGGCCAGCTGCGCGAGCTCGCGCGCGACGGTTGCCGAGGCGGTGGTGTGGTCGACGAACACGGCACCCGACGCCAGGTTGGAAAACGCCCCCTGCTCGCCGGTGGTGACCCGGCGCACGTCGTCATCATTGCCGACGCAGCTGAATACCAGCTCGGCGCCCGAGGCCGCTGCTGCCGGCGTTTCGGCGCGCTCGCCCTTGTAGGTCTTCAGCCACTGTTCCGCCTTCGCGGCCGTGCGGTTGTACACGGTGACCTCGTGTCCGGCACTGGCAAGGTGCCCGGCCATCGGAAACCCCATGACCCCCAAGCCGATAAACGCCACTTTCATTTTCGAGACTCCCCTTGGTGCGCGACAGAGCGCGTACGATAACAAACTGCAGCACGGGGTGCGCAAGGAGCGCGGCTATGGCATAAGCCACGCCAAACAATTAATCTTCGGCTCCGGTAAGCGGACAATCGGGGCGTAGCGAGGTACCGTCGATGCGGAAATGGGAATGTATTGTGTGCGGCTTCATCTATGACGAGGCCGAAGGGCTGCCTGAAGAAGGCATCGCACCGGGCACGGCCTGGGAGGACATTCCCGAGGACTGGGAATGCCCGGACTGCGGGGTCTCCAAGGACGACTTCGAAATGATCGAAATCGCAGCCTGAGCACGGCCGCCGTCGATGGCTAACGGGGAACAGCTCAGCGCGGGTGCACCGCCCGCAGGCCCTGAGCCGGTCCGGGCGTGAGCAGCGACACGCCAATCCGTATCGACTGCCTGCAGTACTGCAACTGGTCCGAGAAGATTTTCCGCCAGCTGCGCAGCGGCGGCCTGGACGCGGTGCACGTGACCATCGCCTACCACGAGAACTTTCGCGAGACGGCCGCCAACATCGAGGCCTGGAATCGCCGCTTCGAACGGCACGCAGGACTGATCATACCGGGGCGCACCGCCGACGACGTGCACGCGGCGCGGCGCAGCGGCCGTACCGCAATATTCTTCGGGCTGCAGAACTGCTCACCGATCGAGGACGACATCGGGCTGGTCGAGATCTGCCATACCCTGGGCGTGCGCTTCATGCAGCTGTCCTACAACAACCAGTCGCTGCTGGCGAGCGGCTGCTACGAGCCCAGCGACGCCGGCATTTCGCGCATGGGCCGAGGCGTTATCAAGGAGATGAACCGCGTCGGTCTGGTCGTTGACATGTCGCACTCCGCCGAGCGCTCGACCCTCGAGGCGATCGAAATCGCCGAACGGCCCATCGCCATCACTCATGCCAACCCGCACCGCTGGCACCCGGTAGTGCGCAACAAGTCCGACACGGTGCTGAAAGCGCTGGCCGAGTCCGGCGGTATGCTCGGATTCTCGCTTTACCCCCATCATCTGGCCGCCGGATCGCAGTGCTCGCTGCATGACTTCTGCACCATGGTCGCGCGCACCGTCGAGACCATGGGCCTGACGCACGTGGGCATAGGCTCGGACCTTTGTCAGGACCAGCCGGATTCGATCGTCGAGTGGATGCGCACGGGGCGCTGGTCGAAGCAGGTCGACTTCGGTGAAGGCTCCCCGGACAACGCGGGATTCCCGCCCCAGCCCGAGTGGTTTCGCGACAACCGCGATTTCCCCAAGCTGGAGCGCGGGCTGGCGCAGGCCGGTTTCACCGCGCCCGAGGTGGCGGCCATCGTCGGGGGCAACTGGCTGGACTTTTTCCGCCGCTCGTTTGCGCCTGCCGGGCAGCACTGAGCGGGAGGCCGGCCGTGCAGCGTTCCGAAACCCCGTCAACCGTGCCCTTACGTCCGCCTGAGCAGGTGATGCGGCTGGCGCGCATGGGCGCCTTTCATCAGACGCGCCTCAGTTTCATGCGTACGCTGTTGCGGCGCATCCGGCGCGAGGCGTGGCGCTGGGACCGGCCGGTCTGGCACATCGACGGGCGCGGTGTCGGCACCGCCGTCTACCGGATTCGCAGCCCGCACCACTGCTACAGCCTGGTGTGCTTCGCGCACGACCTGCCACCCGAGAAGCGCACCGACCGGGTGATCGCCGATGCCTGGGACAGCACCTTTACGCTGTTCGACGGCGAACCGGACGCCGCGGACCTTCGCCGGCTGGCGGCCAACGTGCCGCTGCAGGAGGCCGGGCGCTGCTCGCAACAGGAGCTGGTTCTGTCGCGCGCCAACAAGAGCGTGCGCCTGTTCGAGCACGTCGTGGATCGACTTGCTGCGGGCGAGCAACCCGATGCCACACAGATCGAAGCAGTCGGCTACCTCATGCGAACGACCGCCGTGTACGGCAACGGCAAGTTCGGCGTAGCTGATCGCGATCGCATTGCGCAACGCGCCGAGTTCACCGGCCCGTTTCAGGCGGAGCTGCTGACCGTATGGCTGATTCGCGCCTTCACGGTCGATCTCGTCGAGCACCTTGCCAGGTCACGCGCAGCGCGCACGGCCGTGCCGCTCGATCGCGTGCTGCGGCGCGCGCTCGGTGTCGGCAACTCCACCGGCCTCGGCATGGCACCGTTCCTGGTGAGCCACCCGGCACTGCTGCACGCGTGGGTAAAGGCGCGCGAAACCGCGCTCGCGCGGGTGCGCGCCCTGGAATCGGCGCTGCCCGGGACCGTCGAGCGCTTCGCTGCGGTGTTCGAGCGGACCCGGCAACAGATAGACGAATGGCGCACGGACGACCGGCGCCAGATGCAACGGATCGTCGAGCTGCGCGACGATCTCGTCAGACTGAGTGAGCAGCTTACGCACCGGGAAAGCCGCCGGCGCCCCTGGGACGCGCTGTACCGCTGGGCGGAGCGGGCGCTGAGCGTGGAAGGCCAGGAACTGCTCGTGACCCTGCTGCTCGAGCCGCACGCGGACCTGGTCGACGACCTTGCCCGGACGATGAGCGTCGACGAAGCGCGTAGTTTTCGTATCGACGGCACCGCGAGCGCCGCGGACACACTGGCGCAGATAGAGGACAACTACGGGTGGGCGCTGCGCATCGATCACGACACGCGCAGCGCCAACGCACGCTTCTGGTACATATCGGAGGAAAAGCTCGAACCGCGCCTGGGCGAGCGTTACGAAGAACCCGGCGGCGAGCTGGAGCAGCCGCTGGCGATCGCCCGTGACGTGAGGCAGCTGCACGCGGCACTGCGCGGCGTGCCGCCGCAGACACCGTTGGGCGAGGTCCTGCTGGCCCATCCCGGGCACCGGTTCGCGGCCCGTCGGGTTCAGATCTGCGCTCGCTACCCCTACGCGGAGATACGCGACAACCTGGTATCCGCCGAGCTGATGGCGATAGACATGCTGCGCTGCAAGCTCGCCTTCTTCGGCGCAACGCGTTTCGACCCGCGCTCCGACCGCTGGGTCCGCATCACCATGTACAAAGGCGCACCCCACCCTGACGAGCTCGCGCAGGCCGGCGCAGACGACTGGGCGTTCGCGCCGGCGTCCCAGCCGCCTGCGTGAGCACGCGCTCGCTGAACGAGATACAGATCTACGGGCTGCGCGCAGCACGCGGCGCGGGGATGAGCTGGGGGCTCGCCGAGGAAGCCGGCAGCGCTGCCCGCTGGCTTGCGGCGCGCGGCCTGCCGGGGGTACCGGCGCTGGCCGGGTTGTTGACGCAAAACGACGGCCGACCCTATCAGGACCTTGCGCCGCGTCCGGCCGAGACGTGGCGCGCGAGGTCCGGCGCGCTGTGTCCGGTGTGCACCGGCGCGGCCATCGCCGACCGGCTCGACGCGCTCGGCGAGAACCCGCTCGTGCTGCTAGACGTATCCTACCCGCTGCTGCTGCTGCCGTTTCTGGCCGGACGCGCAAAAGGCGAGCGCCCTCTCATCCTTGACTGGAACGGGTTGAGCGTCGTGATCGACGCGCGCGGCCACCGGATCAACCCGGGCGGCGCCGAAACGCTTTCGGCGCACGCGGCAAGCCGCGTCCAGGTCTGCCAGGGCACCGCACAGGACGCGCCGGAGCCCGTGTCGCCGGCGGCCGGCGAAGTCGACGTGCCGGACGGTACCTGGCAGATACTGCAGTCGCTCGCCCTGCGAACCTACGTGCCCGCCACCGAAGCC
Organism: Chromatiales bacterium; assembly: GCA_024644045.1. Taxonomy (GTDB): domain Bacteria; phylum Pseudomonadota; class Gammaproteobacteria; order JAHELT01; family JAHELT01; genus JAHELT01. The sequence goes on along the minus strand of JAHELT010000106.1, from coordinate 633 downwards.
TCGCGTAAAAAAGGCGCAGGGTCGCGCCTCGACGACAACGACTGATCGCTGACAGGCCGATCGCGCAGATCGCCCGTTTGTTCGCCCGACGGGCACCCGGGTACACTGTTCCCGAACCGATGAGGGACCGCCATGCCGGCCATCGACCCCTTGCTGCAACCCTTCGCGCTCAAAGGCGTGAGCATAAAAAACCGCGTGGTCAGCACCTCGCATGCGCCTGCCTACGCGGACGACGGCAAGCCGAAAGAGCGTTACCAGCTGTATCACGAGGAGAAAGCGAGGGGCGGCATCGGCATGACCATGTTCGGCGGTTCCTCATGCATCGCCCCGGACTCACCGCCGGTGTTCGGGCAGCTCTACGTCGGCGACGACAGCATCATTCCTTACTTTCAGCAGTTCGCCGAGCGCATTCACGGCCATGGCTGCCGGCTGATCTGCCAACTCTCGCATCTGGGCAGGCGCACCGCCTGGAATACCGGCGACTGGCTGCCCGTGATGGCACCATCGCGGGTGCGCGAGCCGGCGCATCGCGGGTTTCCCAAAGTCATGGACAAGCACGACATCCGACGTGCCGTCGACGCGTACGCACAGGCGGCGTTGCGCTGCCGGGAGGGTCAGCTGGACGGCTGCGAG
>JAHELT010000254.1 GCA_024644045.1 Chromatiales bacterium | reverse complement strand
ATCAAAGATGCCGGTATCGGAGAGCACACTCACCGCCACGCAGGCGCGATTGCGATCGGTGTCGTCGTTGGCGTCGTCGTCGTTGGCGTCGTCGTCGTTGGCGTCGTCGTCGTTGGCGTCATCGTCGTTGGCGTCATCGTCGTTGGCGTCATCGTCGGGAGCGGCCGCGGCCTGCATCATTGCGACGTCCGGGTCACAGATCTCGAACGTACCGCCTGTACGGTCGGGTGCGAGGATCTCGCCGGCGATCCGGGTGAGCCGGTTCGTGATCTCGTTACCGACGACCCTGAGCCGGATGACCGGCCGGAAGCGATAGCCCCCGTTGCCGGTCTCTGCAACATGGATCGACTGTTTGGCGTCGACGTCGATCTCCAGGAGCACCGCGCCGCCCGGCAGTATCGTGAACGGGTTGTTGGCCACTACGTCGATCTTTCCGTTGGCCAGCAGCGGCGGGTGAACGGTCTCCACGACCGTGCCGGCGGCGTCGGTCCTGACCAGCTCGAGATCGGAGACCCGCAGCCGTACTTTGTTGTAGGTGCCGGCCGGCACGCCCTCGGCCACCGAGAACAGCTGTGAGAAGTTCTCGAGCGCCAGCAGATCGAATTTCTGCATGCCGTCGAAAATGCTTATCGGCCCGCCCTCGCCACCGCGCAGCTGGATCGCTGTCACTGTGACGTTGATCTGCGCAAAGTCGTCGCTCGGGGCGTCGGTGAAAAGCACGCTCACCGTGCCGGTGGGCGCGGGAGAACCGCCGGCGCCGCCGCCGCCGCCGCTACCGCAACCGGCCATGCCGATCAGCATCAAGAGTGCGGCAGACGCCGAAATGAGCCGGTTGAACGTCGTTGATCGCTTCATTGCCACTGGTGTCCCTGTGTCAGATGTATGGCGCCGTGCAAGGGCGGTGTCGGTCATAATTGGGAAATATATCTCAAATTCTTTCGGAATGGAAAACAATCGTGCAGTTCACAAAACCACCGATTGCACGCAGCGACACCGATCCCGGCGCGCGGTTATCTGAACGCGCGCGATTCGCTGCTCAACAGCGTCCCGGGCTGGCTGCGAGCCACTGGCTCCTGGTGCTGGCGCCGGGTGTCGCCACCACCGCGGCTTCACGCTCGGGTGCGCCCGACCAGCGTTACCTGGCGGCGGCCGAGCAGGAGATCGCTGCGCTGAAACGCGACCGCGAACCGGGCCGGCTGCGGCTGCGCTGCGGTGTGCACAGACGGCTCTACACGTTCGTGCGCCACTACGGCCAGGGCCATTTGACTCGCGGCGCGTTCACGCGCCTCCAGGGCGAGGGCCTGGCGACGGAACGGGCAGCGTTTTTTCTCGATCCGTGGAACTCGCCCTACTGGATCCGCTTCGACTGCCGGTCCTCGCCGCGCCAGATCATCGTCTACTCGCCGGGGCCGAACCGGCGCCGCGATTCATCGCGCCAGGCCGTGCTCGGAGACGGTATCGGCACCTCGCTGACGCGCTGATCGGGCGGGCGTGTGTGTTCCGCGCCCGGTGCCCCCTGCCGGTGCGCAGTAGTGCTTGCAATCACTTTATTTTGGGAATATGTTACCAAAATAGTTGTACAAGAAAGGAGAGCTGACTGCAGTTAAACTTTACATGCCGGGTGTTCGTTGCGCAGAAATTGACGGTGTCATGGAGGCGGCAAGCGGGACTGCGGCAACGGTTCGATTATTGCACACTGCCGGACAGGGGCCGGGCACAGCAGATTGGATTCAGAAAGGGGAGTCGGGGCGCGACTGGCGCAATGCCGTGGAGCCCATGCTGAGGGAAAGGTGAACGACCACAGGGACCGGCAACAATGCTGAGCGACATTCAGCAAGCGCTGACCAACGCGCTACTGAGGCTGTTGTATCCGCTCGTCCGGGTGCTGCTGCGTAACGGTGTTTCCTACGGCGTGTTCGCCGAGCTCGCGCGCAAGAGCTACGTCGACGTCGCCTTCAAAGAGTTCGCCGAAAAGGGACGCAAGCAGACTATCTCGCGCGTGGCCGCGCTGACCGGCCTGACGCGCAAGGAAGTCAAGCGTCTCACGGAGCTCGAGCAGGCCGGCGACGAGAGCACGCATCAACGCTTCAACCGCGCGGTGCGCGTTATCTCCGGCTGGCTCAACGACGATCGCTTCCACGACACCCAGGGCAAGCCGACAGATCTGCCGGTGGAGGGCGACAACTCGTTCGCAATGCTGGTCCGCGAGTACAGCGGCGACGTGCCTACGCAGGCCATGCTCTCGGTGCTGCAGGCTGCCGGTAGTGTGGAACGTACCGCAGATCGCGTCTCACTCATCAAGCATGCTTACGTACCCGGCGCCGCACCGTTGGAGAAGATCGGCATTCTCGGCACTGATACCCACGAGCTGATCGATACCATCGATCACAACCTGCAGACCGAGTCGGACGAGCTGCGCTTCCAACGCAAGGTCGCCTACGTTGATGTATCGCGGCACGCGGCACAGATCTTCAAGGCAAGGTCGTCGGAAAAGGCGCAAGCACTGCTCGAGGAGCTCAACGTGTGGCTTGCCGAGAACGAACAGTTGGAACGGGACGAAGGTGAACAAGGCAAACAAGTGAGTCTCGGTATCTACTACTTCGAAACAGATTCGACGGAGAGGGATTCATGAGGCGCAGCATTCTCCCGGCGTTTGCTCTGGCGCTCGGCCTGGCCGCGGGTGTCGCATGCACCAGCGGCGGCAACGGCAACGGGGGCGGTATCGGCGGTTCCGGGATTGTTGCGCAGGGCACGATCACCGGGTTCGGCAGCATTTTCGTGAACGGCATCCGTTTCGACACCGATGCCGCAATGATCAGCATTGACGGGAACGCCGCCGCCACGGCAAGCGATCTGCGGCTCGGCATGATCGTGACCGTCGTGGGGCGCCTGGACGCGGGCGGCCAGACCGGCAGCGCTGACGCCGTCGTCTACGACGACTCGCTGGAAGGACCGGTCAACATGGTCACCACCGACGTGGACGGCGATTCGCAGACGCTCGACGTTCTGGGTGACACGGTGGTCGCGGATCGCGCCGCGACCGTATACGACGGCCCCACGGGTTTCAACTTTGCCAGCATCGCGACGCTGGACGTGGTGCGCGTGAGCGGGTTTCGCGATGGCGACGACCGCCTGGTGGCGACGCGCATCGAGAAGATCGGTGAGTTCGACCCGATGAACCCGGGCGCCACGGAGATCGAAGTCAGCGGCCTCGTTTCCGGGCTCATGGGGATGTCGTTCACGATCCGCACGCTGACCGTTAATATGGACGGCAACACGGAGGTGCCGGACGGCCCGGTCATGGACGGACAGCTCGTCGAGGTGGAGGGTGTGATGCAGAGCGCCACCAGTGTGCTGGCCAACGAGGTGGAACTCGAGGATGACGGGTTGCCGGACGACGCGGGCGAGGTCGAGATCGAGGGCGTCGTCAACACCTTCGTCAGCCTCAGCGACTTCCGCGTCGCCGGCGTCGCCGTCAATGCCGGCACCGCACAGTTCGAGCCGCCCAGCCTGATGACGTCCATCGACGATGGCAGCCGCGTCGAGGTGGAGGGTGCGCTACAGGGCGGCGTGCTGATCGCCGAGAGCGTCAAAGGCCGCGGCGGTTCGGTGCGTGTGGAAGCGTACGTGATTGCCACCGACCCGGTGGCCGGAACGGTCCAGTTGGGCGTGGCGCCGAACGTTACCGTCACCCTGATGGTTGAAGCGGAAACGGAGTTTAAAAGCGACGACGATCCCGTCGATCTGGCCTCGATCAATACGGGCGATTATCTGAGCGTGCGCGGGTTCATGGGCGCCTCCGGGCTCGTGGCCAGCTCGGTGCGGCGGACCGAAAGCGACGACAGGGTGGTCATCCAGGGGCAGGTCGAAGCGAGCAGCCCGCCCCCGGGCGGCACGATCACGGTGCTGGGCCGGCAGTTCGTCACGGATGGTGCGACGCAATTCCAACGCGACGGCGAGGACGATGACGCCGACATCACGGATGCAGAGTTCTTCAGCGACCCCGAGGTGACGGACCTGACGGCGGTCGTGAAACTCGTTGACGACATCGACGGCGCGATGCTGGGCGACGGCGTACTGGAGAGAGTCGATATCGAGCGCGACAACTGGGGCGGCAACAGGGGGGGTGACAGCGAGCGCGGCGACTAGGGCCTGTTAACGCTATGCGAATACCCATCGCTGGCTCTGCAATGAGGCCAGGCAAGGCGCGCAGGGTGCAGTTTGGTCATCCAAACAAGGCCT
>JAHELT010000105.1 GCA_024644045.1 Chromatiales bacterium | reverse complement strand
CTGGCAGTGGGCGCGCGACGGCGAGCTCAATGAACCCCGTATCCGCGCACTGCAGAAGAGTTCGCCGCTCGGGCGCGTGCTCGCGGTCGGTCTGATCAACCGGCATCACGATCGCGAGGTCATGAAAGAGAGCATCGAGGAGGCCGGACGCGCCGTGGTGCATGATCTGGAGCGCTTCCTGAACGCGCTCGGCACGATCGCCGCCGTGACCCCGCTGCTGGGTCTGCTGGGCACGGTGATCGGCATGATCGCCGTGTTCACCACCATCACCACCGTCGGGGTGGGTAACCCCAGTGAGCTGGCCGGCGGTATCTCGCAGGCACTGATCACCACCGCGAGCGGGCTTTCAGTGGCCATCCCGAGCCTGATCTTTCACCGCTATTTCCGCGGCAAGATCGACGCCCTGGTGGTGAGCATGGAGCAGGAGACGATCAAGCTCGTGGAGGTGCTGCAACACAAGCGCGAGGGCGACTACGTCGTCAAGCGCACCCGCACCAAGCGATGAACTTCCAACGCGAACGGCGCGACGAAGTCGAGCTGAACATCACACCGCTGATCGATGTGGTGTTCCTGCTGCTGATCTTCTTCATGGTGTCGACCACGTTCCAGCGCGAAACCGAGCTCAGCGTGCAGCTGCCCGAAGCCACCGCGCCGGAGTCCGCGGTCGAGGAAACGATCATCGAGATCGTCATCAACCGGCGCGGCGAGTACTTCCTCAACGGCCGCGAGCTGGTCAACAACAAGCTCGTCACGCTGCGCGCCGCGCTGGCAAGGCTGACCAGCGGCCGCAAGGATACGCCGCTGGTGATCCGTGCCGATGCGAATACGCCCCACCAGGCCGTGGTGACGGCCATGGATGCCGCGCGGCAGCTTGGCCTGCTGCGTCTTTCGATCGCCACTGCGCACGGCACCCAGTAGCTGCGCGCTTCCACCGTGAACCTGAGATCGTCATCGCAGACCGCCGGCACCTCGGGCATGCGCACCTACAGCCGCCTGCTGCACTACGTGAAGCAGTACTGGGCGATTTTCGTGCTCGCGATCCTGGGCAATGTGCTGTACGCGGCAACCGAACCGGCCTTCGCGTGGCTGATGAAGCCGATGGTCGACGGCAGCTTCGTTGACAAGGATCCGGATGCCATCAAGTTCGTGCCGATCGCGCTGCTCGCACTGTTCGTCGTGCGCGGCTTCGCCGGGTTCGCATCAAACTACTACATGGCGTGGATCGGCTGGCAGATAGTGAAGACGCTGCGCTGCGAGATGTTCGGCCGGCTGCTGCGCATGCCCACGGCGGCCTACGATCAATCATCTTCGGGCGAGTTGATCTCGAAGCTGACGTTCAACGTCGAGCGGGTGTCCGATGCGGCGACCAGCGCGTTCACCATCGTGGTACGCGATACGCTGACCATCATCGGACTGCTCGCGCTGATGTTCTACTACGACGTGTTGCTGTCGCTGGTGTTTCTGGTGATCGGACCGGTCATCACGCTGCTGGTGGTGCTGATCACCCGCCAGTTCCGCCGCATCAGCCATAAGATTCAGCAATCGATGGGCAAGGTCACCCACGTTGCCGAAGAGGCCATCGAGGGGCACCGGGTGGTCAAGATCTTCGGCGGCCAGTCGTACGAAGATGCGCAGTTCGAGCGCGTCAACGAGCGCAATCGGCGGCTGCGAATGCGCATGATTCTCGCCGAAGCCACCAGCGTGCCGGTGATCCAGTTCCTGGTCGCCGCCGCTCTGGCACTGATCGTGTACCTGGCTTCGATCGAGTCGGTGGTGCATTCCTTCAGCGCCGGCACGTTCATTTCGTTCATCACCGCCATGCTGATGCTGTTCGCACCGCTCAAGCGCCTGACCACGGTCAATGCAAAACTGCAGACCGGGATCGCGGCGAGCCAGAGCATTTTCGCGCTCATCGATGCAGAGTCCGAGCCCGACTCGGGAAAGCGCGCTCTGCGCAACCCGGGTGTGGTGGAGTTCCGCAACGTGTCGTTTGCCTACGAGACGGGCAAAGGCAGGGTGCTGGAAAATGTCAGCTTCCGGGTCCAGCCCGGTCAGACCGTTGCGTTCGTAGGCCGCTCCGGTGCCGGTAAATCTACCCTGGTGAATCTGCTGGCACGTTTCTACGAGCCGGATGCGGGCAGCATCCTGATCGACGGCGTGGACATCCGCGAGTTCTCGCTCAGCAGCCTGCGCGATCAGATCGCTTACGTGGGTCAGGAGGTCACCCTGTTCAACGATACGATCTTCAACAACCTGGCCTACGGCAAGCTGGGTGACACGCGCGACGCGGACGTGAAACGCGCCGCCGAGGCGGCGCACGCCGGCGAGTTCATCCGCGCGATGCCGGCCGCGTACGAAACCCTGGTCGGCGAGAACGGTGTGCTGCTGTCGGGCGGCCAGCGCCAGCGGCTGGCCATTGCGCGGGCGTTGCTCAAGAATGCGCCGCTGCTGATCCTGGACGAGGCGACCTCGGCCCTGGACACCGAGTCGGAGCGGCACGTTCAGGCCGGCCTGCGTGCGCTGGTCGCGAACCGTACGACGTTCGTGATTGCGCACCGGCTGTCGACCGTGGAGGGCGCTGACCTGATCGTGGTGCTGGATCAGGGGCGCGTCGTGGAAACCGGCAGTCACGCCGAATTGCTCGACGCCAACGGCCACTACGCCAATCTGCATAACATACAGTTCAACGACACCGAGGAAACGCTGTTTCTGAGCAACTAGGGAACCTCTGCACAAGTAGCTGAAGATGACCGATAATTTGCATCGTTGCCAGAAGCAGTGAGTAGTTGATGAAACAACTGGGTCCGGGTTCGTCGAACTGGAACCGAAAGCGCCACGCATGCGGGCGCCTCGGACATCACGCAGCCGCCGGCGCTGCTGCATGGCGAAGAACGCGAACTCTACAGTGATCAGGCGTACTGGAAGGAAGCGCACCGTCAGGCCGCCGCTGCCGAGGGGATCCGCTACCGGGTGAATCGACGTGGCACCAAGCCGCGGCCGCTGACGGCGTATCAGAAGCGGATCAACCGGGCGCGCTCCAAAGCAGCCCGGCCTATTGCGAGGAGGCTGTGCGAGCGGCACCCTTCGGGAACAACACAGCAATCGGAGTCGAAGCGCGTGCTCAGCACTATCGAATCGGGCGTTACAGGCCACTCGTGTCCTGTTCTCTGAGTAACGTGTCATTCCGCGGGCCGGCCGAAGCCTTCGCGGTAAGCGTGGATTCCAGCCCGGCGGCAGCTGCCCATCGCATGCATGGCCCTTGAAGACCACTGGTACCGGCGCACCTGGCTGAGCAGGTTGCTGCTCCCCGTAGCCTGGTTGTTCGGCGCGCTGACGGCGTGCCGGCGCACGTTGTACCGCCGTGGTGTGATTCGGACCTTCCGTGCGCGCGTACCGGTCATCGTGGTGGGTAATCTCAGCGTCGGCGGCACCGGCAAGACCCCGCTGGTGGTCTACCTGGCACGCCTCCTGGACGAGACCGGCTACCGGGTCGGTGTGGTGAGCCGCGGGCATGGCGGCAGTGCGCACCAGCCGATGGCGGTGTCCGTCGATTCGCCGCCGCAGCAGACGGGGGACGAGGCGCTGCTGATCGCACGCAGCTGTAACGCGCCGGTGTGGGTCGGCCGGAACCGTCCGCGCGCGGTGGCGGCGTTGCTGGCGGCCGACCCCTGCGACGTGGTGCTCAGCGACGACGGATTGCAGCACTATGCGCTGCACCGCGACGTGGAAATCGTCGTCGTCGATACCGAACGCGGCATGGGTAACGGCTGGCTGCTCCCCGCCGGCCCGCTGCGCGAACCGCCCGCGCGCCTCGCGCAGGCGGACCTGGTCGTTCAGCACGGCGCGGCGCCGGACGCCGAGTATTCGTTCGAGCTGCGGCTCGAGACTGCGCGCAATCTAGCAAGCGGCGTCGCGCGCCGGCTCGCGGATTTCCGGGGGGAGGGCGTGCATGCCGTTGCCGGCATCGGGCACCCGGCACGCTTCTTTGCGCAGCTCAAGCGTCTGGGCATCGCCTGCGCGGAGCACCCTTTTCCCGACCACCACCCGTTCCGTGCGGCCGACCTGGCGTTCGCAGACGAGCGTCCGGTGCTGATGACGGAGAAGGATGCCGTGAAATGCGCCGCCTTCGCCGCTCCGCACTGGTGGGCCGTACCGGCCACGCTGGTGGATCGCGGCTCGCGCATCGGCGGCGCGGTGCGGCGCCTGCTCGCAGACGTGACGCGCTAGCTACGCACTTTCGCTCATCCTCACCGGTGCGCTCTCCTGCGGGAGAGCAACTGTGTCGTTAGCGCCGCTGGGAATGCAGAGAAACTCCTGCGCTTCGCGCAGTACCCCTCATCCCAGCCCTTCTCCCCGGGGAGAAGGGTTTTTCTTTTTCCCCTCTCCCTCCTCGGGGAGAGGGGCCAGGGGTGAGGGGCGGCGTCAAATGTGCAGCAGTCGGAACTCGGGATCGGCGGAGCTGACGTTCCAGATCTCGTTGAACACCTCGTCCAGGCGGTGCGATTTCGACGGCGAGTTGAAGTTCACCACGCCTTCGTAGGAGCTGTAGCTCTTGCGGTACATGAACCCGATGTTGTCCGCCAGCAGGAACTCGTCCGGCGCCATCTGATAGTCGTCGCTGACCCGGCGCACCCGGATATAGCTGGTCAGCTGCCGGCACAGCTCGATCAGAAGATGGTTGCTGTTGATCGCCGGCTTCGGGTCCTGCACGAGAATCTGTACCTCGGACGTGGGCGCGCGGCGAGCGACATGGGACAGCGCATCGGCGAAACGCTGGTCATCATAGACTTCGGGGTCGAGCTCGCGCGTGAAGATTTTGACGATGCGTCGCGCCTGCTCGGTCAGGGTGATCACGGCATCGCGCGCTTCTTCCGGCAGCTCGATCGAGAAATCCCCCTCCCGCTCACCGAGGGTGTAGCGCTGTGGCGTCTGGGAAAATACCTGCGGTTCTTTCTTTGCGCGGCTCATCAATGCTCCAGTTCCAACCGCATCGCGCAATGCAGTATGCCGGCTTCCATAAATTCCCTGCCTGCGACGCGAAACCCGGCTCTGCGATAGAACCCCGTCGCGTGCAGCTGCGCATTCAAGTGTACCGCAGTCAGATTTCGGCGGCGCGCCTCCTCGGTCAGGGCGCTCAGCAGGTCGCCGCCTACGCCCCGGCCGCGCCAGTCGGGCAGCACGGCCATGCGGCCGATATGCCCGTCCTGCAGCAGGCGTCCGGTGCCGATGGCGCGCCCCGCGATGTCACAGGCGAGCACGTGGAAGCAGCCGGCATCGCGTCCGTCCCACTCGAGCTGCGGATCGACGTGCTGCTCATCGACGAAAACGCTTCGGCGCACGGCGAATATGGCGGCCTCGTCCGAGGCCCAGACGGCGGAGCGTACAGTATAGGCGGCGCCGGAAGCCAAAGAGAAGTCAAACGCGCTCAGGGATTGTCCAGGTCGCCGATTGCCGCGAGCAGCTCGTCCACCTGGCGCGCGGCAAGCCCCGTGTAGTCTTCAGGCCGCAGGGCAAGCAGCCGTTGTTTCGCGTCCTCGGGAATCTCGAGACCGCTGACGAAGGCCTGCAGTGTACCCTTGTCGATCGCCTGTCCACGCGTCAGCGCCTTCAACTGCTCGTAGGGGTTGTCCACGCCATAGCGGCGCATGACGGTCTGCACGGGCTCAGCCAGCACCTCCCAGCATTCGGAGACGTCGGCCCGCACGCGTTGCTCGTCAACCTGCAGCTTACTCATGCCGCTGGTCGCGGCGCGGTAGGCGATCAGCGAGTTGGCGACGCCGACCCCCAGATTGCGCATCACGGTAGAGTCGCTGAGATCCCGCTGCCAGCGCGAAATGGGCAGCTTGTCCGCGAGGTGCTGGAGTACGGCATTGGCCAGCCCCAGATTACCTTCGGCGTTTTCGAAGTCGATGGGGTTGATTTTGTGCGGCATGGTGGATGAGCCGACCTCGCCGGCCACCGCGCGCTGGCGGAAGTAGCCCAGTGATATGTAACCCCAGACGTCACGGCAGAAGCCCAGCAGCACAGTGTTGAATCGCAGCATTGACTGGTTGAACTCGGCGATGAAATCATGCGGCTCGATCTGCGTGGTGTAGGGGTTCTGCGCCAGCCCCAGATCCGCGATGAAACGGCCGCAGAGCCGGGGCCAGTCCACCTCCGGATAGGCGGCGACGTGCGCGTTGTAATTGCCCACCGCGCCGTTCATTTTTCCCAACAGAGTCACCCGCCGGATTGCCCGCTGCTGGCGTGCCAGGCGGTAGGCGAAATTGGCCATCTCCTTACCCAGCGTGGTCGGCGACGCCGGCTGACCGTGCGTGCGGCTCAGCATCGACACGTCGCGATGCGCCTGCGCGAGGTTGGTGACGGCGTCCAGCACCTCGCTCATGGCGGGGAGCACGACCGCCTCGCGCGCGTCGCGCAGCATGAGCGAATAAGCCAGGTTGTTGATGTCCTCCGAGGTGCAGGCAAAGTGCACGAATTCCTGTGCCGCGTGCAGTCCCGGGTGCTCGCGCAAGCGCTCCTTGACGAAGTACTCGACCGCCTTGACGTCGTGGTTGGTCTCGCTCTCGATCGCTTTCACGCGGCGCACGGCCGCCACATCGAAGTCGCTGACCATTGTGTCCAGCAGCCGGAGGGCGGATTTGTTCAGCGCCGGGAGCTCCGGGATCGCAGGCTCCGCCGCGAGCGCCTTCAACCAGGCGCACTCGACCTGCACGCGCCGTTTCATCAGCGCCTGCTCGCTGAACACATCACGTAACGGCTCGCTCTTGGCGGCGTAGCGGCCGTCGACCGGGCTCACTGCGTTCAGCGGGGTTAAGCTCATAGACACCGGGTGTCGATCTGCGAGAATGGCCGAGTATATCACCGGCGGCGCTGGGCGCTTGCGGCGCAATGTGCGCCGCCGTCCATGCGCCGCCGGGATCGGCGATCAATCACACGGCCCGTTGTATGAATGAACTCGGCTTTCAGCGTAATCGGCTCTTTCTGGTCTGGTTGATCTGGTTCGGCGTGCTCATGTTCGCTGTCGCATTCGTCTGGCAGCGGGGGTTGTTCGGGCTGCTCCTGGAAGGCGATCCGAGCTATCTGTCGGGCGTGATCCTGAGCGCCTTCGCGGTATCCAACGTGCACGTCGCCTGGCGCGCGTTTGCGCTGTCCCGCGATATCGACGCCGCCCGCTGCGCGCGGCGCAATTTCGAGACGCACGCCGACGCGCCGCTGTTTGCCGACGGAGGTCCGCAGTTCAGCAACCCCGCCGTGCCGTCATCCCTGATCATGCGCCATTTTCAGAATCTGTTTACCCGCGCCGAGCGCGAGCCGGCTCCCGGCGATTTCGGGCAGCGCGAGCTGCTCGATGCTCTCACCCGGCGCCTGCAGGGCGGTATCCACGGCGGCTGGCTGGTGGCGGACACGATGCTGAAGCTGGGCCTGCTGGGCACGGTCATCGGCTTTATCGTGATGCTCGGTGCGATCGCCTCGCTCGAGAACTACGATCTGACGACCATGCAGGGGCTGCTCACTTCGATGAGCGGCGGCATGCGCATCGCGCTGTACACCACCCTCAGCGGAATGATAGCCGCGCTGCTGCTCGCAGTGCAGTACCAGTACCTCGAGCGCCGGGCTGACGGGCTGATCGCGGATATCGAGGAGCTGACCGCGGTGTACTACGTGGCCGCACTGCACCGCCATCTGCGCGAGCGCCAAACGCCTGCGGCGACCCATGCGGCATAGCAGCTACTACACCGACGCCTTCACCGATCTGCTGTTCAACGCGCTGCTCGGGTTCACGCTGCTGTTTTTCATCAGCATCCTGTTCATGAATCCGATTGCCCGGCTGGGCAACGCCACGCTCAAGGCGGAGTTCATCATCTCGGTGATCTGGCCCGAGCACCGGCGCGACGACATCGACGTGTGGGTGGAGGATCCCAACGGTGAGATCGTCTCGTACCTGCGCAAGGACGCCGGCTGGCTGCATCTGGACCGCGACGACCAGGGTGTGGTCAACGACACGATTCTCATCGACGGGCGGGAGGTGGTGCATCCGATCAACCAGGAGCTGGTGACGCTGCGGGGTGTGGTCGGCGGCGAGTACGTGGTCAACCTGTACAACTACGCCAACCGCAGCGGCGCGCCGGTGCCGGTCACTGTGCGCATAGAGAAAGTGAACCCGAGCCTGCAGACCGTGTTCGTGGACCAGGTGGTGCTGGAGCGGGAGAACCAGGAGCTGACGGTTGTGCGCTTCACGCTGGCGGGCGACGGGTCAATGGTGCGCATGAACCGATTGCCGAAAGTTCTCACCCCCTATGCGCTGGACGCCTCCTGATGCAGCCGTTTTCCCTGGCACTGCTGCTGGGCTACGTACTGCTGGCGGTGCTGCTGCTGAGCCTGAACCTGCGCGCGCAGTGGCACTGGTCGGTGAAGGCCGGCGCCGTAGTGCTGACCACCGCGTTCTACTTCGTGAGCTGGTGGGGTCTGCGCGAGAGCGAAGGCTGGCCGGCACGCGCCGACCCGCTGGCCGAGTTCGAGCTGCTGGCCTACGACGTGCAGCAGCCGGACAAGCGCCGCGATTCGCCTGGCGCGATCTACCTGTGGGTTCGCCCGCCGCACGCCGTCGAAGGCACCCCGCGCGCGCACCGTCTGGCCTACAGCGAAGCGCTGCACCAGGCCGTGCTGGAGGCCGGAGAGCGCCTGAGCCGGGGCCGGCGCCAGCGCGGGGAGCGCCGGCAGGCCTCACCGGACCGCACCGAGGCCCGCGGCTCGGCGCTGCTGTTCCGGGACATGATTCTGCCCACCCTGCCCGATAAACGCGGCGAGTAATTGACCGCTCGAACGGCGCTATGGTAGCTTCACTCGCCTTGCTACAGGCGCGTAGCTCAGCTGGTTAGAGCACCACCTTGACATGGTGGGGGTCGTTGGTTCAACTCCAATCGCGCCTACCAACACCAAAGGGCTCGCCATGCGGGCCCTTTGTTCCGTCCCCGATAAAACGTTCCCAGACCCTTGAGAACGGGGGGCTACGGTTCTACAATCCCGCAGTTTACGGCGCTGCACGTCGCTGCGCTCGATACGTGGGCCGCAGGCGCCGCCCGGGCCGTGATCGCCGGCCGGCACCGCGGCTTTTGTTGTTGCTTGGAGGATTGGCATATCGCTGCAGAAAAAACGGTTCGTCGCAACGATGAAATTACCGCCTCGGTGGTACGTCTTATCGGCTCGAACGGCGAGCAGGTTGGGGTTATCTCGAAAGACGAAGCGCAGGCGACTGCGGACACCCAGGGGCTGGATCTGGTCGAGATCGTCCCGACCGCGGAGCCGCCCGTGTGCCGTATCATGGACTACGGCAAGTACCGGTTCGAGCAGACCAAAAAGCAGAACTCGGCCAAGAAGAAGCAGCGCCAGACGCACTTGAAAGAGGTGAAGTTCCGCCCGGGCACGGAAGAGGGCGACTACCAGGTGAAGCTGAGAAACCTCAGGCGGTTTCTCGAGCACGGCGACAAGACCAAGGTCACGCTGCGCTTTCGCGGCCGCGAGATGGCGCACCGGGACCTGGCGGCGCAGTTGCTGCAGCGCGTCGAATCGGACCTGGAGGAACTGGGCACCGTGGAGCAGTACCCGAAAATGGAAGGACGCCAGATGATCATGGTCCTGGCGCCCAAGAAGCGCCAATGACATGGCAGGCCCGGCAGGACGCCGGCCACTGAGACTAAGGAACCCGCGCCGCAGTACTAAACTCCGGCTCGGCCGGGTCTCCGATTGCTGAGCAAGCGGGCCGCGGCGCTGTCGCCCGGCCGTAACGGGAGTACCAACGAGATGCCCAAACTGAAAACCAATCGCGGGGCGGCAAAGCGGTTCAAACAGACCGCGTCGGGGCGCTTCAAGCGCCACCAGTCGCACCGCCGTCACATTCTGACCAAGAAGAGCACCAAGCGTAAGCGCCACCTGCGCAGCCCTGCGCTCCTGCATGATGCCGATGCCGCACTGGTGCGGCGCATGCTGCCCAACGCCTGAGGAGACAGCCGTGCCCAGAGTCAAACGCGGGGTGACGGCGCATGCCCGTCACAAGAAAGTCCTCAAGAAGGCTAAAGGCTACCAGGGAGCGCGCAGCAAGGTGTTCCGGGTCGCCAAGCAGGCGGTCACCAAGGCCGGTCAGTACGCTTACCGCGACCGCCGCCAGCGCAAGCGCCAGTTCCGCGCGTTATGGATCGTGCGCATCAACGCGGGCGCCCGCGAGTTCGGGATGTCCTACAGCCGATTTATGGATGGACTGAAGCGCGCGAACATCGAGATCGACCGCAAAGTCCTGGCAGATCTGGCCGTCAGCGACAGGCAGGCGTTCGGCCAGCTCGTGGAGCAGGCCAAAGCCGGCCTCGACGCCGCCTAGACCGGCTTTTTCATCTTCGTCGCGCTTCACAGCCGCGCCCTGCGGGGGCACGGTGAAGCTGGTGTGTGACCGAGACAGACTCACGATGGCCCTGGACCTCAGCAACATTCTCGAAGAAGCCGGACACGCGATCGCGCAGGCGCAGGATCTGCGCGCGCTCGATGCGGTGCGGGTCGCCTACCTCGGCAGGAAAGGCGTCATCACCGGGCAGCTGAAACAGCTCGGCAGCCTGGACCCCGGCGAGCGGCCCGCCGCAGGTCAGGCCATCAACCGTGCGAAACAACGCTTCGGCGAGCTCTTGGAAGCGCGCCGCGCGGCGCTTAACGAGAGCGAGCTCGAGGCGCAGCTCAGCACCGACGCGGTGGACGTGAGCCTGCCGGGGCGCGGCCAGCGGACCGGCTCGCGGCATCCCCTGGTGATCACTGCGCGGCGCATCGAGGCGATCTTCGCGCAGCTCGGGTTCAGCGTTGCCGAGGGACCCGAGGTCGAAGACGAGTACCACAACTTCGAGGCGCTCAACATCCCGCAGAACCATCCCGCGCGCGCGATGCAGGACACGTTCTATTTCGGCGACGGCCGGTTGCTGCGCACCCACACCTCCAACGTGCAGATCCGCTACATGGAGACGCAGCCGCCGCCGGTGCGCATCATCGCACCGGGCCGGGTGTTCCGCTGCGACACGCCGGATGCGACCCACAGCCCCATGTTCCACCAGGTCGAAGGGCTGCTGGTGGATCACGATGTCAGTCTGGCCGACCTGAAGGGTCATCTGCACCAGTTCCTGAATGCGTTTTTCGACGCGGAGCTGCGGGTGCGCTTCCGCCCGTCCTATTTTCCGTTCACCGAGCCGTCCGCGGAGGTCGACGTGCAGCTCCCCGGCAGCGACAAATGGCTGGAGGTGCTGGGCTGTGGTGTGGTGCACCAGGAAGTCTTCAAGGCGGTGGGCTACGACCACGAGCGGTACACCGGCTATGCCTTCGGCATGGGTGTCGAGCGGCTGGCCATGCTGCGTTACGGCGTGGAGGACCTGCGGCTGTTCTTCGAGAACGACCTGCGCTTCCTGGAGCAGTTCCGATGAGTGCCGGCGCGTTCCCCTCTCCCATGGGGAGAGGGGTCAGGGGTGAGGGCCGGCCATGAAGCTCAGCGAAGCCTGGCTGCGCGAATGGGTCGAGCTGCCCGTCTCAAGCCACGAGCTGCTGGAGCAGCTCACCATGCTGGGGCTCGAGGTGGACTTCACGGAGCCGGCCGCGCCGCCGTTCACGGGCGTCGTCGTGGCCGAGGTGTGCGCCGTCGAGCAGCATCCCGATGCGGACAAACTGAGCGTCTGCCAGGTCGACGACGGTGACAAACGCTACACCGTTGTGTGCGGCGCACCGAATGTGCGCGCCGGTATGCGCGGGGCGTTCGCCGCACCGGGCGCGAAGCTCCCCGGCGGCGTGAAAATCCGCAAGACCAAGCTGCGCGGTGTCGTCTCCGAAGGCATGCTGTGCTCCGGCAGGGAGCTGGAGCTGTCCGAGGAGAGCGACGGCATTCTCGATCTAGGCGACGGGCTCACGGTCGGCGAGCTGCTGCAGACGGCTTTGCAGCTCGACGATACGATCATCGACATCGATCTCACCCCGAACCGCGGCGACTGCCTGAGCGTGCGCGGCGTGGCGCGCGATCTGGCCGCGCGCAACAACGTTCCCGTACGCGCGATAGACATCGAGCCTGTCGCAGCAACCATCGAGGACACTTTCCCGGTGCGCCTGGACGAGCCGGGTGGCTGTCCACGCTACGTCGGACGCGTTATCCGCGGCATCGACCCCACTGCGCGATCGCCCGGCTGGCTGGTGGAGAAGCTGCGCCGTTGCGGCGTTCGTTCCATCTCCCCGACCGTGGACATCACCAACTACGTGATGCTGGAGCTCGGTCAGCCGATGCACGCGTTCGATCTGGCGCGGCTGAACGGCGGCATTCACGTGCGCAAGGCGCACGCGGGCGAGAAGCTCACCATGCTCGACGGCAGTGAACTGGAGCTCGATCAAGAGATCCTGGTGATCGCCGACGACAAGGCCGCGGTCGCGATGGCAGGCATCATGGGCGGCGAGCACTCAGGGGTGGAGGACCACACCCGCGACATCTTTCTGGAGGCGGCATTCTTCGCCACCGGGTGGATCAGCGGCCGGCCGCGGCGCTTCGGGCTGTTCACCGATTCCGGGCAGCGCTTCGAGCGCGGCGTCGACTGGCAGTCGCAGCGCGAGGGCATGGAGCGCGCGACGCGGCTGGTGCTCGAGATCTGCGGCGGCGAACCCGGTCCGCTGGTCGAGACCGTCGACGAGGCGCACCTGCCGGACGTGCCAACCGTTCCGTTGCGGCGACCCCAGATCGAGCGCCTGCTCGGCCAGGCGGTGACCGACGGGGAGGTCAGCGGCATTCTGCAGCGCCTGGAGATGCAGGTGAGCAGCGACGGCGAAGGGCGCTGGCGCGTTCAGCCGCCGAGTCACCGCTTCGACATCGCGATCGAACCCGATCTGATCGAGGAACTGGCCCGTATTAAAGGCTACGACCAGCTGCCGGAGGCGCAACCCGCCTACGCGCCGAGGGCCCGGCCGCCGGCGGAGGCCGGCAGCGGCATGCCGGGACTCGAGAACATCCTCCTCGGGCGCGGCTACAGCCAGGCCGTGACCTACAGTTTCATCGATCCCGGGATGGCGCGGCTGCTCGAGCCCGCGCAGGAGCCCCTGGCGCTGTTGAACCCCATCTCCCAGGACCTGGCGGCGATGCGGACCTCGTTGTGGCCGGGTCTCGCCGCGGCGCTGCGGCACAACCTGAACCGGCAGCAGCCGCGCGTGCGCCTGTTCGAGACCGGGCTGGTGTTCGTCGGCGGCGGGCAGGCTCTGCAGCAGGTGCCCCGCATCGGGGGACTCGCCTGCGGCCCCGTGCATCCGCTGCAGTGGGGCGAGCCTTCCCGCACGGTGGATTTTTTCGACGTCAAGGCCGATATCGAGGCGCTGTTCCACAATGCCGGGCAGACCGGAGTGAGCCTCGAGGCGGCGACCCATCCGGCGCTGCATCCGGGCCAGACCGCCAGGATTCTGCTGGCAGGGCGCGCCCAGGGCTGGCTGGGCAGCCTGCATCCGCGCGTGGTCCAGGCCCTGGAGATCGCCGAGGGCGCGGTGCTGTTCGAGCTCGCGCTCGCGGCGCTGCTGGTGGGCAAACCGCCGGAAATACGCGAAATCTCTCGATTTCCGTCGATCCGGCGGGATATCAACGTGGTGGTGGACGAAAAAGTGCCCGCGGGGGCCTGTGTGGAGGTGGCCTACGATGCCGCGCCGGCGATCGTGAGAGAGGTCATGATTTTGAGCATTTATGCGGGTTCGGGCGTAGTATCTGGTCGAAAAAGTGTCGCTTTAGGCTTGATTTTACAGGATTTATCACGCACCCTAGTCGATCAAGAGGTAGACGACGCCGTCGACCAGATCCTAGCCGGATTAGACCAAAAACTCGGGGCGAAACTCAGGGAGTAACGAATGGCGTTGACCAAAGCCGATATGGCGGAGATGCTGTTCGAAGAACTGGGTTTGAACAAGCGTGAGGCCAAGGAACTGGTCGAATTGTTCTTCGAGGAGATCCGTGCCGCACTGGAAGAGGGGAACGACGTCAAGCTCTCGGGCTTCGGGAATTTCATTCTGCGTACCAAGAACGAACGTCCCGGACGTAACCCTAAGACAGGCGAGGAGATTCCCATCACCGCGCGTCGCGTTGTGACATTCCGGCCGGGACAAAAGCTCAAAGCACGGGTCGAGGCGTATGCTGGAAGCGAGCACCAGTAACGATCTGCCCGCGATCCCCAACAAGCGTTACTTCACGATCGGCGAGGTGAGTGAGCTGTGCGCGGTCAAACCGCACGTGCTGCGCTACTGGGAGCAGGAGTTCCATGACCTGAAGCCGGTCAAGCGGCGCGGCAACCGCCGTTACTACCAGCGTCACGACGTCATCCTGATCCGCCAGATCCGCAGTCTGCTCTACGAGCAGGGCTACACTATCGGCGGCGCCCGCCAGCAGCTTTCCGGCGACAACGCGCGCGAGGACACGCTGCAGAGCCAGCAGGTGATCCGCCAGCTGCGCGCCGAGCTCGAGGAAGTGCTGAAAATCCTCAAGAGTTGACTTCAATTAGACGCCGCCAGCGTCTATCCTTCACGTTTCTTGTCGGGGTGTAGCGCAGCCTGGTAGCGCACCTGCATGGGGTGCAGGTGGTCGGAGGTTCGAATCCTCTCACCCCGACCAAAAACCCCTTCTACGATCAGTGAGTTAGCCTCCTCAACTAACCTGCGTTGCGTTTCAGAACAACCAGTGCGGGAGTTTTGCGGGACTCAGTCGCACAAACACTGTCCGCTGCGGCGATCAAGTTCACGAGATCGGCTTGCGAGTAGTGCGTCGTGATCCGACCGGACTTGTGCCCGAGCAGATCCTGACGATCCTCGAAGCTCACTCCGGCCGCTCGCAGCCTGCGACCAAGGTATGCTTCATATCGTGCACGCGCACCTGCGGAAGTCGTGCCCGTTCCCGTGCCTTTCGCCAGGCTTTGCCGTTCATCTTTATCACCGGTCGTCCGGCATAGGTGAAGACGAACTCCGCATGATTTCCGCGTTGAGCATCGAGAATCGAACGCGCAACTCGGTTGATCACCACCACTCGCTCCTCGCGGTTCTTCACCGCAGCCGCCGGGATCAGAAACACGCTCGTTTCCAGCTCGGGCACGACCACTTCCCAGTCCCACCGGAGTCCGCCCACTTCCGCCTCGCGGCAACCGGTGTTCACCTTGAACAGCGCCATGGTGGCCAGGTGCTCGGGTAACTCCTGGAAGAAACGGCGCTGCTCGTCCCACGAAAGGGGGTAGGGCGCACGCCGGTCGGTCTCAGGGAGCAAGCTGATCCTCGGCGGCTTGTCCAGCCAGGTCAGGCCCGATTCATCGCGCCACTCACAGGCGGCGAGATGCAGAATCCGCCTGACCACCTGCAGCGCGCAGTTGATGGTTCGGGTCTTTACCCCACGGGTACCGTCCCGGCAACCCGCTCTGCTGCGAGCCTGGACAAACCGCCGGAGCGCGCCCATGTCTACCTGATCGAGCGCCAGATCCCCGATAAAGGGGTCGAGAACGAGAAGGTGCGGCGCACGGAGGAAACCATCCGCTCGGAGCTGCTACGGATCTGGGAAGTGATGCAGGACTGCGTCGCGCGTGGCTGCCGGCGCGAGGGCGTCATGCCCGGCGGGCTCAAGGTGCGCCGGCGCGCCGCGGGGCTCTACCGGCAGCTTAGTTCGCACCCGGAGGCGGCGCTGAAGGACCCGCTCACGGTGATGGACTGGGTGAACCTCTACGCGCTTGCGGTCAACGAGGAGAATGCGAGCGGCGGGCGCGTGGTGACCGCGCCGACCAACGGCGCGGCCGGGATCATCCCGGCGGTGCCGCACTACTACCGGCGCTTCGTGCCCGGCGCATCGGACGGCGGGGTGGTGCGCTTCTTGCTGACCACGGCCGCCGTAGGAGTGTTGTTCAAGGAGAACGCCTCGATCTCCGGCGCCGAGGTGGGCTGTCAGGGCGAGGTCGGCAGTGCCTGTTCGATGGCTGCGGCCGGCCTCACCGAGGTGCTCGGCGGGACACCGCAGCAGGTCGAGAATGCGGCCGAGATCGGCATCGAGCATAATCTCGGCCTCACCTGCGATCCGGTGGGTGGACTGGTGCAGGTGCCGTGCATCGAGCGCAACGCCATGGCCTCCGTGAAGGCCATCAATGCGGCTCGCATGGCGCTCAGGGGCGACGGCGCGCACTTCGTCCCGCTCGACAAGGCGATCAAGACCATGTGCGACACCGGGCGCGACATGAAGGACAAGTACAAGGAGACGGCCCGCGGCGGGCTCGCGGTGAACGTGATCGAGGTGCCGGTCAGCTTCATTCAGTGCTGACGCCTGGAACTCCGGCTCACGGCTGAACTACAACGAAACAGGTGACCACGATGGAACAGCTGAAAAACATCCGCAACGGAGAGAAGGTCAAGCCGACCTTCTCCGCAACAGAGATGAACCGCCGGTTGACGGCGCTGCGCACTCATATGGCCGAGCGGCAGATTGACGCGTGCGTGTTCACGTCGTATCACAACGTCAACTACTTCGGTGATTTCCTGTACTGCTCCTTCGGGCGAACCTACGGCCTGGTGGTGACCCAGGATGGACAGACCACCATCTCGGCGAACATCGACGGCGGCCAACCATGGCGCCGGAGCTTCGGCGACAACGTCGTCTACACCGACTGGCAGCGTGACAACTTCTACGTTGCGGTCAAGCGGCTCGTACAGGACGGCGGTCGGGTGGGCGTCGAATACGACCACATCAGTATCGAGTCCATGCGCAAGCTGCAGGGCGCGCTGGCAGGCTGCGAGCTGGTCGACGTGGGCCGGGCCGCCATGCGCATGCGCATGGTCAAGTCGGACGAAGAGATCGCGTGGATTCGCGAGAGTGCACGGATCGCCGACATCGGCGGCGCTGCCTGTGTCGAGGCCGTCGACGTAGGTGTTCCCGAGTACGAAGTGGCTCTCAACGCGACACAGGCCATGGTACGCGAGATAGGCGAGAAGCATCCCCATGTAGAGCTGATGGACACCTGGACCTGGTTCCAGTCCGGCATCAATACCGACGGTGCACACAATCCGGTCACGTCACGCAGAATCGAGAGTGGCGACATCCTGAGTCTCAACTGCTTTCCCATGCCGGCAGGCTATTACACTGCTCTCGAGCGCACCCTCTTCGCCGAGGAGTGCTCCGGCGAGCACCTTCGCCTGTGGAAAATCAACGTCGAAGTGCACGAGGCTGGCATCGCGCTCATCAAGCCCGGTGCGCGCTGCTGCAACAT
>JAHELT010000104.1 GCA_024644045.1 Chromatiales bacterium | reverse complement strand
GCTGCTCACCGCGAAAGTCGCGACCAGTACGGTTCCAAGCCGTCGCGGCCAGTGTGATTTTTTCATGGTGTTTCTCATCGCTGTCAAGCATCGGTTGAAAAAGAACCATAAGACCGATTCTTTCTCAATAATACCAGTAGCACAGGCCGACGTCGTCTGTCGTAACGGTGCCGGTGCGGCGTGAATTTTTACACTAGACTTAGCGGTGTAACGGAGTGGAGGGTAATGCGATGAGTGACAACGGTAAGGCGAGTGGCGGCTGCATGTGTGGCGCCGTACGCTACGAGGTGCGCGGTGAGCCGGTCTGGGTCGGCCATTGCCACTGCGAAAGCTGCCGCCGCCACACAGGAGCTCCGGTAGTCACCTACGCGTCCTTCAAGGCGGATCAGGTAGACTTCAAAATAGGGCAGCGCCGAATCTACAACTCATCGCCCGGCGTCGCACGTGGCTTCTGCGGGGAGTGCGGAACGCCGCTGACCTGGGAGGGAACAGACGATCCCGCGCGCGGACCGATTGTCGAGGTTCACATCAGCACTCTCGACGACCCCGATGCCTTCGTGCCCACCAACCACCTGTTCTATCCCGAGCGGATCAAATGGTTCGACGTCTACGACGATCTGCCCCGCTACGAAGGCTTCGATTTCGAAAGCGACGTCTGTCGACGTGGTCCGGCTCCCATGGTGTGAGAGCCGGGTCGCATCGCCGTGGTGGACCGCTTACCCCGTAGACTCGCCGCGATCCTGTATGCCGATGTCGCCGGCTACGCTCGTCTCACCGGCCAGGATGAAGACGCAACTCACCGCACGCTCACCGAGTATCTCGACCGGATAGCGACTACGACTGAACGGTACGGGGGCCGTGTAATGCACTATGCGGGGGATGCGGTGCTCGCGATGTTCGAAGCCGTGGCGGATGCGCTTTCCTGTGCAGCGCAGGTTCAGCGTGAACTGCAAGCGTGCAATCAGGACCTGCCGAATGAGCGTAGGGTTCGATTTCGCATCGGCGTGCATATCGGCGATGTCATCGAGGATCGCGGCGACATCTACGGTGAAGGCGTAAACGTCGCGGCGCGGCTGGAAAGTCTGGCTGAGCCCGGGGGGATCTGCATTTCCGAATCCGTGCACTCGGCGGTCGGCAGCAGGCTGCCCTTTGACTTCGAGTTCATGGGTGAACAAGCGGTCAAGAACATCGCCGAGCCCGTGAAGGCGTACCGAGCCACGGTGATCCCCGGTGTCGCGCTGCCCGAGCCTGGTGCGAGCCCGAGGACTCGACGGCAGAAGAGCAACACCCTCGTCGTCGTGGTAGCAGTCGGTGTATTCATCCTTGGCGCTGTTGTCCTTGGTGGGTGGCAACTCTGGCTGCGGGGCGAAGGAGTGGCCCCTTCGGAACCCGAGGCGTTGCTCCGGCCGGACAAGCCTTCCATCGCCGTACTGCCGTTCACAAACATGAGCGGCGACCCGGAGCAGGAATACTTCGCTGACGGCATGACCGATGATTTGATAACGGGCCTCTCCAGGATCTCGGGATTGTTCGTGATAGCGCGTCACACGAGTTTTTCCTACAAAGGCCAGTTACTTGACATCGCGCAGATCGCGCATGAACTCGGCGTCAAGCATATTCTGGAGGGTAGTGTGCGCCGGACCGGTGACGCGGTCCGCATCAACGCACAGCTTGTCGACGCTACGAGTCAGGGTCATGTATGGGCACAACGATTCGAAGGCTCGATGAGCGACGTTTTTGGGCTGCAGGACAAGGTAACCAGCGAGATCGTAAGGGTGCTCTCGATCACACTGACCGAAGACGAAAAAGTCGCGAGGGGAGCTGTTGAGACGAAAGACACTCGCGCTTATGACCAGTTCCTGCAGGGGTGGCAGCATTATCTGCGACAAACGCCGGAAAATTTCCGCCAGGCGATAACCCATTTTAAGAAGGCCATTGAAATCGATCCCCAATACAGCAGGGCGAATGCGGCACTCGCGGCCACATACTGGGAGAGCTACAAGCGATACTGGCAGCTTGGGAGTGGAGCTATACGTGCAATCGAGATGCGGGTACTAGCACAGGACTATCTCGCGAAGACGCAGACTCGGCCGATATCGATAGCGTATCAGATCGCAGCCGACATGCTTCTGCACGAACAACGCTACGAGGGGGCTCTGCGTGAGGCGGAGAAGGCGATTGCCGCGGATCCGAACGATGCCGATGGTTATGCCACTCTCGCGAACGCTCTCATTCTCACGGGACAGCCGGAGAGGGGCATGCGGACGGTGAAGCGAGCTATGGAGCTGAATCCGCGCTATCCGTCGTTTTATCTCTACGTGGTGGGTCTTGCACAGTTCACCATGGATAATTTTGGTGATGCTGAGACGGCTCTCACCCGGGCAATTGCCCTGAATCCGTTGGACCGCTGGTCCGCGCGTCTACTGCTGGCGACCTACGGGTATCTCGGAGAAGAGGAAAGGGCCGCGCGGTTGTACGAAACAATCAACGAGCGGGACAGGCGTGGTTTTCAGAACTTCTTGGACCCGATCACCATACGAGTCGCCGCCTACTGGCACCCTTTCAAGAACGCCGCCGACGCAGAACGCTTGGCCGAAGGGTTGCGTAAGTCGGGTATCGCGGAGTAGTAGTGCGACTGTCAGTTCACGATGAGCATGATTAAACCGTTTACGCTCTTCTGTTGCGATGCAACCTTAACTCACCGAAATCGACTTGAAGGCGTCCTAGGGCTGGTCGCGCCAAATGGAATTTCGACAACGCATTACTCGGGCAATCCTGCGTTCACGAGTAAGTGCTTGTACCAAGCCAGTTTTTTGGTGTCCAGCAAGGGATTCGCTTTCTGGTATTTTGCAGTGGTGAACTTCGGATTGATCTGCAGTATTTTTACTACGACAGCGTTGGCATTTTCCGGCTGGTTCAGATCAGCGTAGACGGCGGCAAGCCGGCTGTATGCTATCGTCCGAATTCCGGCCCCGAGATTTGATTTTTCTGCGGTCGCAACAGCGTCCTGAGCCCAGTGCAACGCTTCCTCCTTACGCCCCACCAGATGTAACGCCAGCCCATAGCCGCTCTTGTGCCACCAAGGTATCTTGGGGTTTAAGCGCGCGGCTCGCTCATAAAGCTCGATTGCTTCTTTCGCACCCCCGAACTCGTTCAATCGGTTTGCGGTGCCGGCGAGGTTGTTTGCATCGTTGGGCGCGAGCTCGATTGTTGTGCGACGGAGTGCGATCGCTTTCTCCGGCTCGTCGCGTAGGAAGTACAGATTCGCGAGGGCTTGATAACCAATAATGTCGTTGGGATTCAAATCAATCGCCTGCTCAGCGAAAGCGATTCCTTCCTGAATGGATTTCTCGCGTGAGTCGCTCCAACCCCGTTTCGCCTCATACCAGCGTATCAGGGCGAGACCGCCAACCGGGCGTGCCCATTTCGGATCCGCTTTGTGGGACGCTTGATACAATTCCCATGCGCGTGCGTGTCCCTCTCTCGACCATTTGTACAGCTCACCCAGTGCCTCGACACGCAATATCCACGCATCGAAGTTGTCGGTACCCCGAGCGGCATAGTGCGCTTGTGGATCTCCCTTAGTAAGCTTGGACTGCAACTCAACGATCACGTTTTTGGTGATTTCGTCCTGTACGGCGAAAACGTCACGCGCCGGCCGGTCGAAACGGCTCGCCCACAGATGATGCCCCCCAAGCGCATCGATCAACTGAGTATTGAAGCGTAGATTGTCACCGGCCTTCTGAATACTCCCTTCCAGCACGTATCGCACACCCAGGTCTTCGGCTACTTGTTTAACGACGACCGGTTTTCCCTTGTACGTTGCCGCTGAATTTCTGGCGATAACAAAAAGCCCGGGAACCTTCGACAACGATGTGGTTAGATCCTCTGTCAGTCCACTGGCAATATAATCAAGATCCGTGTCGTCGGAGTAGTTGTTGAAGGGGAGAACCGCAATCGAAGGGCCGTCGGGGAGCGGCTGTGCCATTTCTGTAACCGTTGCCGGTTCGAACTGCGGTGCCCAGAGTTCGAACCACACAAAAAGCCCGACGCCGGTGGCCACAAACAGAGCAGCAGCCATCGCAATCCTTTTTCCTGTCGATGCCTTTCTGTCGGGTTCAGGTATCTCCGCGCCCTCCCGCAAGCACACTGCATAGACACGAACGGGTTCGTCGAAGCCTTTTACTGACTGTTCGCCCAAACTCGTTTGATCGAAGGGCATGCGCTGGGGAAGCGCTTCATGAATCGCCCCGGTGATGCATACACAACCTGGATCTGCCAACTGCTCAACGCGCTGCGCCATCACCACGCCCGCCCCGGTGACCGTGCCGTCTGCGACGACCACTTCTCCCAGGCTGATGCCGACGCGCGCCTTGGGCCGGATGCTGTCGGCTAACTCAATGTTGATTGCGACATTGTCGACCTGGAAGGCAAGCGCGGCGCAGACAGCATCGGATGCCCGCTCGAACTCGGCGACCAACGCGTCGCCTCTTACCTCGTGCGCCCTACCACCGTAGGACACGATGGTTTTGGAGAATCGGCCGAATGCATCGTTGATTCGCTGATGGGCCAGCCGCTCATCGCGCTGCACGAGTTCGGTCGAGCCGACCACGTCTGCATGCAGGATGACCGCTAGCTTGTGCGGAAGGCCGCTGGTTTTCGATGCCATCTCGAAGGCCCTTTGAATGGCGCGGTAAGCAGCCGCAGTCTGTCAGCTCGATGCCGCTCCTGGCAATCTACTCGATCGTTATCGTTATCGGGTCGCCCGGGTCCCTTTTCAGGACTTCGATGCCGCTGTCGCCGAGCGCTGCCTCGAACTCGGCGGGCGAGCGATTGATCAACGGGTAGGTGCCGTAGTGGATCGGCAGGACCTGCCTGGGTTTCAGCAGCTCGCGCACTGCATAGGCAGCGGCTTTCGGGTCCATCGTGAAATGCCCGCCGATACACACCAGGGCCAGATCAGGGGCATGAAATCTGTGAATCAAGGCCATGTCTCCGAACACGTTCGTATCGCCTGAGTGGTAGATCTTGAATCCGTTTTCCAGCTCCACGACATAACCCACGGGCGCGCCGCCCGCCACCCACCGTATTCCCGCTTTGACGTTTTTCGATTCGGGGCTGACGGGTTCCAGCCACTGGAGGTCGACCCCGGAGCTGTGGTCCGCCGGCACCATATGGATCTTGATGCCTCTGCCCAGCGGTGACACGGTGCCGCCTTTGTTCATCGCGATCACGCGATTGCCGTCCAGCAGTCCGAGCTGCACCATCTGGAGAGCGAACTCGAAGTTCGCCACCACGGTCGCCGTGCTGAGCTCGGCCAGGTCAACGAGATCGTGCACGTGGTCGAAATGACCGTGTGTCACGAGAATGAGATCGACCTGCCCCAGCCGTTTCAGGTCTTTGTACGCAACCGGTGTTTTGGGGTTTTTCTTCAGAAACGGATCGATGACGATCACCTTGCCGTTCACGCTCGTGATGCGTGTCGTTGCATGGCCCAGCCAAAGGACTTCTGCGTTTTCCGCGTAGCCAGCCGGCGCGCCAGTCAGCGCGGTCAGCAAGCCAGCGACGAGCGCGTGTGTCAGGGCCTTGTTCATATGCTCTCCCGCTGGTCTTGTTCATGAATCGACCAGCCAACAGAGTGTAGTAGAGGAAGTTACCTGTCGATGTCGGCTGTGCCCGATAAGCCGGCTCGATAGCCGCCTGGAGACGTCTGCGAGGACATAACTCATTGAAATTATTATAGATTAAGCTATACTGTATGGATGTACAGTACAGGATGTTCTCATGTGCAGCGTGACCCGCTCCGATCCCCACCCCTACGCCCGCGCCGAGCAGCTGGAGCGTGAAATCACCGAGCTCTGCGCGCACCTCAATGCCGCTACGTTCCGGCTGCTGCAGCTGATCGTTGAGCTGGACGAGCAGGAACCCTGGGGGGCGTGGGGGCTGATGTCGTGTGCCCACTGGCTGAACTGGCGCTGCGGCATCGGGTTGAATGCGGCGCGGGAAAGGCGCGCGGATGGACTACGACATGGCCATCGACGGCATGGTGCAGTTGCGCGGAGCGAAGCGGCCCTCCGTTGTGGCTGAGGTGTGACCGCGACAGCGTCCGATTCGCCAACGCACCGGCTGTTCGCTCGCTACCTGCGGCCCAAAGCGATAGTATTTATCGGTACCCGATTCCACGACTGGCATCTCGCAATGGGAGACCGTCTGCCGCGCAGGCTTGCTGCCATCCTCTACGCCGACGTAGCAGGGTACAGCCGGTTGATGGGTGAGGACGAGGAAGCGACCCATCGGGTCGTATCCGAGTATCTAGACTTTATCGCCGCGTCGATCGCATCCCATGGAGGAAAGGTAATGCACTACGCGGGCGACGCAGTCCTTGCCAGGTTCGATGCGGTGGTCGATGCGATGTCCGCGGCCATTGCGATTCAAAGTGAACTCAAGGCTCGTAACGAAGACTTACCCGATGAACGGAAGATTCAGTTCCGCGTCGGAGTAAATTCTGGTGACGTAATCGAAGAGCGGGGGGACATGTACGGTGACGGTGTGAATGTCGCGGCGCGGCTGGAATCACTGGCACAACCCGGAGAAGTATGCATTTCGGACGCCGTACGAACCGCGATCGGGAACAAGTTACCCTGTCAATATGCTTTCATTGGCGAACACAGCGTTAAGAACATCAGAGAACCCGTCCGCGCCTACCGGGTTTTCGAACAAAGTTCGGAAACGGTAACGCCATCGTCACAGGAATTATCTGCCGGTGTGACAGGATCGCGGTTGCCCTTCGGGAAACCCTCGATAGCGATCAAACCGTTCGAAGACATCGGTGCCGATGCCGAACAGATCCGTTTGGCCGACGCGTTCACGAATGGTATTGCTGCTGCGCTGACACGGGTCCCTCCATTAGTCCTCGTCAATGACGAATCGCCGTCTTTGGTTGAATCGAAGAAAATGACGATGCAGGAAGTCGGCAAGCGATTCGGGGTTCGTTACGTGCTCAAAGGTGCCGTTCAAAAAATCGGCGAGCGGATACGGGTCAACGCGGAACTCACGGACGCATCGAGCAGTCGCTACCTCTGGGCAGAAAGTATTGACCGTGAACTGCACGATTTCGGGGACATTTTCGATATTCAGGACGAAATCATCGAAGAGATCGTGACGGCCCTCAATGTCAAGCTACTGGGCGGCGAAGCTGCCCGGCTCGTACGCAGGGCGTTACGCGATCCCGTCGCACTCGAGCGCTATTACCGTGGGGAGGATCTGCTGTGGCATTCGACAATGAAACTGGAGTTTCAGGAAGCGCAGCGTCTTTTCGAGGAAACCATCCGGCTGGAACCGGATTCGCCTGTGGGGTATGCCGCTGCAGCATTGACCCATTGGGCAGAAGTCATTTCGGGGTTAAGTGATTCTCCGTCGCTTTCGCTGGAGCGAGCGAGTGAACTGGCACATCGAGCAATCAGGTTGAACGACGTAACAGGCTATGCTCACATGGTGCTGGCGCACGTGCATTTGAGCAGGCGTGAGTACGATGAAGCGATGGCGGAAGCGAGTCGAGCCGTTGCGGATCGACCGAGTTGTCCTGCAGCCTATGCGATCAAAGCCAGCGTCCTGACGTACCTGGATCGAGCAAGCGATGCCGTTGAATTTGCTCAGTATGCCGTGAGTTTGACCCCGATCCATCCCCCGATGTATCCCGCAGTGCTTGCCCGCGCCTACTATGGTTGCGAGCGGTATGAGGAAGCAATTGCTGCCTCGAAAGACGCCATTGCCCTCGAGGGCAAGGATACAAGCACCTACCTGATCCTGGCCGCCTCCAATGCAGCGCTGGAGCGTACAGCAGAGGCTGAACACACGGCTCAGGAATTATTGAATATCAAGCAGGATTTTTCACTCGCTGAGTTCGCGGAATCACAGCCCTATAAAGAGAACAGAACGTTGGACCGCTTGATTGATCGTCTGAAGACAGCGGGACTCTCGTAGCCCGTTTCGCGACGCCGAGCGCTCGAGAAATCAACTCGCGCCAGGCAGGTTGTGGATCGAGACCGCCTAGGTCGAACTGGGCGATGTCCGTGGTCAACACGTAGTCGGCGTTTTCGATCATCAACATGATTCGATAGCGGCGAGCAGCCAGTCGTTCAACGATTGCACGGAGTGTTCGGAGTTGACGCCGTAGTTGGGGTCGAGCACCAGTGGTCCCGGCGTGTAACCCATCGATCCCAGACCGCGTTGCACTGACTCCACGAGGCGCACGTCCTCCGCCACCGTGGAGTCTAGGTCCTGCTGTGCGAGCTTGTCGATCACGTCGGATTGCACGCCGTCGACCGTGTACCAGCCGCGGCCAACCATCACGTTGCGGACATCGACGGGTTGCCACACGTAGGTGTTGAGCACATTGCCCGGATACACCTGGAACGAGACACCCGGCCACAGGAACCATGAGCTGTAGTCGCCGGCATGTTCGTTGGCCGTGAGGTCTATGGGGTAGGTCATGCGGTCCAGGTTGGCACACTCGGTGGTGTGGCGCAGGCAGTGCCCCTGCGCCATGACGTTGTAGGTTTCGGGCTTGACCACGCCGTTGGCGAAAGTCGGGTGATTGAGCCGGCAGTGGTAGCATTCGCTGTAGTTCTCGACCGAGACCTTCCAGTTGCAGGCCTCGGCGACCTCGAACCACGCGACCGGTCGCAGACGGTCGATGTCCGGCACGAACGCGCGCAGTTCGTCTTCCGCCTGCGGAAACCAGTCCTGCATCGGCTCGGCGTCCGGATCCAGGTTCACGAAAATGAACCCGCAGAAGGTTTCCGTGCGTACCTCGCTCAGGCAGATTGCGCCGGCATCGAAACCGGGGACGCTGTTCGAGTTGGGCGCGCGCTTCAGCCGGCCATCCAGGCCGTAGGTCCACGCGTGATAGGGACACACCAGGCTCCGGCGGTTGCCCGCTCCCTGCAGCAGCTCATGAGCGCGATGCTGGCACACGTTGTAGAAAGTACGAACCGCAGTGTCCTTGTCGCGCACGCAGAACAACGACTGGTCGAGCACGCTGAACGTGAAATAGTCGCCCGCTTTCTGCAATTGCGACGCGTGCCCGGCGTACTGCCAGGTGCGGAAAAACACGCGCTCTCTCTCGGTCTCGAAAACGGCCGGATCGAGGTAGTAGCGCGGCGCCAGTGCGCTCTTTCCGGTGCCGGTGGCGGGTCGGCTGCTCATGCCGCGTGCCCTCTCTGAGTCAAGCGTCGTCGGGCGTGTAAACGCCGAGCCTGCGTCGCTGCGCGTGAAAGTGGTCGATGCTCGTGACCACCTCGTCGCCCGTTTCCGCGACGATAAAGGCCATCAGCGTCTCAAGCAATGCCGTCGCCGCCACCATGGAGGTAAAAAACCGCGGGGTGTCGGTCGGCAGCACGAACGCGTGGTCGGCGTTGCGGGTGATCGGCGAGCTGCGCGTGTCGCTGATGCCGATCACGGTCACGCGCTGCGCCGAGGCGGCGGTAATCGCCTGAACCACTTCGCTGCGGTAGGGATGAAACGACATGGCCAGGAGCACGTCACGCCGGTTGGCGCGGGCGATGTCGTCTATCGGCAGGCTGCCGTCGCGCGGCACGGCGACGATCTGGTCCAGGGCCATGCGCCCGAGGTAGGCGAACATGTGGGCCAGCGAGTAGGCGACGCCGACGCCGAGCACGTAGGTGGTGCGCGAGCGCACTATTGCGCGCGCCGCCGCGCGCAGCTCGCTGGCGCTGGTCCCGTGAAACGCCCCTTCGACGTTGTCGATCGCGGTGGCTGCCATGTCGCTGAACAGCGGCCCCAGGCGGCCACGCCGCGCGAGCGACTGCAGCCAGCGTGCGCGGTCCGGAAAATCCTGGCGAGCGCTGGAGAGGCTCTGGCGGAACGGGGCACGGAAGGCTTCGAAGTTCGCGAACCCGAGCGTGCGGGCGAGGCGCACGAAGGTGTCTGGCTTGACGCCGGCGGCGTCGGCCAGCTTGCGGATCGAATCCAGCCCCACCCGATTCGGGTTGTCGGCCACGAACCGGGCCGCCTTGCGCACCTGCGGGCTGAGCGAGTCGAGGCTCTCCAGCAGCGCCTCCACCATCCCCTGGGGGGTGAGTGGATCCGGTGACCGAACATTTGTTTGCTTCATGGTTGACGAGAATACATTTGTTTGGTCCACTACGCACGCACATTTCAGACGGAACAGAGACATGGCTGAGAGGGCCCGGGTGGTGATCGTCGGTGGGGGCATCATGGGTGCCAGTCTGCTCTACCACCTGGCCAGGGAAGGCTGGAATGACTGCGTGCTGCTGGAGAAGGGCGAGCTGACCTCCGGCTCGACCTGGCATGCGGCCGGCCAGATCACGCACTCTACGTCGAGCTACACGCTGGGCCGTATGGCCGGCTACGCCATCGAGCTCTACAAGCGCATCGAGGCGGAGACCGGGCAGTCGGTGACGTTTCACGATTGTGGCTCGCTGCGCCTTGCCTATACCGACGACGAGGTGGACTGGTTGCGTTACACCCTGAGCGTCGGCGCGGCGCTCGGTCATCCGATGGAGCTGGTGGGACCGGACACGATTGCCGAGAAGCACCCGTTTTACAACCTGGAGGGTGTACAGGCCGCACTGTGGACACCCGAGGATGGGCACGTGGATCCTGCCGGCGCCACATTGGCGCTGGCGCGCGGCGCGCGCAGTGCCGGGGCGAGAATCATCCGTAACAATCGCGTGACCGGTATCCGGCAGGAGCGCAACGGCCAATGGCGCGTAGCCACCGAAGAGGGCGACTGGCTGGCCGACATCGTCGTCAACGCCGGCGGCACCTACGCGCGCCAGATCGGTGCCTGGGTGGGATTGGATCTCCCCATCACCTGCATGACGCACCACTACCTGGTGACCGAACCGGTCCCGGAGTTCGAGGAGCTCGACTACGAGCTGCCCGTAGTGCGCGACGACCGTAGGGTATCGGGCTACGTGCGCATGGAGCAGAAAGCCGGATTGATCGGAATTTATGAGAAAGCTAACCCGAACACCGTGTGGCTGGACGGCACGCCGTGGGAGGCAGAGAACGAGCTGTTCGATGCCGACTACGAACGCATCATGCCCTGGCTCGAGAACGCGATGGAGCGCATGCCGGTGCTGGCCGAGCGCGGCATCCGGCGCGAAGTGCACGGGGCGATCACGCATCCGCCGGACGGCAACATGCTGCTGGGTCCCGCACCGGGGCTGCGCAATTTCTGGTGCTGCTGCGGCTCGCAGATCGGCATCGCCTGGGGACCGGGCGCCGGCAGGTACCTGGCACAGTGGATAGTGCACGGCGCTGCCGATATCTCGATGCGCGAATTCGATCCGCGCCGTTACGGCGCGTTCGCCGACCGGCGTTATGCTACAACCAAGGCCTGCGAGGATTACGTGCTGCGCCACGAGATTCCGTTCCCGCACTTCAACCGCACCGGCGGCCGACCGGTCAAACCCAGTGCGCTGCATACCCGACTCGCCGCGCAGGGAGCCGTGCACGAGGAAGTGTTCGGCTGGGAGCGCCCGCGCTGGTTTGCGCGCGACGGCCTGGCGGCCAAAGACGCGTACTCGTTCAGGCGCACCGCCTGGCACGCTATGGTGGCGCGTGAGGTCGCCGCGGTTCGTGAGCGTGTCGGGGTGATGGACATATCGGCCTTCGCGAAAGTCGAGGTGAGCGGTGCCGGTGCGGAAGCTTTTGTCAGCCGCATGATCGCAAACCGCGTACCGCGCCGGGCCGGGCGGATGGTGCTGACGCATGTGCTGAACGAACGCGGCAGGATCGAGCTCGAGACGACGGTCATCAGGCTGGACGAGCAGCGGTTCTATTTCGTGTGCGCGGCGTTTTTCGAGCTGCGCCTGGTAGACTGGTTGACGCAGCACCTCGACCCCGACGAGCGGGTGCGTATGGACAACGTCTCTGCGCAGCTCGGCGCGCTGGCATTGCAGGGGCCGCGCTCGCGCGAGGTTCTGCAGACCGTGACCGACGCTGCACTGGACAACGACGCGTTTCCCTGGCTCAGCGCGCAGGCGATCGGGCTCGCCGGCGCGCAGGTGCGCGCGCTTCGCCTGTCGTACGCGGGCGAGCTTG
Organism: Chromatiales bacterium; assembly: GCA_024644045.1. Lineage (GTDB taxonomy): Bacteria > Pseudomonadota > Gammaproteobacteria > JAHELT01 > JAHELT01 > JAHELT01. The sequence goes on along the minus strand of JAHELT010000104.1, from coordinate 5,183 downwards.
GCTGGGAACTGCACGTACCAATGGCGGATCTGCCCGCGGTGTACGAAGCATTGTGGGAAGCCGGGCAGGCGTACGGAATCGAGAACTACGGCTCGTTCGCCATGAATGTGCTGCGCATGGAAAAAATGTTCAAGGGCGCGTCCGAGCTGACCAACGAAGTCACTTTGCCCGAGGCCGACGTGATGCGCTTCGCGAAGCTGGACAAGCCGGGCGGCTTCGTGGGCCAGCAGGCGACCGAGCGCAGCCTCGCCGAGATGCGACGCCCGTGGCTCTGCGCCTACCTGGCGATTGATGCGGCCGACGCGGACTGTAACGGCAGCGAGGCCGTGCTTTATCGCGGCAAGCGAATCGGCGCCGTGTCGTCGGCCGCCTACGGTCACAGTGTCGGGACGTCGCTGGCCTTCGCCTATATCGAACCTGCCTGTGCGGCGCCCGGTACCGCTTTACAGGTTTCGATTCTCGGCGAACCCCGCGCGGCGCGGGTGCTGGGCGAGCCCGTGTATGATCCGGATAACCTGCGCCCGCGCGCCTGACTGCGCCGGTCGACGAGCCTGGAGAATTGCTTATGTCTGCGCCTGTCCCTGAATCCGGTGCGCCCAGCGAGGCGGACCTCTACCGGATCGCCGAGCGCGCCCTGCCGGGTGCCGGCCTCGGTGGCTACTCACTGCCCGAGGATGTACGCTTCGTGATCGCCGCGGCGCGCGGTGCGCGCCTGATATCCGCGGAGGGGCGCGAGTACGTCGATTACGTCGGCGGTGCGGGCGCCAACATTCTCGGCGCCAATCACCCGGCAGTGGTTGCCGCGGTGCAAGCCCAGGCGGCAAAAGGGCTGCACTTCTTCGGGACGCTCAACAGCACGGCGATCCGGCTCGCCGAGCGGCTGGTAGAACTCATTCCCTGCGCCGGGAAGCTGGTGTTCACGACCACCGGCTCGGAGGCGACGGCTTATGCCATGCGCATGGCGCGGGCGTTCACCGGGCGCGACCGGATTCTGAAATTCGAGGGTGCCTATCACGGCAATCACGACTATGCCGCGTTCAGCCAGTTTCCGACCGGCCCCGCCAACTACCCGCTGGCGAGCGCCGACTCCGGCGGCGTGCCGGGGCCGCTGCAGAACACCATGCTGGTGGCGCCCTACAATGATCTAGAGGTGGTGGAAAGCATCGTGCGCGAACACCGCAGCGAGCTCGCCGCGATCATCGTCGAGCCGGTGCAGCGGGTGATCTTTCCGGACGATGGATTCCTCTCGGGCCTGCGGCGCATCGCCGACGAGAACGACGTGCTGCTGGTGTTCGACGAAGTCGTCACCGGCTTTCGCCTGGCGCCCGGCGGTGCCCAGGAGTACTTCGACGTGCAGCCCGATCTCGCAAGCTACGGCAAGATCGTCGGCGGCGGCGGTCCGCTGGGCGCAGTGGCGGGGCGCGAAGATGTAATCGATCTGACCAACCCTCGCCACAAAGGCAAGGCCGACTACGCCTACATCAACGGCACGCTGCACGGCAATCCGGTCGCGGCCGCCGCCGGCCTGGCAACGCTCGACGTGCTGTGCCAGCCGGGCTTTCACGCGCAACTCAATGCACGGGCCGAGCGCTTCTACGGTGAGATGCAGGCGGTTCTGCAACGTCACGGCGTTCCCGCTATCGTTACGGGGCGGGCGTCGTTCTGGCAGTTCCTGTTTGCCGGACGAGCGCCACGCAATCAGCTCGACATACTCGCCTCAGAGCTCGAGCGCGGCAAAACGCTGGACCTCGAGTTGTTGCGTCAAGGTGTTTACGTCCTGCCCAACGTGCGGCGCTTCGTATCGGCGGTGCACACGGAGGAGGATTTCACGGACACGCTTGCGGCACTGGACGCGGCGTGCAAGGTTACAAGTGGAGCATAAACAATGGACAACGATCTGTTCGAACGCGGTCTGGCACAACGTAAAGCGACCCTCGGTGCCGAGTACGTCGAAAAGAATCTGGCCGCCGCCGATGAGTTCACGCGGCCGTTTCAGGAAGCCATGACCGCCTGGTGCTGGGGCTTCGGCTGGGGCGATGAGGCGATCGATGCCAGGACCCGCTCGCTGATGAACCTCGCCATGATCGGCGCGCTCGGCAAGATGCACGAGTGGGAAATCCACTGCCGGGGCGCGCTCAACAACGGCGTGACCAAGGAGCAGATCCGCGCCGCGATTCATGTGGTGGCCATCTACTGCGGCGTGCCGCAGTCGCTGGAGTGTTTCCGAGTGGCGCGTAAAGTCTTGCAGGAAGAGGGTTTGCTCTGAGGCGGCTCAGTCGCGCTGGTCAAGCAGCGCCTGCAAAGCCTCGACCAGGCGCGGGATGTCGTGGCGCTTCGGGGCCAGATCCATGTGGATCAGGCCATCGATGAGAAACAACTCGGCGCGGCCGGCGGGGAGGCGGTCTGCCAGCGCCAGGCTCTCGAGATACGGAACCAGATTGTCCCGCCGCCCGTGCAGCAGGAGGTACTTTGCGCTTGCGCGTGAGAGGTCGGCGCGGGCCGGGTTCAAGCCGTCCAGCTCGGCCCGGATAGGGTCCGGGAGCGCGCCGATGAGCGCCTGCACGCGGGAGGGCTCCCTGTTCTCCAGCAACGCCAGCACCGCGCGCGCGTCCGCTCCGAGATCCGGCGGCGCCTGCTCGATGGATACCCGCCGGTCCGCCAGCGCTTCGAGGAACTGGCGATCGGCGGGACGCCGGAGCAGTGCCGCGTTTGAGCGTGCAAACACGCGTCGGGTGTACGGATGCGGCGCCGGCAGGCGCTTTCCGGATGCTTGCGGATACTGGCCGGTGGTCAGGTAGGCGACCAGACGGCGCAGATCGAAATAGCCGCCGATGCTGACGACGAACTGCGCCCGCTCACTGATCGCCGGGTGCAGCGAAGCCAGCAGCGCCGGGCCGGCGCCGTAGCTGAACCCGGCAATACCGACCTGGTCCGCCAGTCCGGGGCGCGACTCGAAGTACCGGAACGCGTCGACGACTTCACCAATGTTGTGCGTGTTGATCTGGAGCCGCCGCAGGCTTGCAATGTCGGGCACGAGCACGGCGAAACCGAGCCGTGCCAGCGAGGTCGCGAAAGCAACGAGCCGCGGGTCTTCTTTACCTTTGACGGCGACGCCTGGCATCAGGACGATGCCGGCCCGTACGCCCGCGGGTGACAGGTATTCGTCGGCGGCATGCGTGCGCCCGTCAACCTGGTAGTCGATGGTTCGTCTAACGGGCGCCGGCGTGCGCTGTTTGAGCCGGCTGGGCCGCGGGCCGGCGGCGATGTCCTCGAGTGCCAGCTCGGCTTCACTCGAGCCCAGCCGCAGGCTCTGGCAGCCGCCCAGCGCCGCGCCAGCGAGCATCAGAACGCCGAGCGCGGGTGTAATATTGCGTAGCAACGCCCGCGGAGACCAGCCCGACGGCTGAATTCGCGCATCTGGCACGCGATTTGAGTAGCAATCGACAGTCATTGGACGCTGTGGCTGTAACTTTACAACTCAGATGCCGGGAATGTAGACACCATGCCAGATACCACCGCCGCGAAGCCATTCGTGGAATCTGTCTTGCACCCGACCGATTTTTCGCCGGCCAGCAATCGCGCCTTCGCGCATGCGCTGGCCATCGCGCTGATCTGGCAAACCGAGCTGACGATTCTGCACATCGGCCCCGAGAATCGCTCGGACGTAGACTGGACGCGCTTCCCGCCGGTGCGTGAAACGCTGGAGCGCTGGGGCCTGCTGCAGGCCGGGAGCCCGCGCTCGGCGGTGTTCGACGAGTTCAGGGTAAAGGTCAAGAAGACCGCGGTGCGCAGCCGTCATCCGCTGCGCGCGATCGCCACTTATGTCGACCAGCAGCCCGTCGATCTCATCGTGCTTGCTACCGAGGGGCGCGAAGGCGCGCAGCGCTGGATCAACCGTTCTGATGCGGAGGCCATAGCGCGCTGGGCGAAGACCATGGCGCTGTTCGTGCCGGCCCGTGCCGAGCGTGGTCTGGTGGCGTTGGAGGACGGCTACGTGCGCCTGCGAAACATCCTTCTGCCGATAGACAACAGTCCCGATGCGCGCGCCGCCATTGCCGTCGCGCGACGGGCGGCGGAGATACTCGGCGACGGTAATGTGGCGATCAGACTCCTGCACGTCGGTGATTCCCGCCCGCCGGTGCCGGCGCTGTCGGAGGGCCCCGAGTGGTCCTGGCAGGTCGAGCTGCGCAAGGGCGAGCCGGTGGACGAGATCCTCGCCGTAGCCATCGAGCGCGCCGCCGATCTGATCGTGATGCCGACCGCCGGACGCGACGGCGTCCTGGACGCGCTGCGCGGCAGCACCACGGAGCAGGTGCTGCGCCGGGCCCCGTGTCCGTTGCTGGCAGTGCCGGGTTGATCTGCCGCTGGCGGACGGACGCTCAGCGGGGTGCGTCGGGAAACCGGGGTGACTCCCCGGGCACCAGCGGACCCATCAGCGGGTTCTCCGGGAACCGGGTCAGCATCGCCCGGCGCTGCAGAACATCCTCGGGCTCGCACGAGCCGCGAGGCACCGGTTCGGCGGCAATCAATCCCCAGCGGTCCGTACCACGCAGCAGCTGGCCGGAGCCGCGTCCGTGCGACTGGCGCGCGTGGGCCGCGGTGTAGTCGGTCAGGATGGCGATACGCCGTCGCTCGCTGCGGTTGGCGCCGGAGCCGTGCACCAGCAGGCCGCTGAACAAGGTCGCTTCACCGGGCTGCAGTGAGAGGTTCACCGCCTGCGATTCGTCAACGTTCAGCGTGCGCGGCACCTTGCGCTCGGCCTGCCCGTCGGCATTCACCACGAGCTCGTACGGCAGCGGTGCGCGGTGCGAGCCGGGGATCACGCGCAGGCCGCCGTTGTCGTTCTGCGACGCCGTGATGGCGAGATAGACGATAATGAAGCAAGGGTCCACAGCAATGCGGGCCGCGTCCTGATGCCAGCCGTAGTGTGTGCCTGAGCCCGGCTCCTTGATGCGAAACACCGAGTCCGTGTTGTAGAGGTTCGGGCCGAGCAGATCTTCGACCGCATCGAGCGTTTGCACATCCGCGCTCAACCGGTAAACCCAGTCGAACAGCAGATTCGCCTTGATATCGAAGGCCCAGCCGCGGTCGCCCGGGCGTTGGTGTTCGAAATCGCGGATGCGCGCTTCGAACGTGCGGCACTGCGCCGGCGAGAACAGCCGCACCGGGGAAACGTACCCCAG
>JAHELT010000253.1 GCA_024644045.1 Chromatiales bacterium | reverse complement strand
ACGAAAATGTGCTGATCACCGTGGATGCCTTGAAGAAGCTCGAGGGGGCGCTGGCATGAATCGGGAACGTCTGTATTCAGTGCTGGTCGCGCCCCACTTTTCGGAGAAGGTCTCGGTTCTTGGTGATCAGAGCAATCAGTATGGTTTCAAGGTTGCGTCGAACGCCACCAAGGTAGAGATCAAGGAAGCGGTGGAGCAACTGTTCAATGTTTCCGTTGAAAACGTTTCCACGATGAACGTCAAGGGTAAGGTCAAACGCACGGCCCGCGGTAGGTCGCGGAGCAAAAACTGGAAGAAGGCCTACGTGCGGATTGCGCAGGGTCAGGAAATCGACTTCATGGTATCGGATTAGGTCAGATGGCTGTTGTAAAAGCTAAACCAACTTCGGCGGGCCGCCGTTTTGTGGTCAAGGTGGTTAATCGGGAGTTGCACAAGGGTGCGCCTCACAAAGGGCTCATCACTCCGCAGAGCAAGACCGGGGGGCGCAACAACGCCGGTCGTATCACCACGAGGCATCGTGGCGGCGGACACAAGCGTCACTACCGGGTTGTCGACTTCAAGCGTGACAAAGACGGCATTTCAGCGATTGTCGAGCGGTTGGAGTATGACCCGAATCGGAGCGCGAACATTGCGCTGCTGAAATACCTGGACGGTGAGCGTCGCTACATCATCGCACCGCGCGGTGTCAGCGCTGGAGATGAGCTCATGAGCGGCACCGGGGCGCCGATTCGTCCTGGAAACGCCATGATACTTCGCAACATTCCGGTGGGGAGTGTCATTCATTGCGTGGAGCTCAAGCCGGGCAAAGGCGCGCAGATGGTGCGCAGCGCCGGGTCGTCAGCGCAGCTGGTTGCCCGGGAAGGCGCCTACGCCACCCTGCGTCTGCGTTCCGGAGAGATGCGCCGCGTTCTGGCGGACTGCCGCGCCACGCTGGGTGAGGTAGGCAACAGTGAGCACAACCTGCGTTCGCTCGGTAAGGCCGGAGCAAGGCGCTGGAGGGGCGTGCGTCCCACTGTTCGTGGTGTGGCAATGAATCCGGTGGACCACCCCCACGGCGGCGGCGAAGGCAAGACTTCCGGCGGCCGGCACCCGGTAAGCCCGTGGGGCGTGCCGACGAAAGGTTACAAAACTCGAAGTAACAAGCGTACGGACAAGTTGATCGTTCGTCGTCGAGGCAGGAGATAAGCCGTGCCAAGATCACTCCATAAAGGCCCCTTCGTCGATCTGCATCTGATGAAGAAGGTGGAAGCGGCGGTAGCCACAAACGAGAAACGGCCGATCCGTACGTGGTCGCGCCGGTCGATGATACTGCCGGATATGGTTGGATTGACGATAGCGGTCTACAACGGTCGCCAACACGTGCCGGTGTTCATCAACGAAGACATGGTTGGTCACAAGCTGGGTGAGTTCGCACCCTCCCGCACATATCGTGGCCACGCTGCAGACAAGAGGGTCCGCCGCTAGCTCGGCCGGTCAGGAGATGGTGATGCAAGTCAGTGCGAAAGCCAATCGGTTACAGATCTCGCCGCAGAAAGCGCGTCTGGTCGTGGATCAGGTTCGCGGTAAGTCGGTCAGCGATGCTTTGGACATTCTGAATTTCAGCACTCAGAAGGGTGCGACTCTCGTGCGCAAAGTCGTCGAATCGGCGATCGCTAACGCGGAGAACAACGAAGGCGCCGACATCGACGAGCTCAAAATCTGTGAGATCTTCGTTAACGAAGGCCTCACCATGAAACGCATCCGACCGCGCGCGAAAGGCCGCGCTGATCGAATATTTAAACGTTCCAGTCACATCACTGTGACGGTCACCGACGAGTAAGGGTAAGTATGGGTCAGAAAGTACATCCCACCGGCATCCGGCTAGGCATCGTCAAAGATCACGCATCCGTCTGGTATGCCGACAAGAAGACTTATCCGGAATACCTGTTGAACGACCTCGAAGTGCGGGAATACATCCGCCAGCGGCTGTCGCAGGCGTCCATCAGCCGCATCGAGATCGAACGCCCGGCTCAGACGGCGCGCATCACCATTTACACTGCGCGACCCGGCATCGTGATCGGTAAGAAAGGTGAGGACGTGGAGCGCCTGCGCGGAGAGCTGTCGCGCATCATGGGTGTCCCGGTACATGTCAACATCGAAGAGATTCGCAAGCCCGAGCTTGACGCCTTGCTTGTTGCCCAGAACGTCGCGCAGCAGCTCGAACGACGGGTTCAGTTCCGGCGCGCCATGCGGCGAGTGATTCAAAATGCCATGCGGCTCGGTGCCGAGGGTATCAAGGTCAGGGTGGCCGGCAGACTCGGCGGTGCTGAGATTGCCCGCTCCGAGGTCTATCACGAGGGTCGTGTGCCGCTGCATACCCTGCGTGCCGACATCGACTATGCCACCTGGGAAGCGCAGACGACCTACGGGATCATCGGCATCAAGGTGTGGATATTCAAGGGCGAGATCATTGGCCCGGAACAGGAAGCGCCCGCGGCGACGGCATAAAAAAGGTTTGAGCAAGTGTTACAGCCGAAGAGAACGAAATTCAGGAAACAGCAGAAGGGCCGCAACCGCGGTCTGGCCCTGCGCGGCGGCCGAGTCAGCTTCGGCGAGTTCGGCCTCAAGGCCGTAGGACGCGGACGTTTGACCGCCCGACAGATAGAGGCCGCGCGGCGGGCAATGACCCGTCACGTAAAACGCGGCGGCAAGATCTGGATCCGCGTTTTTCCCGACAAGCCGATCACCAAAAAACCTCTCGAGGTTCGACAAGGCAAGGGTAAGGGCGCGGTGGAGTACTGGGTATCGCAGATACAACCCGGCCGAGTGCTCTACGAGATGGAGGGCGTGCCGGAAGATATCGCGCGCGAAGCGTTTGCCCTTGCGGCGGCGAAAATCCCGTTTGAGACGGCGTTCGTGAAAAGGACGGTGATGTAGGACATGAAGACCACTGAACTTAGAGACAGAACGGCGGAAGAACTCGACACGGAGCTGCTGCGTCTACGCAAGGAGCAGTTTCATCTGCGCATGCAGAAAGCCAGCGGGCAGCTTGGTCAGACCCACCTGCTCACGGAAGCGCGTCGCGACATCGCCCGCGTGAAGACGATCATTCAGGAGAAACAAGATGGCTGAGCAGCAGGCTACCCAGCCAGATAGCAGCGCATCTGTGGCCCGCAGCGTTACCGGCACGGTGGTCAGCAACCGGATGGACAAGACCATCACCATCCTCGTTGAGCGCAAGGTGCAGCACCCGGTGTATGGCAAAATCATTCGCCGCTCGTCGAAGCTGCACGCCCACGATGAGAAAAACGAATGCAATACCGGCGATCAGGTTACCGTCGTCGAGTGTCGGCCGCTGTCCAAGACCAAGAGTTGGAAGCTGCTCAGCATCGACGTGCGGGCGCGTGAGGTCTAGCCGATGATTCAGACGGAAACCATGCTCGATATCGCCGATAACAGCGGCGCGCGCCGGGTTCAGTGCATCAAGGTGCTGGGTGGGTCGCACCGTCGCTACGCGGGAATCGGCGACATCATCAAGGTCACGGTGAAGGAGGCGATTCCTCGCGGTCGGGTACGAAAAGGCCAGGTCATGAACGCGGTGGTGGTACGCACCCGTAAGGGCGTGCGTCGGCCTGACGGCTCCATCATCCGTTTCGACCAGAATGCGGCCGTGCTGCTCAATCCGCAGAACCAGCCGGTCGGTACCCGAATTTTCGGCCCGGTCACCCGCGAGCTGCGGACGGAGAACTTCATGCGCATCATCTCCCTGGCCCCGGAGGTCCTGTAGGAGCGGATTCAAATCCGCGATTGGTTGAACAAATGTTAAAGATCAAGAAAGACGACGAAATAGTAGTCATCAGCGGTCGCGACAAAGGCAAGCGAGGCGATGTGCTGCGCGTGCTCGGCGACGATCGCCTGCTGGTCGCGGGAGTCAACATCGTCAAGAAGCATCAGCGGCCGAACCCCAACGTCGGGCAACCCGGAGGTATCGTCGAGCAGGAAGCGCCTATCCAGGTGTCCAACGTTGCCATCTGGAATCCGGACGAAGACAAGGCGGATCGGGTCGGTTTTCGGGTAGAAGACGGCAAGAAGATCCGTTTCTACAAGTCCACCGGCAAGGTCATCGAAGAGTAGAGAAACATGGCTGATCTGTACCAACAGTACCTGAACGATATCCGGCCGCAGCTGAAGGAGCAGCTTGGCGTGACCAACGTCATGCAGGTGCCGCGTCTCCAGAAGGTCACCTTGAACATGGGTGTCGGCGAAGCCGTGGCTGATCGCAAGATCATGGATG
>JAHELT010000103.1 GCA_024644045.1 Chromatiales bacterium | reverse complement strand
GGGGGCGGCAAGGGCATGCGCGTCGTGCGCAAGCCGGGCGATTTCATCGAAGCACTGGAAGGGGCGCAGCGCGAAGCCGTTGCCAGCTTCGGCGACGCCAACGTGCTGATCGAGAAGTACGTCGCCTCGCCGCGGCACATCGAAATCCAGGTGTTCGCAGACGCACACGGCAACGCGGTGCACCTGTTCGAGCGCGACTGCTCGCTGCAGCGCCGCCACCAGAAAGTGATCGAAGAGGCGCCTGCGCCGGGGATGTCCGCTGACATGCGCGCATCGATGGGTGAGGCGGCAGTGCGCGCAGCGAGCGCTATCGGCTACCGGGGCGCCGGCACCGTGGAATTCATCGCCGATGCCTCGGCGGGCCTGCGGCCGGACCGGTTCTATTTCATGGAAATGAACACGCGCCTGCAGGTGGAGCACCCGGTTACGGAGTGCATCACCGGGCTCGACCTCGTCGAGTGGCAGCTGCGCGTGGCGGCCGGCGAACCGCTGCCGCTGCAGCAGGCCGAGGTGCAGCTCGACGGACATGCGTTCGAGGCGCGAATTTACGCAGAAGACGCGAGCCGCTCGTTCATGCCCGCCACCGGCGTGCTGAAACATCTGCACCTGCCGCACGATACCGCGCGTATCGACACCGGCGTGCGTCAGGGCGATACGGTGAGTCCGCACTACGATCCGCTGATCGCGAAGCTGATCGTGCACGGCACGGACCGTGAAACGGCCCGCAAAGCGTTGACCGCCGCACTGGGCCGGTGCCGCATTGCCGGGTGCACCACCAACACGGTGTTTCTGGCACGCCTGGCCGGTCACCCGGCGTTCCGCGCCGCTGGGGTCGATACCGGATTCATCGACCGCGAGCTGAGCACGCTGTTGCGGACCGCGCCGCCCGGTGACGCGGTCCTGGCGATTGCCGCGCTGGCGGCGTCCGGACGCCTGGCGGAAGCGCGATCGACCCATCCGTGGGACGCGCTGCGCGCCTGGCGCTTATGGGGAGGCGCCGTCCAGTACGTGCACCTGCATCACGACGGGCGTACCTGCGACATCGGCCTCGCCACCAATGCCGACGGCAGCACCACGGTCGACCTCGACGGGCAGCACCTGATCTGTCACGACCTCCAGGTGGACGGGGATTTCGTCCATGCAGACCTCGGCACGCACTGGGTGCAGGCGCACGTGCTCACCGACGACACCAGTGTGCTCGTGTTTCATGACGGCGACCGCTTCTATTTCTCGCTACCCGATCAGCTGAGCGCCGTGGAGGAAAGTGAATCGGACGACGACGTGCTGCGCGCGCCGATCCCCGGGCGCATCGTCAAACTGAACGTCGCCGCCGGCGACGAGGTTGCCAAAGGCGATTCACTGGTGGTCATGGAGGCGATGAAAATGGAGCTGGCGCTGGCCGCGCCCCGGGACGGGCTGGTCGCGCAATGCGGTGTCAGTGTCGACGAGCAGGTCGACGAGGGCGCGCTGTTGATCGCCCTGCAGTCATCCGACGCACAGCGCTGAGGTGTGCCATGCCTGAAGAGAATCCGTTCGAGACGCTGCAGATCGCCTGTGACACCCGCGGCGTTGCAACGCTGACACTCGACCGTGCAATCAAGCACAACGCGTTGAACGCGCAAATGATCGCCGAGCTGCGCCGGGCTGCGCAGCAGCTCGGCAACGATGCCACGGTGAGGGTAGTGGTCCTGGCAAGCGCAGGAAAGAGTTTCTGCGCCGGCGGTGATCTGGAGTGGATGCGCGAACAGGCGAATCACGATCGCGCCACGAAAATCGCCGAATCCACTCAGCTCGCGCACATGTTGCACGATCTCGACAGCCTGCCGAAACCGTTGCTCGCCAGAGTCCAGGGTGCGGCTTACGGCGGCGGGCTCGGCCTGATGTCGGTATCCGACGTTGTCGTCGCCAGCGAAAGCGCACAGTTCGCGTTGACCGAAACACGGCTCGGGTTGATTCCCGCGACCATCGGCCCCTACGTCGTGCGCCGGCTCGGCGAGGGCAACACCCGCCGCGTGTTCATGAACGGCAGGATTTTCTCGGCGCGCGACGCAGTGGGGCTGGGCCTGGTCGCGCGGGCGGTGCCGGAGGACGCGCTGGACCAGGCGGTAGAAGACGAAGTCGCGCCGTTTCTCGCCTGCGCGCCCGGCGCAGTCGCTGCTGCGAAGGCGCTGGCCCTGCACCTGGCGCGCAATCCGGGCGTGGACCAGCGCACGTATACCGCCGAGCGGCTTGCCGATCGCTGGGAAACCGACGAAGCGCAGGCGGGCATCGCGGCGTTTTTCGCCCGCCGCAAGCCGCCGTGGAGTGCGGACTGACGGCACGGTGCGCGGCACGCGGCGCGTGCTGGACCTCGACCCTGCAGCCGACTATCCTGCCTGCGCGGCCCGGCCGCGGTTCCCGGTCAACTCCCGTCGGCGACACCCCGACGCCGGGCCAGCGCCCGCTCGCGAGCAAACGCGCGCCGCCGCCGCCACGCGGGCAGGAAGATCAGCACCACGCCGATGATCAGCAGCAGCAAGGTGCCCGGCCGTTCCCACATGAACGACACCCCGTCGGTGATGTTGACCGCGCGCGCGAAGTTGTTCTCCATCATACCGCCCAGGATGAAGCCAATCAGCAGCGGTGCCAGCGGATAGTCGGCGAAGCGCATGATGGTCGCGAACACCCCCAGCCCCACCAGGATCAGCAGCTCGGTGGCGTTGTTCTGGCCGATGTAGGAGCCCATCAGGGTGAAAAACAGAATGAACGGGATCAGGTAGTTGCGCGGCACCGCCAACACCTTGGCGATATAGGGTATCAGCGGCAGGTTCAGGATCAGCAGGATCAGGTTGCCGATGTACATCGACACGATCACCGCCCAGAAGATCTCCGGGCGATCGATCATCAGCCGCGGGCCCGGTGCCACGTTCAGCGCGATAAGCGCGCCGAGCAGGATCGCGGTGGTACCCGAGCCCGGAATGCCGAGCGTGAGCAGCGGCACGAATGAACCCGTGCAGGCGGCGTTGTTGGCCGTCTCCGGCGCCGCGAGGCCCTTGATCGAACCTTTGCCGAACTCCTCCTGCTCCTCGCCCTTGGCGATATTACGCTCCACCGCGTAGCCGAGGAACGAGGCGATCGTCGCCCCGGCACCCGGCATCACACCGATCAGGAAACCCTGGATCGACTGGCGGCCGACCACGGGCGCGATCTTCTTCGCCTCTTCCTTCGTGATCATCAGCCCCTTGATCTCGCCACCGGCCGCCTCGCCGCGCTTGCTGCGCCTGGGGTCGAGCACCATGTGGAACGCCTCGGGCAAGGCAAAGATCGCCATCGCGAGCGTGATGAAGCTGAAGCCCGACTGCAGGTCTTGTATGCCCATGGTGAAACGCGGCGCGTTGAACAGCGCCGATTCGCCGACGGTGGCCATCATCAGGCCGACCACGGTCATCAGCAGCGCTTTCGCCACCTGCCCGGTGCCCGCGAACGCGGCGATGGCCGAGAGGCCTACCACCATCAGCGCAAAGTACTCCGCCGAGTGAAACAGCAGCGCGACTGTCGCCAGTGCCGGCGCGAAGCCGAACAGCAGCACCGCGCCGACCGTGCCGCCGGCAAACGAGCAGATTGCGGCGATCGCGAGCGCCTTGCCGGCCTGGCCCTTGCGGGCCAGCGGGTAGCCGTCGAACGAGGTTGCGACCGTGCCCGCAACGCCGGGCGCGTTGATCAGGATCGAGGAGGTCGAGCCGCCGAAGATGGCGCCGTAGTAGACACCGGCCAGCATGATCAGCGCCGCGGCCGGGTCGCCGACGTTGATGGCCACCGGGATCATGATCGCGATGATCGACATCGGCCCGAGCCCCGGGAGCATGCCGATGAAGGTGCCGATCAGGCAGCCCGCCATCACCATGATCAGGTTCTTGAACGAGAGCGCGGTGGAGAGGCCGAGCAGGATTCCTTCGAACATTGTGCCGTCCTCGAGCCGGGAAGCCGGAGGTTTACGAGAGGAACGACGGCCAGGGACGCAGGAAGATACCGAGCGTCTCCTGGACCAGGTACCAGATTGCTACCGCGGTGGACACCGCGATCGGTACGAGCACCGCGAACTTGCGCTCGCCCAGGGCGACGGCGCTGACGACGATGAACAACGAAGTCGCGGCCAGGAAACCGATCGGGCGCAGCAGCACCGCGTAAGCGATCATCGCCGCCACCAGGCCCAGGGTCTGCCCGAGCTTGAAGCCCCGCACCGTTTCCAAGCCGATCTCGCCGAGACCGCCTTCAGCCACTTTGGGACGCGGCGAAACCATGATCAGCACCGAGAGCACCACCCCCAGCACGCTGAGCGCCATCGGCAGCGTGCTCGGCAGAACCGCCATGTTCCGCTCGAACGGCAGCAGCGGGTAAGTGAAGGCGGCGTAGCCGTACACCAGAGAGACAATCAGAAAAACGAGCGCGACGAGCCGGTCCAAAGCCATGGTCTTCACCCTCAGTCGACACCACGGGTGGACGGCGTGAAGCGCACCTGCGCGCCTCACGCCCGCCCCGTTTGCCTACAGGAACCCGAGCTTCTTCATCAAGTTGGAGATCACCCTCTCCTGCTTCTCGAGGAACGCGGTGAACTCCTCACCCGGGTGGTAGATGTTCACCCAGCCGTTGCGAGCACGAACCGCTTCCCACTCGGGCGTCTCGTACATCTTGCCGAGTGCGGCGATGTACTTCTCGCGCTGGTCCTGCGGCAGGCCGGGGGCGGCGAAGAAACCCCGCCAGTTGACGAACTCGGCGTCGTAGCCCTGCTCTTTCAGGGTCGGCGCGTCCGCATAGGCGGGCACGCGCTTGGCGGCGGTCACGCCGATAATCTTCGCCTCGCCCGCCTGCGCCATGCCGACGGCCTCGGAAAAGCCGGTTGACAGCGCCTGGATCTCGCCCGAGAGCAGCGCTGCCATCGCCTTGCCGCCAGCGTCGTAGGGGATGTACTTGACCTTGGTCGGATCTTCCCCGGCCGCCTCCATCGCGAGCGCCGCGACCAGGTGGTCCATGCCGCCGGGGACCGAGCCCCCACCGATCGCCACCTTGCGCGGCGCGGCCTTGTACGCAGCCACCAGGTCCTTGAACGAGTTGATCGAGCTGTTCTTCTTGACCACGAACGCGGCGTAGTCACCGATGGTCCCGGCGACCATCGTCAGGTCGCGAAAGTTCTGCGGGAAGCGCTTGGTGAGCGAACGGATCACGATCGGCGTCGAGTTCACCATCAGTGTGCCGTGGCTCGACCTGGCGTTCTCGATCAGGTAGCCGATGGCCTTGCCGCCACCGCCGCCCGACATATTCTCGTAAGTTGCCTTGCCGACGATCCCGGCCTTGATCAGGGCCTCACCGGTCCCGCGGGCAGTGCCGTCCCAGCCGCCACCGGCGCCACCGGGGATCAGGAAGTGAATGGAGTCGATATCTGCCGCGCTGGCCTGCTGGCTCGCAAGAGGCCCCAGGACGAGGGCCAGCGGGAACGCCAGGAAGCGGCGCCGGGTTCTGGGTCCGAACATCATGTCGTGTCTACCTCCGGAGCGATTTTGAGTATCCGGCACGCCGCGCAGGACGTCCGGGCACTGACCGTGAGGCTACGAACGATTGCTGTCAGCAATTTGTCATCTTGGCTGCCCCGCGCGAAGCATGGCGTCGGTTCACCATACTCTACGAACGTTCTCACGCTCGGTCGGCGTCGCGCAGCGCTTCACTCAGATCGTTCCGACGCCTGACAGATCGACGACGGGAACTCCAGCTACGGCTTGCGCGCTTCCGGGAAGGTGCGCAGCAACGAGTGCGGTCCTGGCTTGCGTGCCTCGTGTAAGCTTGCCAGGGAGCGACAGGTCAATCAACTCAAGCGGGCAATCGCGGCGGTAACTCTCGATTCGCTGCTCGAGCGCAACCGACGCGGACCATAGAGAAGCGCTACCTGCCGCGATGACCGGTCCTGATCGCCGGACGGCGCGCTTCAGCTCAGAAAGCGTCGTCGTAGCCGCGACGCGGTATGCGGCATGCCAGCAGCGTGGAACGCGTGTCCGTCAAAGCGTCCCGCAGCCGCTCACGCAGCTGCTCGGCGTCGTCGACCCAGGCGGCGTGCATACCGAACGCGTTGGCCACGCTCACGAAATCCGTCCCGTCGAAATCCACGCCCACATTGGCATGGCCCACGCGCCGCTGCTTGAGCTCGATCAGCGCAAGGGATGCGTCGCAAAAAACCACGATGACGAGCGGCAATGTGCTGTCGCGCAGGGTAGCCAACTCGCCGAGCACCATCTCCAGTCCGGCATCGCCCGTAAACGCGATGACCGGTGCCTGCGGCGCAGCACGCTTGTAGCCGATTGCGAGCGGCAGCGCGCACCCCATCGTGCACAATCCGGTCGACTGCAGCAGCGTCCGCGGGGCGCTGCAGGTCCACATCTGGCTCAGCAGGATACGGTGTGCGCCCGAATCGACGGTGACAACCGCCGTCGGGGGCATCACGTCGCGGGCTGAGGCGATGATCTGACCGGGGCCCCAGGCATCGCCCGGTGCAAACGCTTCCTGCAACTTGCCGCGCACTCGTGGCACGCTGTCGTCGCTCCAAACCGGGTGCGCGGTGCAGCCGTTACCGAGTGCATGCAGCCCGGCGGCCACGTCGCCGACGAACTGGAGATCTGCGCGGTGCATGCCATGCGTCCCGGCCACTGCGCTGAACTCGATGATTCTCTGCGCCTCGCCGAACGGCTCGCGCCAGGGCGCGCGCATTTCGATCGGGTCGTAGCCGGCGAGCACCAGCAGATCGGCGCACTGCACAAACGGCAGCAGCAGCTTGTCGGCCTTAGGCGACAACCCGGCGGCACCCAGCGCCAGCGGGTGGGTCTCCTCCAGCACACCCTTGGCTTTGTAGGTGGTCAGCACAGGCACGCCGAAACGCAGTGCAAACTCGCGCACCGCCGCCTCGCCGCCCTGACTGAGCACGTCCAGGCCTGCGATCAGCAGCGGGCTCTGCGCCTGCTGCAGTAACTCGCGCGCCTCGGCCAGATCCTGCTCGCGCGGCTGTCCGGCGCGGGCGCAGGCCGCAGGGCGCAGCGCGGCGCGATGCGGCGCCTCGGCCACCCCCATGGGCACGTCGATGTGCACCGGGCCAGGCTGCCCTTCGAGCGCAATGCCGAGCGCCTTGTCCAGCACCACGTCCGCCGTGTCCACCGTCAGCGTGAAGGTTGCCTTGGTGACCGGCGCGAGCAACGCACCGTGGTCGAACACCTGGTGGGTGTAGCTGTGCGCCTCGGCGGGGTCCACGCACCCGGTCAGGAAAATCATCGGTACGCGGTCCTGCCAGGCGTTGGTGACGACGTTCACGGCATTGGCCACCCCGGGTCCCAGGGTCGCTATGAGCAACGCCGGACCGCCGCATGCGTGATGGGTGCCTTCCGCCATGAACCCCGCCGCGTTCTCGTGCTTTGCCAGCACGAACTCGATGCCCTGCCGGTGGAGCGCCTGGACCAGGGTCAGCACTTCGCCGCCCGGTATCCCGAAGGCGTACCGGCAGCCGGCGGCGTGCAGGCGCTGCGCGATGATGTCTGCGCTGTTGCTCAAACGGGTCTCCCTCGAACTTCGGGCCTTGCGGCGCACAGTGGTGCGCGCTGTTGCGCTCGGCTATGTTACGGAATACTCGCGTCGGCGGACAAACGGCAATGAACGTGCTGAGCAGCGACAACCTGGAACGATGCGCCAGCGTCACGCACGGATTCTTCACGCGCCGCGGCGGCGTCTCCCGCGGTATCTACGCTTCGCTCAACTGCGGTCCGGGCTCTCAGGACGACCCGCAGCGCGTGCGCCAGAATCTGAGCCGGGTCGCCAGGATGCTGGCCGTCGCGCCGGACAACCTCATCGTGCCGAGGCAGACGCACAGCGTCGACGTCCTCGTGATCGACGAGCACTGCATGGACCGGCGCCCGCAGGTCGACGCGCTGGTCACGGCGCGCACCGGCCTGGCCCTGGGCATCACCGGCGCGGACTGCCCGACCGTGCTGTTCGCTGACCCCGCCGCGAGGGTGATCGGCGCCGCGCACGCCGGCTGGCGCGGCACATTCAACGGCGTGCTGGAAGCGACCCTCGCGGCCATGCAGACGCTCGGCGCTAAGCTGCACGACGTGGTTGCCGCGGTCGGTCCGGGCATCCAGCAGCCGTCGTACGAGGTCGGTGCCGATTTCCGGGCGTTTTTTGTAGCGCAGGATGCCGGAAACGAGCAGTTCTTCGCGGGTGGGGCGGACCGGCTTGTGTTCGACCTGCCGGCTTACATCGAACAACGCGTATTGAGTGCGGGCGTGCAGGCAATCGACCGGCAGACCCGCGATACCTTCTCCGATGACGATCTGTTCAGCTACCGGCGCAGCCGCCGGCGGGGTGAACCGGATTACGGCCGTCAGCTGGGCGCCATCGTGCTGCGCTGACCGGTGCGTAGATGCCCACCTGTGCTCCCCCGCTCCGCCGGGCGTTCTCCCGAGTCATCCGGTCAGCGCGTTCTGATAAGCGAACAGGGCGGGGGTGCCCCCGGTGTGCAGGAACAGCAACGGGCCGCTGGCCGGCGGGTCCGCGCGCACCAGCGCCAGCAAGCCGGCGAACGCCTTGCCGCTGTACACCGGATCGAGCAGCAGACCTTCGCATTGCGCCGCAAGCTCGATGGCTTCGCGCACCTCGACACCGAAGCGGCCGTAACCCGGCGCGAGCACGCCATCGTAGACGCGCACGTCGTCCTCGCGTACAGGATTGGGAATGCCGAGCAATCGGGCAATCGCCGCCGTACACTCGACAACCCGCAGCTGTTGCTGTGCAGCGTCGCGGCGCACACAGATCCCGGTCACCGGAATTTCACACTGCATCGCGCGCAGCCCGAGCAACAGCCCGGAGTGCGTGTGCGAGCTCCCCGAGGGCACGACGATATGCTCGAAACGCACGGGGGTGGTCTGCAGTTGCTCGACCAGTTCGACAGCGGCCCGCGCATACCCTAAAGCACCCAGCGGCGGGTGGCTGGCGCCCAGGTGGATCACGTACGGTGAGGCACCGCGCTCGCGTAATCCCTCGGCAATGCTGTCCAGATTGGCGTCGGCCCCTGCTTCATCCTCGCCCACCGGATAATAGTGCAGCGTTGCACCCAGTAGACGATCGAGCAGCACGTTGCCGGAGTGGTGATACACCGCGTCCATGCCGGAGACGCGCTGCTCGAGCTGCACTTCGATCTGCATGCCGCATCTGCGCGCCGCTGCGGCCGCAATGCGCACGTAGTTCGACTGCACCGCGCCGGTAATCAGAAGGGTATCGGCCCTCTGCTGCTGCGCAGCACCCAGGTAGTACTCCAGTTGACGCGCTTTGTTGCCACCCATCGCCAGCCCCGTGCAATCGTCGCGTTTGACGTGGACTTCGACACCCAGCCGCGTGCAAAGATTGCTCATGCGCTCGAGCGGTGTCGGCGTGTGCGCCAGAGTCGTGCGCGGTCTGGCGTTCAATGCGTCGATAAATGCGCTCACGCGGATCTCCTGGTGTCCGGGGCCTCGATCGGGAAGCCGCACCGCCGCACCGCCCGCGGCATCATGGCAGTCACATTCTAGAAGATGTGCGGGCGCAGAATTTCGATTTCTTCGTAATTTGTTGCTGTGTAACATGGGCCATGGCTGAAGATTCAAGCCCCGATGATGCAGTGCAACCCGAGCTGCAGGTCGACGTCTGGCGCGGCGGCGCGCAGGGGCAGTACCAGCGCTTCACGGTGCCGCGCAGCGCTAACCAGACCGTGCTGGACGTCGTCACCTGGATCCAGCGTCACCGCGATGCCAGTCTCGCCTACCGCTTCGCCTGCCGGGTCGGTATGTGCGGGTCCTGTGCCATGACCGTCAACGGCCGGCCGAAGTGGACCTGCCGGACGCACGTGCGAACGGTGACCCGCGACCGCTACCTGCAGATCGGACCGCTGCGCAACCTGCCCGTGCTCCGCGACCTCGCCACCGACATGGCGCCGTTCTTCGACAAGTGGCAGGCAGCGCAGGGCCGGTTCAGCGGCAGCCACAGCCGGCGCGACCCGCTGGCCGTGATCCCGCCGCAATCGCACGAGCGCCAGGCGGCCGATGCGGCGATCGAGTGTATCAATTGTGCGGTCTGTTACGCCGCCTGCGACGTGGTGCAGTGGCAACCCGACTACGTGGGGCCGGCGGCACTGAACCGCGCGTGGGCCGGCTGCAACGACGTGCGCGAGGCCGATCGCGGGCGCATCCTGCGCGCGGTGGCGAGCGACGGCGGCTGCTACAGCTGTCACAGCCAGCAGGGCTGTGCGCAGCATTGCCCGGTCGGGTTGAACCCGACGCGCTCGATTGCCGCGCTGAAACGCGCCGCCCTCGCATCGCTCTCGAGCCATGGCTAGCGCAGCCCGCGCCTACCTCCTCCAGCGCGTCACCGCGCTGATCATGGCACCCCTGGTGCTCGCGCACCTGGCGCTGATCGTCTACGCGGTGCGTGACGGTCTCAGTGCCGGGGAGATCATGGCGCGAACCCAGGGCAGCATCGGCTGGGCTGTGTTCTATACGACCTTCGTCGCAGCGGCGGCGGTGCACGCCACCATCGGGCTGCGTAACGTCCTCGTCGAATGGACGCCCCTCGGCCGGCGCACGGCCACGCTTATCGCCCACACCGGCGGCCTGCTGCTCCTGGCGCTCGGGCTGCGCGCCGTCTACGCAGTCGTCAGCTGATGCTGAGACCCAGCCGCCAGCACGCCGGATACTGGGCGTTTCTGCTGCACCGCTTGTCGGGCCTGGCGCTGGCCGTGTTTCTGCCGGCGCACTTCCTGGTGCTCGGTCTCGCCCTGGAGCGGCAGGCGGCGCTCGATCAGTTCCTCCACTGGACCGAGCTGGCGCCGGTGAAGCTGGCGGAAACGCTGCTGGTCTGCCTGCTGACCCTGCACCTGGCCGGCGGTCTGCGCCTGCTGGCACTCGAGTTCCTGCCCTGGACCGAGCGCCACAAAGCGCTCATCACGGCGGCCTTCGGGGTGAGTCTGTTCGGCGGTCTGCTGTTCCTTTTGAACACCGCCTGAAAATGCAACGCTCGCACACCGACATACTCATTCTCGGCAGCGGCGGCGCGGGGCTGTTCGCCGCGCTGCACGCGCACCAGACCAACCCCGGCGCCTCGATCACGCTGGCGGTCAAGGGTCTGCTCGGGAAGTGCGGCTGCACCCGCATGGTACAGGGCGGCTACAACGTGGCGCTGGGCGCGGGCGACTGCGTCGAGCGCCATTTCATGGACACCGTCGAAGGGGGCAAGTGGCTGCCCGATCAGGAGCTGGCCTGGCGGCTGGTCAACGGCGCGATCGAGCGGCTGCAGGAGCTGGAGAACGAGCTCGGCTGCTTTTTCGACCGCAATCCCGACGGCACGCTGCACCAGAAAGCGTTCGCCGGGCAGAGCTTCGATCGCACCGTGCACAAAGGCGACCTGACCGGCATCGAGATCGTGAACCGGCTGGCCGAACGGGTCTGGGGGTTGCCCGTACAGCGCCTGGAGGAGAACCGGGCTGTCGCATTCATCCCCGCAAGTGGCGAACACGCGATCGCGGGCGTGCTGTTCATCGACATGCGCAGCGGCGGGCTGCACTTCGTCCAGGCCAAGACGGTGCTGCTGGCTACGGGCGGCGGCCCGACCATGTACCGCTACCACACACCCTCAGGGGACAAAGCGTGTGACGGCATGGCCATGGCGTTGCGCGCGGGGCTGCGCCTGCGCGACATGGAAATGGTGCAGTTTCATCCCACCGGCCTGCTGGCCGGCCCGGACACCCGCATGACCGGGACGGTGCTCGAAGAGGGGCTGCGCGGGGCGGGCGGCTACCTGCTCGGCGGCGACGGGGAGCGGTTCATGCACCGATACGACGCGCGCGGCGAGCGCGCCACGCGCGACATCGTCTCGCGCGCCATGTTCGAGGAAATCCGCCGCGGCAACGCCACACCGAATGGCGGCGTCTACATCGAGATGCGCCACCTTGGCCCGCAGCAGGTCAGTGCCCAGTTCAAGGGTATGGTCAAACGCTGCGCGGACTGCGGCTTCGACCTCGCCGGGGGGCGGGTCGAGGTCGTGCCCACGGCGCACTACATGATGGGCGGCGTCGAGTTCGAGCGCGACTGCAGCACCGCAGTGCGCGGGCTGTTCGTCGCCGGCGAGGATGCCGGCGGCGTGCACGGCGCGAATCGCCTCGGCGGCAACGGGGTGGCCAACTCGACGGTGTTCGGCGGTATCGCCGGCGAGCACATGGCCGAGCAGGTGCGTGAGGCAGGTTACGCTCAACCCGACGAAGCGCTGCTCTCAGCGGCCGTGGCCGCTTGCCTGGCTCCGTTACAACGCAGCCCCGGCAATCTCAACCCGCTGCGCGAACGCCTGCATACCATCATGTGGGACGACGTCGGTATCATCCGCTCGAAAAGCGGCCTGCAGAACGCGCTGCAGGAACTGGCGGCGCTGGACGCGGCGCTGCTGGCCACCGGTATCGGCGACGTGGACCCGGCGTTCAATCTGACCTGGCACGACTGGTTGAATCTGCAGAACCAGATCCTGGTATCGCGCTGCATCGCCACCGCCGCCCTGGCCCGCGAGGACTCGCGCGGCGCGCACTACCGCAGCGATTTTCCGCAGACCGGCGATCTGCGCGGAAGCCGGTTCACCAGCATCCGTCTGAATGAGAGCGATGCGTTCGATACGCACACCTGCCCGGTAGCCTTCACCCGCGTCGCGCCCGGTGAAACGCTGCTCGATCAACCCGCGCCGGGCGCCGACGGCCGCCCACAGCGCGAGGCCCACGGAGTTCCATCATGATCGCGACCGAGCTCATCGAAGAGGCGGCCTATAATCTGATGTTCAACGCCAGTATCCGCATACCGAGCGACTACGAGAACGGTGTCATCGGCATGGCGGAGAACGAGCAAGGCGAGCTGTCTGCCTTCGTGCTCGAATCGATGCTCCAGAACTGGCAGGCGGCGCGTGAGGACAACCGCCCGATGTGCGCGGACACCGGACTGCCGCGCTTCTACGTGAAGGCGGGCAACGAGGCGCAGCTCGCGGGCGGCTTCGTGGCCCTCGAGGAAGCGCTGCGCTCGGCAACCGCCCGCGCGACTCACGATGTTCCGCTGCGGCCCAACCGCGTGCACCCGCTGACCCGGCAGGACAACAACAACAACGTGGGGATCCGTGCACCCGAGATAGACTACAGTTTCGAGCCCGCGGCGGACTGGCTGGAGCTGACCACCGTGCACAAGGGCGGGTTGTTCGGTACCGATTACCGCATGCTGTTTCCCGGCGACGGGATCGACGGCATCAAACGGTTCTTTCTCGACACCATGATCGCGTTCGGGAAACGTGGCCTCGCCTGCCAGCCGGCGATCGTCGGCGTGGGTCTGGGCGGGTCCAAGGACACGTGCATGGTGCTCGGCAAGCAGGCTGCCTGCCTGCGCGTGGTGGGCGACCGTAATCCCGACCCGGAGATTGCGCAGCTCGAGGAAGAACTGAAGGAGCTCGGCAACCGGATCGGGATGGGGGCCATGGGCTTCGCCGGCACCAGCATGGTGCTCGACTGCCACATCGAGGTCGGCTACACGCACACCGGCGGCATGCCGATGTCCGTGCACTCTTTCTGCCTCTCGTCGCGGCGTGCCACGGCTCGCATTCTCGCCGACGGGCGCGTCCAGTACCGTAGTGACCCGCGGTGGTTCACCGATTTCATGCGCAGGAACTCACTCTCATGGCAAGCGGCAAACGAACACTTGAAACAATCCGGCTGAACGCGCCGGTCGACCCGTCGCGGCTGGCGGACCTGCAGATCGGCACCGTGGTGTACCTGGACGGGGTTCTGTACACCGGGCGCGAGGGTGTCTACAAGCGGATCATAGAAGACGGCGAGACGCCGCCGGTGCCACTCGAGGCGATCAGCAATGTGAACTTCCATTGTTCGCCCGCCGCCGCCGTCGATGACCACGGCGGTTACAAGATCGGCGGCGTGACGGCAACCGCAAGCTTCCGGTTCGCCAAATGGCTGCCGCAGTGGTTCGCACAGACCGGCTGCAAGGTGATCATCGGCAAGGGTGGCATGAGCAGCGCCGATTACCGCGAAATCTTCGTTCCCGCAGGCGCCGTATATCTGACCACCGTCGGCTACGGCACCGGCGCGTTGCTCGGCCGCGGGATCAAGGCCGTGCAGTCAGTCTACTGGCTCGAGGAACTCGGCATTGCCCAGGCCATGTGGGTGCTGCGCCTCGAGAACTTCGGGCCGCTGCTGGTGGAATCGGATCTGCAAGGAAACAGTCTGTTCGAACAGGCCAATGCACACATCAACCGTAACATCGAACAACTCTACGCCGGCCTGAAAGCGCCGGCGCTGGGCCGCTTCGGCGAGACCGTCGACAAAAAAGACGAATTGGTGTGAGGAAGAAGGCGGCCGCCCGCCAGGCGCTGCGAACCGGCAGCCTTATTGGTCCGCCGTATGGCGCACGGCTGTAGCTGGAGCGGCTCGTCAACCCGGTCCTGCTTTACAGCGGCAGTTCGTCGGAAAACGGCCCCTGTCACCCCAGACCGTGCGGCGCCGGTGCGCGCCTGGCAATTTCCTCGAACAAACGCCGGTACTTGTCGTCTGTCGGTTTGCCGAACAGAGGATCGGTGTGACTCGAAAACACCTGATCGATTTCCCGCCAGTCGTCCTCGTTGAGGTACTCGCGGACCAGCGGCAGAAGTTCCGTTTCCTCCCGCTTGATATGTTCCCATTCGTACTTGTGGTAAGCGTGCACCGCGCTTTCGAAATCAACGCGGAAGTCGTCGCCGCCGTGGCGCTGATACATGCCCAGGCTGTTGCGGATACCGTCCAGCAGCACATCGCCGCGCTCGTGCTGCTGCTCGAGCTCACGCGTCAGCGCCTCTGCGCTGCTGCACCGCTCGCGCAACTTTGGAAACAGATACTGGTCTTCCTTGGGATGGTGGTAGCGGAACAGAAAGTCTTCGAGATAGCCGATCACGGCATGGTAAAGCTCGAAATCCGGTGCATTTCCGCTGGCCGCCACGCTACTCAGTACACCGTCCAGGCATATCAACAACGCGCCGAGCCGGCGGTGCTCCTGTTTGATGATCTCTAGCGACTCTTGCATTACGGCGCACTCGCAGGATCTGCGCACGTTCAGAGTAAGGTGCTCAGCGCGTAAGGCTTTGATCTATGTCAATGCAACTCCGGCAAAGCCTCGAGTGCGGAATGGCTCGCGTGCACAGCGGCACTGAGTCTGAACAGGGCGAACACGCCGAGCGCCATGACCAGCGCGCCGAGCACGACGCGCAAACGGCTTGCGCGCATCAAGGTGAACACCCTGTCGGCGAAGAAACCGGATCCCAGCAGCGCCGGCAGCGTGCCGAGTCCGAAGCACAGCATTACCGCTGCACCGCGCCAGGCATCGGCCTGCATGGCGGCCAGGACCAGCGCTGCGTACACCAGCCCGCACGGCATCCAGCCCCACAGGCAACCGGCGGCAAAGGCCGCAACCGGGCTGCCAACCGGCAGCAGGCGACGCGTGAACGGCTGCACCCAGCGCCCCCAGACCAGGCCCCCGCCCCGCTCCACGAACGCCAGCCCGTTCCACCAACCAGTCACGTGCAAACCGGCCAGCAGCATGAACACCGCGGTCGCCAGGTGACCGACGGGAAACACTACACCCACGGCCACCGCTTCGACGCCGGCGCCCGCCGCGCCAACCGCAGCACCCGCAAGCCCGTAGCTGCTCAGCCGGCCAAGGTTGTATAGCAGCAGAAACGCAATCAGGCGCGGTTTCGCCTGCCGCAGTCGCGGGTGCAGTCCCAGCGTCAGGGTCGCGGCAATGCCGCCGCACATACCGACGCAGTGCACCAGTCCCGCGAGGCCCAGCGCAAAGGCCGTCGCGGTGGCAGACAGATCCAGAAGCGGCAGTCCCGGCACTAGCGCTTAACCCCCAGCCTGTAGGTGGACGTCAGCGGGGACTGGAGCACGGCTACCAGCCGCCAGGTCGCGGTCTGCAGCTGTGCATACCAGCGCCCCGTTATCAGCGGCCGTTGCAACTGTCCGCGATAGTCACCGGAAGTCCCGGCAGCGTACTCCAGCACCAGGTTCTGATCGAGCCCGGCACGGGTGGCATACGCGAGATGCAGCTCGATGCGCGGCGGGAACGGCGTTGCGTTCTCGGCGGCGCGCAGCACCACGCGCACGCGGCCAGTCGGTTCTATTTCCAGATCGGCGCCCAGCTGCAGCGCGGCAGCCGCCTGATCCCGGCGCAATACGCGGTTGATCTGCTTGCCGCGCTTGTAGTAGTCGTCAACCACCAGCCCGTCATCGCTGACCACCGCGATCACCAGTGTGGCGAACCCGCTCAGCACGGCGAGGGCCGGAAACGCGATCAACAGCCAGACATACGGCTCCCGGTACCAGGGTCGCCGGGTATGTCCTGAGCCGGTCAGCGCAGCGCTCACCGGCGCGGCCCAAGGAAACGCGCTTCTTCAACGGCACTCAGGCGCACATCGCCCACGGCCGAAAGCACGAACTCGATGCGTACGCTGCGCGCGTCAAGCTGCCCTTCGCGGGCGCGTACGCTCACCGGCAGGTCGAGCACTGCGCCGCTCGCGACGCGCAGCCGGTCGCGATCGAGCACCAGCTCGGCGTCGGGAATGCCGCGCACTTCGAGCCGATAGCGTTGTTCGGTGTTGCTCATGTTAAGTATCTTAAGCAGGTATACGTTCTCGATCAGCCCGTCGCTGGTCTCCCGGTACAGCGCGTTGCGGTCGCGAATCACGTCCAGGCCCAGCGGCACCCGCTGCGCCACCGAGAACACGAACGCTGCGGCAAGCGCAGCCAGGATTGCCGCATAAACGGCGATACGTGGCCTGAAGATCTTGGTTGGCTTGCCTTCCAGGCCGTGCTGAGTGTCGTAGCGAATCAGGCCCGGCGCATAGCCCATTTTTCCCATTACCGTATCGCACGCGTCAATACACGCCGAGCACGCGATGCACTGATATTGCAGCCCGTCGCGTATGTCGATCCCGGTTGGACACACCTGCACGCACATCGAGCAGTCGATGCAGTCGCCGAGCCCCTTCGCGCGATAATCCTCGCTGCGACGGCGCGAACCGCGGTTTTCACCACGCTTTGCGTCATAAGTGATGATCAGCGTGTCCTTGTCGAACATGGCACTCTGAAAACGCGCATAGGGGCACATGTATTTACAGACCTGCTCGCGCAAGAACCCCGCGTTACCCCAGGTCGCGAACGCGTAGAACAGCACCCAGAACGTTTCCCACGGGCCGAGCGCGAAGGTTGCCACCCGGGCGGCGAGATCGGTGATGGGCGTGAAGTAACCCACGAAGGTAAAACCCGTCCACAGCGCAAACACGACCCATGCCGCGTG